>JAFYAH010000055.1 GCA_017540825.1 Candidatus Methanomethylophilaceae archaeon | reverse complement strand
TAGCATCGCCGCTGGCGTATGATCTAGCACACGTCCAGGTTTCGTATGTCCGGCGATCATCGGGCTTGCCCCGCCCTCATCCTCCAATGCGGGGGCCCTACGCCTCTTCCCCGGGACAGGACCTCTGTCCGGGTGCACGGTCTGATTCTGATTTGAACCACGCGTCTGCGCTTGGCAGTCGCAAAGATACACATTGCCTTCGAGTATATAATATTATCTTTTCTCCTGCGCTGTGCTGCGCAAGAATCCGGATGATGATCGCGATATCTGGCCTCTGAATCGATAAATAGACACGGATTCTGACGAGCGTGACTTCTGACAGCGATCACAGCGACTTCGCTCTTTTCGCGATCCTGCATCCGAGTTCGAAGGCGTTCTTGAGATCGGACTCGAAACGACTGTCGCGATACGCCCTCTTTTCCTCCTCGTCGAACAGGGTGATGTCGTATCTCGAGTAGTCCTTGAACTGGTATGTGTTGAATATGTTCAGAGTCTCGCAGCAGCCCATGATCTCGTCAATTGATTTCGGAGTCTGCTTCAGCGCTTCTGCGTAGCCCCATTCCTTGTACATCTCTTCTGTGAGGTTCATGGTGTAGATCATTCCGCATGGTATGGCCTTGTCCCTGCACAGTAGCGGCTTCCCATTCTCGTAGTGGTACGAATATATAGGGAAGAGCCACCTCTCTACGAATGACCTGACCTGGCCCAGCGGCTGGCTGAAGTAGACCGGGGACCCGAGCACTATCGCGTCCACCTCTCTGAGCTTCTCGAGGACCGGGCGAAGCTCGTCCTTCATGGCGCAGACGCCGTTCGTCTTCGCGTCCTTCAGCTTGCAGGCGAAGCAGCTGGTGCAACCCTTATATGTATAGTCATAAAGGTTTATCCTCTCCACGTCGAACCCGTTCTCCCTGAGCCCCTCCCCTGCACTGTCTAAAGCCTTGGCGGTGTTCCAGCTCTTGCGCGGGCTTCCGTTGACGAGTATTGCTTTCATGGATGCTCGTAAAACAATCCGACGTTTAAAAAGATGCCAATCACCGAATCATCCTCTTCGAAGCGGATGTTCCTGCAGACATATCTGTGGTCAGATTTAATGGCTGTATATACCATAATAGATTATTATAACATATTTTTATCCCTTTCTACCATTCCAACGTTCCGATACTTAAATATGCTACTTATGGATACTCTGTCCGTCCATGGCAAACATGACAGAAATCAGCAAAAGCGTAATTTCCGAAATGTTCGACGATGGGATGGCCCTCTATGCAGGCTATGCCGACAAGTTTTCCGCCGTGGCGACGAGATTCTCCCCTACTCGCAGGAGCCTGCAGCACCACTCTGTCGGCTACAGGTCCGAGTACCAGTAGGCGAGGACGAATCAGATCGCATGCACATCAGAGCTCTTTCTCTCTAACCCTTCGACTCTTCCGGCTTGCAACCACTTTTCCATCCTCTGCGACAGGATTCCTGCAGGAGCGGTACAGATATGATATTCAGTGTAGACGACAAGGCGCTCCTCGAGAGGACGATAGAGAGAAAGACCACAGAAACCACCACATTCGCAGATGCGGACCTTCCCGAATCGCTCAGAGGATCCCTTCTGAACCAGCTGTCCCTGGACATCTTCAGGTGCAGGATGATGGTCGACCTTGCCGACGGCGACCTCTGCTCTCTCCCCAGCAACATCGAGACCCTCACCGACGGACTGGAGGCCACCGATCCCAGCCTCTACAAGAGATACATGGAGATGCTCGACAAGCACAGCCGCAGGGACGAGGAGATGTTCCTCATGCTCTTCAACAGGCTCCTCTACCATGTGCCTGACCTTTCCGCCGCCATGGGAAACGTGATGTATCTCCTGTCCAGGAAGGACCTCTTCACCGACGGGGAGGTGAAGGACATCGTGAAGGTCAGGAACATGATGGACCGCTTCTGCTACGTGCTGTCCAACCTGTCCGATACTTCCGCCGTGAAATACAGCAAAGCGATGGAGTACGCCTCGTTCTGCTCCGAAGAGTGCAGCATGATGCTCAAGATCCAGACCGGCAAGCGCGTCGCTTTCGACGAGATCAGCACCCACATGGACTGGACCCGGTTCGTCGACCGCAAGTCCTTCGTCGAGATATGCTGCGAGTGCATGGCCGAGTCCGAGCTCGCCCTCTGGGAGTCGTTCGACAGCGGCTGGGACAGGCGCAAGCAGGTCTACCTCGGCAGGGCAATCTGCGACCAGGTCTTCGGATCTCCCGCCGCCAAAGAAATGAATACCAGCGCGGGCAGTATCAAGATTCATGGATGACGGAAAGATCTACGGAGCCGTCGAGATAGGCGGCACCAAGATAATCTGCGCTCTGGGAAGGAAGGACGGGACCGTCCTCGAGAAGGTGCGGTTCCCCACCCTCCCTCCCGCCGATTCCGTTCCGAAGATCCTGGAGTTCTTCGAAGGAAGAGGCATAGCTTCTCTATGCGCCGGCTCGTTCGGCCCTATCGACCTGAGGCCCGGTCCCAGCTACGGGACGATCCTGGCCTGCCCTCGCGAAGCCTGGTCCCAATACCCTCTCGGCAAGACCCTGGAAGAGTCCCTCGGGGTCCCCGCCGTCATCGACAGCGACGTCAACGTTGCATGCATGGGGGAGGCCCGCTTCGGCGCCGGGAAAGGCAAGCAGAACGTCTTATACATCACCGTCGGGACCGGGATAGGGATAGGGATCGTCATCGACGGGAAGCCCCTGCACGGGCTGCTGCACCCGGAAGGCGGGCATACCAGGGTGACGAGGCATCCTGACGACCGCATGGCCAGCGTCTGCAGGTTCCATCCGGACTGCGCCGAGGGCATGGCGAGCGGCCCCGCCGTCGGCAAGAGGCGCTCCATAGCGGGCGAGAGCATCCCCGACGACGACCCGGTCTGGGAGATCGAAGCCTACTACCTGGCGCAGCTGGTGCGGAACTGCATGCAGATAGTCTCCCCGAACGTAGTCGTCATGGGCGGCGGCGTCATGGAGAGGATGTCGCTGTTCCCGATGATCCGCGAAGGCGTCCGGGAGCAGCTCGGGGGACACTATGTTTTCCAGGAGAGCTCCGACCTCGACACCTACATCGTTCCCTCGTCCCTGGGCGGGGAGCAGGCGCTCAAGGGCTGCCTCGCCATGGCTGCCGACACTTTCGGCCACCCTCCCTCCCGATTTTAAATACCGCCACTCTCTGGCCCTGGCGGGATGCGGCCGGTTATCGACTGTGGGAGTGCGGTTTATGGGATGCATGATGCCGGAGGATGTCAGGGAATGGGTGATGAGAGGGGAGTTCGTCCCTGCCGATCGCTTCCTCGCGATATGCAGGAACGGGATAGGCTCCAGAGAGGGCGCCGGCTGCTACGTCATTCTCGTATACGGCGGGAAGCGCGTCCCCCGGGACCTCTCCAGGTTCTCCATGGGGTACATAGGACAGTCCGTCAACGTGATATCGAGGCTCAGGGACCATCTTACCGGGAACGGGAACGAGAAGGTGCATTCGGACGTGAAGAAAGGCAGGAAGATCATGGTCCAGGTCATCCCTTGCTCGCTCGAGTCCTTGAACGACCTGGAGCGCGCCCTGATATCGGCTTTCGACCGCGGCAGGCTCTACAACCAGACCGCAGGGGGCTCCAGGACGCGCTGCCATGACGGGTCCGAGTTCGTGATAGCCGACAGGAGGCTCCTCCGCCCGTGGACCAGGACGGAAGCCCCCATGCGCCGCGCGGTTTTCAGCTACGCCGACGGCCCCTCGCCTGTTCTTGTGGTCGTGGACGGCGTCAAGGCATTCAGGCTCGAGAAGGGGTCCAGAGCGAGCATGGACCTCGTCGAAGGGACCCATGTCGTCAAGGCCAAGCGCCTCGGCAGGCTTTCGGGGAAGAGGTCCGTGAAGGTGTCGGAGGGATGCGAGATCACTGTCAAGGCCGGGCGGCTCCGGCTCTCCGTGACGTCCTTCCGTCGCGCGCCGTCTCTGGACGGGAGCTCGCCGAGGACCCGCGACCGCCGTTCCGAGGAGCGCCTGTCCTGTTTCCTGGGCGAAAGTTCGGAGCGATGCGGGCGGCATCACCCATCCAGCAAGCCTTCCTCCCATCCTGATTCAATGAGTCCTATGACAGCGGATAAACTCCAATAATCTCTTTTTTTCTCCGCCTGCTCTGCGGATCCTATGGAAAAACCGCTTGACAAAATCTCTATTCCAACTAAAAAATGAGTTTTAAATCTATTTAACAGTAAGACAGAACCTCTTATAACCCTTCGAGAGTTAACCACTGACCATGAACTGTGCGTACTGCGGATGCGAAATATCGTCCCTTTGCCCATTCTATATGTGTCCCAACTGCGGACAGCCGTTCATGAAGCTCGAGTCTCGCTGACCCTGCGGATCCAAACCTCAAAAACAGCTTGCCCTCCGGCGGTCTGAGGGGAAACAGGCCGCCGAGGCATCGACATGTACAGACTGGTGATTTTCGATCTGGACGGGACCCTCGCCGACGCCTCGGCATGGTGCCCCGGCGGTGCGCGCATATTCGACGACATGAGATCGGCGGTCGTAAGGCTCCATGAGAGCGGAGTAGAGATGGCTATAGCCACGATGATGGACACCTTCTCTGCAATGGAGATAGTAGGATCATGGGACGTACGCGAGCTGTTCCGGAGCGTCAGGGGCGCCGACTTCCCCTGCAGCAAGGGGGACCTCATCCGTCTCTGCATGGATGACGCCGGGGCTTCCCCGAAAGAGACCCTGATGGTCGGAGACAGCAGGTCCGACCTCGCTGGGGCAAGGAGCTGCGGCGTCAGCTTCGTGGCCGCCCCCCGCAGCGGCGACTTCGATCGCTGGGACCCCGTTGCGTACCGCCCTCTGGACGGGGATGCCCTGGCCGAGTTCGTGCTGGGAACCAACGGCCTGCGAATGTCAAAAATATATAGCCAATTCCGATTCCGTCCCCATGTTCGAGGCCGCCTTCGGCTGCGCGAGGGATTTCACCCGTCCGGTCCTCATGACGGACCCTGGCAGCGCCAGCAAGCCCAGATGCGGATCGTTCATCGTCGTCAACAGGTCCGGGTGGATAATCACCGCCAGGCACATCCTTGAAGACGAGAGGGACGGTTCTGGGAGCTTCGTGTGGGGATGGGAAGGGGTGTCCGTCGACGACGTCCTCTTCGACTCCGAGTCCGACATCGCCGTGGGCAGGCTGACGCCGTTCGACGGGGACTGGGTGACGGATTACCCGGCCTTCAGCAACTCCGGAAAGGCCCTGATGGGGATGACCGTCGGTCGCATAGGATACAACATGGACAGGGGGGACGACGCGGCTTCAGCAGGCGCCTTCGGGAACTGCGGGATCGTCTCGCAGGAGTTCTCCGAGTCCGGCACAAGGATGTTCGTGACGTCCACGCCTGGCATAAGCGGCCAGTCGGGAGGGGCCGTCTTCGACAGGGACGGGGTCATATTCGGCATGCAGGTGGCCACCCGCCTCACGGACACCGGATACCGCTACATCAATGACGACGGAGCCGCTGCGACCATGACCTCCTGCGAGGGCATCGCCGTCCACGTGGACAGCATGAGGAGGCTCATGGACGCGGCCGGCATCCCTTACCGCATAGGTCGACCGCCTCGCTCCAGTATGGTGTACTCCTCGTCGGAGTCCTCGAAGCCGTACCTTATGTTCTTCGAGTCGAGGAACTCCCTGATGGTCTTCACGTGAACGCCGCGCCCCACGCAGCAGTACTGGTCCTCCACAGGGTTCCTCTCTCCTTCGGGCGAAGCCGAATGGAAGCCGAAGGGCAGTGCCAGGGTGTTGATCTGCATGCCGCAGACCCTTCCCTTGACGTCGACGATAGGGCCGCCCGCCTGGCCCCTGTAGCCGGGGGTGGACGTGTCCATGTATACAGCGTCGATGAGGCTGTTCCCCGCTTTCTTTATGGTCACTATCTTGGACACCACGCCGTCGTTCACGAACATCGCGGCATCCGAGTCTATCTTGGGTATGCGGAACGCGTTATGTACCGGGTCGAATTCCGTGGGAGGGTCCACGAAGGGATGCCCGAGCCTGCAGACGCTCTTTCCCAGGGATATGCTGTCGGGACTGGCGAACACGGGGTAGTTGGAGACCATCTCGGGCTTGAAGTTCACCAGCTTGACCAGGGCTATGTCGATCTTCCTGTCCACCGTCACCTCGCTTATCAGGACGCCGTCCCACCCCCACCAGAACGAATGGTTGAGGATGAACTTGGGATCCATCTTCACAGGGCTGGAAGGAGCTCCGGGCTGCCCGGGCGCGGACATGCGAGAGATCTCCTCCATCTTCTTGCGGTCGTTCTCATGCTTGACCAGGGTGTCGAACGTGTGGCCGGCGGTCAGGGCCCATCCGTCGCGGTTGACTATTATGAACGAGTTGAGAGCGGTGGTGACCGTCCCGTCCTGGTAGCGGATGGAGGTGGCCACCGGACGGGTGAAGCCTTTAGCTGTACGGCAAGCCTCTGCGAACATGAGACGGCGATGCGCTGGGCCGTATTTATATAGATTCCACGAGGTCGACCGGGGTATTGCCTTTGTAAACCGCAACGATGTGACTATGGCTTAAACAAAAATACAAGATGGCAGATACGGGGGTCGTGATCTCGATTAAGACGCAGTACTTGATGTACGCAGGCACCAGGCGCGACGACTTTTCCGGCTGGAGCAAGATGGACGTCACAGACGACGATCGCCTGGAGGTCTGGGCCCTGGACATCGGCAGCGGATACGTCCTCCAGAGGGCTGTGAAGAAGGTCAAGGGCCTGTTCGGAGTCAGGACGCTGAAGTCCACCTGCCTCCGGCACGACAGGTCCATAGTCGACCCGGACAGCGACTACTCCGACTCCTGCGTGTCCGTCCTCTTCGACGTGAAGATGACGGTCGACGACGAGACCGTGAAGTTCGAGAGCAGGAACAACTCCTACACGGTCATCTCAAGGGAGTCCGTCGACTGGGGGGACTTCGAGTCCGGCGAGCCGGCGCAGCCCGAGGAGGACAAGTCCAGCTACTCCAGCTTCTATTCCTGAGCTAACAACCTTAAAGCTCTCCTGAAAAACGCTTTACCTCCTCCCCGGCTCCCCGGGCATGGACCCCGAGACACTGCCAGACATCCTGAAGGAATCGGCGTCGCGCGTCTGCTCCTACATCGAGGACATGCAGTACGCCACCGACCCGCCGATGGGGGTCAGCGTCACCGAGGTGTCGTCGTACGACGTCAGGGACGGTTACGTCGTCCTGCACCTCCAGTCGCTGATCCAGGACACCGGCTCCCTGATGCTCCAGGTGGACTCGGACCTTCTCTCCGGGGAGGACGCCGGGTTCACCCGCTACGACGAGGTGTCCCGCACCATCGTCGCCAGGCCCGGGCCGGGCGTGCTGTCAGCCATGTCGATAGCCCATCCTCGCGTGAGGGTGCTGTCCGACATGAAGTTCCTCGTCAAAGCGGTGGCTTCGTTCCTGGAAAGGCACTCGGGCTCCATCGGGATCCCCTGCGACCCTCCTTCGGCGGGGGAGCCCGAATTCCCGGAGGGGTCGGAGCCCACGGAGCAGCAGCGGAATGCGGTGCGGTGCATACTGACCAGCCCCCTTTCGTACGTTTGGGGGGCACCTGGGACGGGGAAGACGCAGTTCGTCCTGGCGACGTGCATCCGGACCTGCCTCCGCGAAGGGATGAAGGTGGCTGTGTTCGCGCCGACCAACAACTCCGTGGAGCAGGTCCTGCGCGGGATCCTGAAGGCGTTCGACGCGAGCAAGCTCGGGAACGGCATACTGCGGCTCGGGATCCCGACTAAGTCGTTCCTTCTGGAGCATCCAGACATGTGCGAGGACTCCCAGGCGCAGAAGAGGGCGGACCGCCTGAGGAAGAGCATCGGGAACCTGGAGGAGGTGCTGTTCGAGAGGACGTGCGAGAGGATGAGGGGGAGGATAGAGGACCTCTCGGAGCGCTTGGACGTGATGGACGGGACCGCGACCATCTCCCTGGCGCCGGAGATGGGGAGGGAGATGGCGCCCATACTGACGCTCTGCTCCCGGACCAGGCGCATCGACTGCAGCGCCGGAAGGGACCTGAGGGAGGTGCTGGCCGAAGCGAAGTCCGCCCTCTACGACAGGGACCGCCCGGCGCTGGACATAGAGGAGTACAGAAGCATGTCCGACGCCGACGTGGCGCTGATGATATCGTCTCTCGAGGACGAGCTGGAGAGCATATCTGCCAGATGCACCAGCAGGCGCGTCAGGAACGCCTCCGTGATAGCCGGCACGCCCCTGCAGTTCATTTCGCGCTTCAGGCCCAGAGGCTCCGCCGACGACGGGCGCATGGAGCTGGACGCGGACCGCATATTCCTCGACGAGGCGGGATACTGCGGCCTGATGCACGCCATAACGCTGTTCTCGAACGGCGTCCCGATAGCATTCCTGGGGGACCACATGCAGCTCCCTCCGGTCTGCGAGCTGGACGGGGAGCTGCTGGAGCGCTGGGCGAGAGGAGGCTCAGGGATGCGCAACGCGTTCCTCTGGGACATGAGCGCCCTCCACTGCGAGACCCTCGTCGACGCCGGAAGGGACGCCCTGGAGCGCGACTACGTCTCCGGCAGAGGACCCGAATTCGTCCTCACAGCGAGAGCGGACCTGACCGAATCCCACAGGTTCGGCCAGAATCTGGCTGCGATCCTGGAAAGGTTCGTCTACCGCAACGGGATGACCGGGCGGGGGGAAGGGGACATTAGAATCTCGTGCATAGACGCGGTCTGCACGGAGAGGAAGGAGAGGGAGAACGCCGCGGAGAAGGACGCGGTCGTCGCCTTCCTGGATTCGGAGCGCCCGGAGCCGTCCTCGATCGCGATACTGACCCCGTACGCCGACCAGGCGAGGCTGCTCAGGCGCTCCGTGGGAAGGTACAGGGACTGCGTGATGACCGTCCATGCCTCCCAGGGCAGGGAATGGGACCTGGTGGTGCTCAGCGTCGCCGACAACGGGGTCATGTCGAGGGACGTCCCCTTCAGGTTCACGAGCTCCTCAGAGAGGATGGGGCTGAAGATAATCAACACCGCCGTCTCGAGAGCGAGGAGGAGGCTGGTCCTGGTTTGCGACAGGAGCTTCTGGACGTCCAGAGGCGACGAGCTTGTAGGCAGGATCGCCGAGGAGGCGGAGCCGTGGGAGAGGCCGGATTCGGATCGAGGCGTAGAACAAAATAGGGCTAATGAATACAGGTGAGCAGGGATCTCAGATGGCTGAAGAGGACAGGCGCGGAGCCGAAGAGCCCGAGGACGGCCCGGCGAAGCTGGACGAGGACGAGTTCGTGATCAGGGACGTCGAGGGCGACGGGAGGAGCAGCCCGTTCGCTGGCTGCCTGGACCTCATAGACTCCCCTGAAGGCGTCCGCTACCAGCTGGAGAGCATGGGGATCGTCGGGAACTCCTACTCGCTCGATTCCATCGACGAGGCCGCGCTGGAATGCTGCAGGTACCTCATCGGCGACCCCGAGCTGGAGGCCGACGTCGACACGATCCTGAGCAGGGCGGACTAGAACTCCAACACGGACATGTGCACCGCGGCGCAGGTGTCCGAGCTCTTCGAATCAGACCCGCAGTGCGCCGTCATCTATGCGTGCAACACAATCCTCGACGCCCTGGCCTCCATGCTGGGTGTGACGGAGGTCGACGACACTGCATCTTACGCGCTGTGCATCCTGCTGGCCAGGCGGAAGGGGGTCTTCAGCGACGACGAGATGGAGGACCTGACGGACATGTTCCTGTACAGGGAGAAGTGCGCTACCCGGATACGCGTGGACGATCCCGGCGAAGCCGCGAAGGGCAGGTGGAAGGCCGTGCTGTTCAGAACGATGGCGGAGATGTACTCGAGAGCCATCAGGCGAGCCGGGCCGCGAGGTTGAGGTGACGGGTAAGGAGTTTGTGTTCCATTACCAGTTTATGTTCGTCCCCGTCACTTTCGGTTTTAAATCCCAATGGGCTGTATTTATCCTTATCTGTCCGAGCTTGAGGATTCCGAACCATCGGGGAACTCAGCTCCTTCCAGATAGCTCAGCCTCCTTTCGAGAAGGGACGCCTCCATGGAGAGCTTGCAGACCTCTTCGAAATCCGATGAAGCCGTCGCTACCTGGATGCGCTTCTTTATAGAATCGATCTCCGAGGAGACGGACGCAGCCTCCTCCGAAATCGATACGGGATCGAAGGGCTTGGTCTAGGGAGCAGCGGCGACGGAGGAAGAGAGCTCCTGTATCCTGGACCGGATCTCCTCCATCCTCCTGGCTATGCGGCGTGCCTCGTCGGGAGAATCGGGCATGGAGGCCATCAGGCCTAGGAACTCCTCTCTCAGAGCGGCGGCCTCGGCCGAGCCGTCGGGAATCAATCCTTCCCCTTCTTCTTGGACTTCTTTTTCGACTTCTTCTTGCCCTTCTTGCTGTCGACGTCCTCGTCCAGGAGGTCGGAGAACTGCTCGTACAGCTTGTCGTCATAAAAAATGGTCTCGCCTATCACGGACAGGATGTAGGGGTCCTCGAGCATCGCCTTGACCATCTTCTTGGACCTGAGCGCCTCTTCCCCTATCTCCTGGCTTATGGTCTCCATGACGTCGTCGCAATAGTCAGCGCGCAGCCTGCTGGCCTTGGCGTCCAGCTCCGCATCCTCTTCCCCTTGGCTCTTCATGTAGTCCTCGTAGCATTCGGGACGGTCGACGGTGTCGAAATCGGTAAGGTCTATGCCGTCTAGAAGGGACTCGTCGTCCTTCATGTCCGAGAGAAGAGCCTTGTAGGAAGCCAGATCCGCATTTATGTACGCCATGAGGCCCTCTATCTCTTCGGCCTTCTCGGCCTTCCGGGCCTTGTCCTTCTTCTTGGCGAGGTCCTCGAGCTCCCTCTTCTTCAGCTCGATGACCGCTTCTATGGTATTGGTAGCGTCTTCTTCGCTGTACTCTCCGTCTGACATGCGGCTGTCATCGCCTTAGGATAATAATAAACTGACGAAGAGATCGGAACGCCGCCGCAATCCCCTCATGAGCTTGGGAGCAGCGCCGAAAGGGAAGGTGCGGCAGGAGTTCCGGATGTCGAGATCGATACTTCTTGTCGCGAGGGACGACCTGCACCGGAGCGCCGCAGTAGGGGCAGCGGCTGAGGACGGCGTCCATGCCGTCTAGGTCCTCTCCCAGGAGGGCAGGGCCGCTGGCCGTGTCGATGAACACGATGTCCTGCGCCAGGAGGGCGTCCAGCATCGGCTTGCAGCAGGCGGCCTCGACGTCCACGTCAGAAATCTGGAGCTTCAGCAGCGGCCTGGCGCGGAGGTTCCTGTTCCTCTGCTCGGTGAGAATCGCGTCTACGCGCTCCGCATCGGAATCGGCGCCCGGAAAGCCCATCTCAGCGGCGTACGCGAGCATCCTCACGGCCTTCTGCATGTCCTTCTCGACCCCCGACCCGACCTCGTACATCAGGCCCAGGTGGTAGAGCGCGCTGGGGTCCAGGGAGTCGGCGGCCTGCCCGAGGTAGAGGACGGCCCTCTCCAGATCCTTCTCCACTCCCTGTCCGGACGCGTACATGATTCCCAGCTCCCTGCGGGCGGGCATGTGGCCCTTCTTGCAGGAGCTCTTGAAGCATTCCGCCGCCTTGGCGTAGTCCTTGGGGACGTCCGTGCCGTAGAGGAAGGCCAGCCCCTGCTGGTAGAGGGTCTCGGCATCTTCGTGGTTGTCGCCGGGTTGTCTATCGAAAGCCATGGTGATCGGTCGTGGATGGCTCGCTTCATTAATCATTTCTTCGGAAGCCTCTCGGCGTCCAGCGAGTCCAGGATGGCCTTCGCCTCTTCGTCTCCGTTGTCCGCGGCCATTTTGAGCCATTTCGCCGCCTCCTCTTCGGACGGCTCCACCCCTATCCCCTTGAGGTAGCAGTGGCCGGTCATCGTCATGGCGGTCGTCACGCCTTCCATCGCCGCCTTGAGGAACCATTCGAAGGCAGCGGCCGGGTCCGGCCCTCCTCCGATCCCTTCCGAATGCAGGTATCCCAGCCTCTCCATGGCGAACGCGTCGCCCTGCTCCGCTCCCTTCCTGTACCATTCAGCGGCCTGCCCGAGATCGACGGCCGTGCCCGTCCCGAACTCGTAGCACACGGCCAGCTGGAACATGGCGTTCACGTTCCCAGCCCTAGCGGCCGTCCTGTACAGCATGAACGCCTTGTGCTCGTCCTTCTCCACCCCGAGGCCCTCCTGGAACAGGTATGCCAGGCTGGCCCT
The DNA here is from genome assembly GCA_017540825.1 of Candidatus Methanomethylophilaceae archaeon. GTDB lineage: Archaea > Thermoplasmatota > Thermoplasmata > Methanomassiliicoccales > Methanomethylophilaceae > Methanoprimaticola. The sequence continues at coordinate 42,984 of JAFYAH010000055.1, read as the reverse complement.
GGCGTCCGAGCTGCCCTGGTTCGCCGCGAGCCTGAAGTATCTGGCAGCCTCCTTGTAGTCCTGCTCGACGGAAACCCCGTCCATGTATGCCAGGCCGGCGTAAAGCTGGGCCTCCGGGATCCCGTCTCCGGCCGCCTTGATGGACAGCTGGGCGGCCCTCTCAGAGGTGATGCCTTCGTATTCGCCCTGCATGAACAGGCGGACCATGAGCGCCATCGCCTCCGTCTGCCCTGCGCCCACCGCCTTCTCCAGGTAGTAATAGCCTTTCTCGGCGTCCTCCTCGACGTCCCAACCGAACAGGTAGGCCATCGCCAGGGCGTACAGCCCGTCCTGGTCCCCTTCGGCGGCCAGCCTCTCGACCTCTTCTATCGAAAGCTCCATATCTCCCTGCGGGGTGTTGAATACGAAGCCCCTCTTCTCTTGCTCTTCCATGCGAAGTCCTGAACTCGGCCCGATTCGGCAAGTCCGCTGGCCTGTGTTCCTGTCCAGATGCCCGAATGCCGATAAAAGCCTGACTGGCGGCCGTCGCTTCTTGATCTTCCTGAGCTCCGACACGACGCGGTCGTAGTCCGGGTACATCCTCTCCATGCTCCTGAACGCCTGGTTGTGGTTGCGCCCGCCGATCTTCACCCCGACCCTGAGGTGGAGGAACTCGTGGTATACGACGAAGTCGAGGCACTCCAGAGGGACATCGGGGGAGTCCAGGGCGGGGGAAATGGATATCACCCTGTACAGCGCATAGCACACGCCCAAGGTCCTCACCGCCCTGCGCTTGGACCAGGTTATATACGTGTTCTGGAGGTCATCCTCGGTCAGCAGCCCCGAATCCAGGAGCCTCTGGACGGAGTCGGACAGGTCGCGATATTCGCCGTCCGACGCGAGCTTGAACCTCTTGCAGCGCTCCAGGAACAGCGGCCGCTTGGCCAGGATGAACTCGTCCGTGGCGGAGTACATCACCAGCAGCTGGGGGCGGGGCCCGCTCCCTCCCGACTGGGCGTAGCGGACGACGTCGTCTATCACCTCCTGCGGGGCGTCCTCCAGGAAATCGGATATGCTGAGCCTGTTCCCTTGGGCGCCCATCCTGTACCTGAACAGGTGCATCCCCGTGTCCGCGAACTCGATGACGTCCGGGCGGGGGAGCGACGTCGGACCAGTGGAGGCGGAACGTCTGCTGCCCATCGTGCGCGCCTCTTCCCTCTGGGGACCACTATGTCCTTCTGCCTCTGCCTCATCTGGATGGAGTGCTCCGCGCGGACGTCCCTGCCCTTGAGGTCCTTCCTGCAGTGGTACATCATCGTCGCCACGGTGGAAGGCGTCGGGGTGAATACCTGGACCTGCTCCGGGTTGGTCCTGAGAACCCTGTGGCAGTAGTCGGCCAGCTCCCTCATGTCGTCCTCGCCGCACCCTGGATGGGCGGCTATGAAATAATAGGTGAGGAAGGTCCTCGCCCCGCATCTGCCGTTGGACTCCTCGAACATCTCCCTGAACTCCTCCAGGACCTCCCTCGACGGCTTCCCCATGAGGCGGAGCACCCGGTCGCTGACGTGCTCGGGAGCTATCTTCATCTGCCCGGAGACGTGACTGGACACGAGCTCGTCCAGGTACTCCTGGCCGTGGGCCTTGTCCGCGACGATCATGTCGTAGCGTATCCCCGACCCTACGAAAGCCTTTCTCACGCCCGGTATGGACGAGATCCTCCTGAGGAGCTCCGTCTGCTCGGAATGGTCTATAGGCAGGCGGGGGCATGGCCTGGATCCCAGGCACCTCCTGTCCCTGCAGGCGCCCGCTCTGGCTTTCATGGGGCATTCTATCCCGTACATGTTGGCCGTCGGCCCTCCCACGTCCTGGATTATCCCGTTGAAGCCTCTGGCGGAGGCGATCCTCTCGGCTTCGCGGATTATCGACTCCTTCGACCTGGAGACCACCGTGCGGCCCTGGTGGACGGAGATGGCGCAGAAGGAGCAGTCCCCGTAGCACCCGCGATGGGTGGTGATGGAGTTCCTCACGGTGTCCATGGCCCTGACGTGCCCTTGCGAGGCGTAGAATGGATGGACGGCGTTCTCGTAGTCCGACTCGTGGACGGCGTCCAGCTCCTCCTGGGTCAGGCAGCGCTGGGGGCGGTTGTGGACCAGTACTCTGCTCCCGTAGGCCTGGTGCATCGGCTTGGCGGTGACCGGGTCGCAGTTGTCGCGGAACATGCGGAACATCCTGGCGAACGCCTGGGGGTCGGCGGCGCATTCCTCGTACGAGGGCAGCTCCAGAGAGCCCGGCGGCGCCTCGGAAGACATGTGACATATCCCTCTGACGTCCCTCCAGTCCTTCCCGTCCCTCATCCTCTGCGCTATCTCCAGGTTGGACAGCTCCCCCATGCCGTAGACTATCCCGTCGGCCTTGGAGTCCAGCAGGACGGACCTGCGGACGGAGTCGGACCACATGTCGTAGTGCGCGATGCGGCGAAGGCTGGCCTCTATCCCTCCCAGGATGATGGGCTTGCCCTTCGCGAACCTCTTTATAAGATTCGTGTACGCGATGCAGGCCCTGTCCGGGCGGCGGTCGTTGGCGCCTCCCGGTGTGAAGTCGTCGTCCTTCCTGCGCCTGTTGGTGGAGGTGTAGTTGGCCACCATGGAGTCGACGCAGCCGGCGGACACGGACCAGAACAGCTCCGGCTCCCCCAGGCGGAGGATGTCGTCGGGGGCGTCGAGGCGAGGCTGTGCCACCATCCCCACCTTGAACCCGTGGTCGACGAGCCAATGCCCGATGACGGCTGTGCCGTTGTAGGAGTTGTCCGTATAGGTGTCGCCGGACACCAGTATCACGTCCAGGGACCTCCAGCCCCTGCGGCGAGCCTCGTCCATGGTGACAGGTATGAACATGTCAGATCTCTTCTTCCGAGCTTTCCACGAGCTCCTGGGCTGGAGCGTACCCTGCATCCGCCGCGGCTAGGATGAGGTCGTACTCCTCCCCTTCGTATTCCGATGCTGCCTCCCCGCGGAGGATCATGACTCCCAGGTTGTACATGCACGACGGGACGTCGAGGTCGACCCCCGCGCGGAACAGATGCTCCGCCGCCTCCAGGTCCGGCTCGCCTCCGTCGCCGAAGTAGTAGAGCTCCCCCAGCCTGCCCACGTCGTCGGGCGACCCCGCCCTGCCTCCCGCCCCAAGGACGTCCGATGGGTCGATCAGGGACGCTGGCGCGAGGCCCTGTCCGACCAGGAGGCCCAGATGGTAGCAGGCGGGAGCGAACCCGAGGTCGAGCGCCTGCCTGTAGTAGGACACTGCGGCGTCGAGGTCCTTCTCGACATGGATCCCGTCCTCGTACATGAGCCCCAGGTTGCACATGGCCCTGCAGTCCTGGTCCTCCGCGGCCTCCTTGAATAGGACGAATGCCCTCTCCGGGTCCTTCTCGACCCCGTCCCCGGACAGAAGTAGCGAGCCCAGGCTCGACTTGGCTTCCGGGCTTCCGAGGTCTGCGGCCTTCCTGAGAAGCTCCAAGGCCTTCCCGTCGTCCGCGGGGGTCCCTTCCCCTGTCCTGTACATGACGGAGAGCCTGTACATATGGTCCGGCCGGCTCTCGGCCTCGACCGCCTTGCTTATCAGCGCGAAGGCGCGCTCCTCGTCCCTGTCGACCCCTCTGCCGTCGAGATAGAGGACGCCGAGGTCGTACATCCCGGCAGGGCATCCCTGCTCCGCGGACCTGCGGTAGAGCTGCAGCGCGGTCATCACGTCCTCCTCTGCGCCGTCCCCGTCCTCGTACATGTTGCCGAGGACGTCCATGGCCATGGCGTGCCCTCCTGAAGCTGCCTGCCCCAGCAGAGAGCGGGCCCTCTCCAGGTCCTCCGGGCACTCGGCCTCGACGTAGAGCCTGTAGCCCTCTTCGAAAAGAGCGCCGGGATCGGTCAAAGCCTGCGCCCCATGGTGTAGTCGTCGCGATAGAACCCGTCGCCTATCTCGCAGTAGCAGGAAGACTCCTTCGCCAGCCCCATGTGCTCGTAGAACGAGATGGCCTTGGCGTTGCTCTTGTTCACCGACAGGCTCATCCTCTCCGCCCCTGCGGCCCTGCCGGCGTCCATAGCGGACTCCAGGAGCATCTTACCCAGGCCGCTGTCCTGGGCCTTGGGAAGCACGTAGAGCTTGGAGACGAGCAGCGCTTTGCCGTCTATCTTGTAGCCGCAGTACCCGACGTCCTCCCCGTCCAGCCTGGCTATGTCGTACACGTAGCCTTCGGAGATCTGCCCGCGGATGGCCTCGGCGGTCTGGAACCTTTCGACCATGTACTCCGCCTGGCCTTCGGGTATTATCGGGTCGTAGGTCTCCGGCCAGACGATCCTGGCCATCGAGTCTATCGACGCCAGGTCCTCATCGGAGACGGCCATGCGGATGGAGGCCTTGTCCCTGATGGAGCGCGCGTACTGGGGGAGCCCGCATTCGAAGTTCACCCCGAACCTCACGTCCGTCCCTGCCGAATGGGTCCTCACTATGCTCCCGACGGTGAGGTCGACCGCGATGGACACCGCGTCCGGCAGAGCGGCTCCGGACTCGAGAGCCCCCACGAGCGCCGATCCGAAGACGTCTCCCGTCCCGTGATAGTATCCTGGGACCTCGTCGGCCATAACGGCGCCCTGCTCCCCGGTGGAGTAGTCCTTGTAGACCGCCCCGATCCTGCCCGCCTCGAAGCTCACGCCGGTTATCACTATGCGCGGGACGCCGAGCGCCTTCGCCTTCTCCAGCACGCCGTCGACGTACTCCTGGGTGTAAGGGCCGTCGGCATACTCGAAGCCTAGCATGAACGCCAGCTCGGTCATGTTGGGCATCACCAGGTCGGCCTTCTCGCAGAGGCCCCTCATCCCCGCGGGGAAGTCGGGCCCGAAGACGGTGTACATCTTCCCCTTGTCGGCCATTACAGGGTCGACATATACCCTGATGCCTTGGCCGGAGAGCGAGTCTATCAGGCCCTTGACGAGCTCGATCTGCTCGAAGGAGCCCAGGAACCCTGTATATATGGAATCGAACCTTATGCCCAGGGACGACCAGTGGTAACCGATAGGCTCGATGTCCCCGGTTAGGTCCCTGAAAGTGAATCCTGTGAACCCGCCTGTGTGGGTGGAAAGGACGGCCGTGGGCAGGACGGCGCACTCGACTCCTGCGGCGGATATGATAGGAAGTGCAACGGTGAGCGAGCATTTGCCCACGCATGATATGTCGTGAACGGCCAGGAGCCGCTTCTGTCTCATGGGTGGTCAGTCGTGTCTAACATATAAAAGAACAACCGAAGCATCATGCGGAGTTCTTCGTGCAACGGCGCCGAAGAGGATTGCCGCCCTTTATTATGCATATTTGGGTATATTGAATATATACAATTTTATACTCGCTTTCCCATATAGTCCATGAAATGGACCTCGTGATAAGCACATCCGCCGGAAAGCCGATCTACGAGCAGCTGAAGGAGCAGATCAAGGACAAGATCATCAGCGGCGAGCTCGAGCCAGGATACGCGCTTCCGAGCATGCGCGACCTCGCAAAGGAGCTCAAGGTCAGCCTGATAACGACCAAGCGCGCCTACCAGGACCTGGAGGCGGAAGGGTTCATAGTATCCGCGGTAGGAAGGGGGAGCTTCGTCTCTTCTACCGACATCAGGCTCCTTTCGGAATACAAGCTGAAGGAGATGGAGGACAACCTGAGGAGAGCGGCCAGGCAGGCGAAGCTCTGCAAGGTCGGCCTGGAAGAGCTTCAGGAGGTCCTGTCGATGATTTACAAGGAGGACGAGCGATGGCGCAGGGGATCTCGGTGAGAGGCCTGTACAAGTCGTTCCAGGGCTTCCAGCTCAAGAGGGTGGACGCGGAGATGCCCAGAGGCTACGTCACAGCAGTCATAGGCGGCAACGGCGCGGGAAAGACCAGCCTCCTCAAATGCATCATCGGCTCGTACGTCCCGGATTCGGGGACGATCCTGTTCGGGGTGCCGAGGAAGCCCGGACGCGTCGGGGTGGTCTTCGACGAATGCCCGTACCCGCCGACGATGAGGGTGCGCGACCTGTCCAGGACCATGTCTAAGATATTCGACGACTGGGACGCCGAGAGGTACGAGGGGCTGTGCAGGAAGTACGGCATCGGCCCATGGTTCAAAGTGGGAGCGCTCTCCCGCGGAAGGAGGATGAGGCTCCAGGTGGCAGTCATGATGTCCCATGGGACCGACTACCTGGTCCTGGACGAGCCCACGTCAGGCATGGACCCCGAAGCCAGGGAGGAGTTCCTGGGGATGCTCAGGGAGTATGTTTCGGACGAGGAGCGCACGGTGGTCATATCGTCGCACCAGACCTCGGATCTGGAGAAGATAGCCGACCAGATAGTCCTCATGATGGACGGGAAGGTCGTGCTCTGCCAGGACAGAATATCCCTCATGGAGGAGTACGGCCTGGTGAGGGCGTCGGACGCTGACAGGGTCCCCGAGAAGTTCGTGGTCGGCGCATCGGAGAGCGATTTCGGAAGGACGGCCCTGGTAAAGGACAGGAAGGCGCTCGCCGACATGTTCCCGGACATGGCGATAGACGACGCGTCCCTCGAGGACATCGTGGTGTACCACATGAAGGGGAGGAGGAGATGATTCTCGTCCCTTTCTCTCCGGGGTTTGACCGCGCGACGCTGGGGGCATGCGCTATTGCCCTCGCCGCCTCGGTCTCCGCGATCGCCCTGATTTGGAGCCGCGGCCGGCTAGAGGACGGCTTCCTCATGGCTCTGGCTTCCTTGCCCTACATGGTGGCCGTCCCTGCGCTGTCCGTCGCGGACTCCCGGCGCATGCACCCCAGGTGGAGCTCGTTCCTCGTGTCGTCCGGGATCAGCAGGAAGACGATGATATGGTCGTTCTACGCCCGCTCAATGGCCGTCCTCCTGGCGATCGCTCTGTCCCTGGCCGCCGTGTCGGCCCTTACACGGGAGGGCCTGTTCGAATGCGCCAGCCTGGCTATGCTCATGTCCGTGGCCTCGACGTCCGTCGGAACGCTGTGGTACTCCACATCGGGATCCTCCATGGCATCCGATGTTCTGGGGATCTCGGTGCCCATAGCCCTGGCAGTCGTCAGCTACATATGCTTCGCCGACGGGCTCCGGATGGGCTGGAACGGGGCGCTGGCCTGCCTCATGGCCTCTGCGGCGGTCGTGGCATCGTGCGCATGGCTCTCCACCCGCGGATTCAGGAGGCTGGACCTGTGAACCGCTTCCTCTCGGTCTGGCTTTCGACGTTCAGCGCCAAGTCCGCCCTGGGGCTGCTTGCGCTGATAGCTCTGGTACTGCTGGCGTTCGCGCTGACCGCGGACCCACTGATAATAGCCCTCGCCGCCGTCGCCTTCGTGATAGGGATCGTGGCTTACAGCAGGAGCAGGAGCCAGGGCGTCGAGAGGTCCCTGCTGTCAGGCCCTTCCGCGGAGGAGGACAGGTTCCTGTCGTTCCAGCTTGCCAGCGGAATGGACAGGAAGGAGTATGTCGACTCATATTCCGTGCTCCTGCTGATCTTCCTGCCGGCGGTCTTCGCCGTGTTCCTCGTCTGCATGCGGAGCTTCCTGGGGGATGCCGCCAGAGGGGCGGAGAGCGCCCTGACGCTGACCCTCCTCATGGTGCCGCTGTTCTACATGGTGATCCACCACAACATATGCGCCATGGCGGGAGAGGACAGGCCGGCCAGGTTCCTGGCGATGGTCCTGCTGTACGTCCTGTACTTCCTGGGGGTCCTGGTAGGCCTCATCGTCGTTCTGGACGCCCCTCTCCTCGGGATGGTCGTGTCCGGCGCTATCGCCATAGCCGCGGCGCTGGCCCTGAGGAGCAGGTCCATCGAGAAGATGATGAGGGCCGACGTGTGAACTTAAGGTGAGCAGATGAACTCCAACGTGTTATTCCAGATATCCACGATAGTGCTTGCGCTGGCGCTGGCCGCCGTGCTGATCGTAGTCTACGTCATCCCTGAGGAAGAGAGCTACGTGAAGCACAACGTGAACGAGGGGCTGATAGAGGTCGACGAGTTCGACATCGTCGACGAGTACTCCAGGTCCTCCACGAAAGGAAGGCTGCTGGTCGTCAACGACGGCGAGTTCAAGATCAAGCTCATAGCGGACATAACTGTCGCGCAGGGTGATTTCGGAGGGTTCAGGGCCACCTTCGACAGCGGCGTCGTCGTGGACAGGCTGTACTGCGAGTTCAACGGGGACATAGAGGAGACCGAGGTAAGCGGGTACTCTCTCTTCTACTACAGCGATTACATAAAGGGCGGGCAGACCACCATCGTTGTGGACAGCTCGGAACTCGACGTCACAGGGAAGCATAAGCCAGGCAGCGGGATGCTGGTCGTCGACCTGAAGATGGACCCGAAGAAGAGCATAGACGGGGTAGACACGGTGGAGTGCTTCATCGGCATCGGGAGCAGGACGTCCCCCGAAGGGTACAGGATCTTGAATCCTGCGTACGAAAAGTTCTTCCTTCCGACGAAAGATGCGAACAAGGAGGAGAAAGGCGGCTACTACAAGCAGGACGCTTATCAGAAAGACCTAAGGATCTCGGACAGCATCGAGCCCGTCACCGTCAGGTTCGACGGTCCTGGCCTGACCCTGAAGCTCTCGCCGTCGATTTCGGCCGTGAACGACAACGTGTTCTCCTTCGTACCTGATCTGGTCATCCCGGCCGGCCAAGGGAAGTTCAGGAGCCTGAGGATGAGCTTCGGCGTCGAGCCCTTCAGCCATTCGAAGATCCTTTCGGCCACTTACACTGACCTGGAGGCGATGGACCCGAAAGCGTACGCGTACGGATCCAGATACTATCTCGGCAAGGGCGCGGCCATCGAGTCGGACGAGCTGAGGTTCACCGATTCCCGCACGTTCACGTTCGACAAGGATCTGGACCATGGGGATGTAAGCGTTTCTATCGTCGTCGAGATGGCCCAGGAAGGCCGCGTGAACACGTACTCCAAGATGCTGGATTTCCATCTGAGCAGGTCCGGGGTCTTCTACGACATCGTGGACTACTGGGTCAGAGGTCATGCGGTTGACCATCCGACAGACGGCGACATGGTGGACTTCAAGCGGACGGTCGAGTCCGGGAACGTGGTGCGCATCTGGGGGGACTACACGGAGATCAGCAAGCTCGCCCGCCTGGATACAGCCTACGATCCAAAAAGCGTCCTGACGGCGGCCATATACGTCAGCGACGAGGGCGCGACCTATTCCAAGGCGTTCTACAACGACGGGAGCCTTGCTACAGACCTGGACGCATGGGCGACCTCGGTGCTGGCCGAGGATGCGCCATGAAGGGGACGTCGCCGTCCGAGGGTTTCCCGCGCATCCGCTGGCCAGCATAGGGCTCCCTGCGAGAGACGTATCAGGAAAAGAGAAATAGAGACCTCGACGATACCGCAGACATGACTATCGTTGCCATAATATCCAGCCCTCAGAAGAACGCCAACACCGAGTTCGTCGTCAGGACCATCGGGAAGAGCGCCGAGGAGAACGGGAAGGAAGTCGTGTACTTCGACATCAACGGCATGGCCAACCGCAAGGGATGCCAGGCCTGCGACGCATGCAAGAAGAACGGCGGAAAGTGCGTCACCAAGGACGATCTGACCCCTCTGATCGACGCAGTCAAGGACGCTGAGGGCGTGATCATATCGTCGCCCGTGTACTTCGGCCAGCCATGCGGCCAGTACAGGCTGTTCGAGGACAGGCTCTACAGGTTCTTCGGAGTGGCGCCGGAGAACGGCATCGCGCCTGGGAAGAAGGTCGCCGTGGTCACCGCGGCTGGATCCGGCGGAGCGGACGAGCTCGCTGACAGGATGAGCGGGGTCCTTGTCTCCTTCTTCAAGTTCGAGCCGGTCGGAAAGATCGCTATGGTCACCGGCAACGACAGGAAGTACGCCGAGAACAATGCGGAGATCGTCGCCCAGGCCAAGGCCATCGGAAAGAAGTTCTGAACGGGGGCCCTCCCCCGAAACCTTTTCCGCCCATTCTGGACCTGCCGCGGCATCGAGGCTCGCCTTCACGGCGATAGGACGAGAAGATGTCGCTTCCGAGGGACATCCATGACGTACATCACCCGCCCGTTCTTCCTGCTCGTCGAGACCTTCTGGACGGTCCTGCCGCTAGTCGTTGCGGTGGACCTTATAGCGGTCTACCTGCTGGTGTTCAAGGAGAGGATGGACCCGAGGTCGTTCGCGTTCTGGATGACGCTGACCATCGTGCTCCCGTTCCTGGGGTTCGCCCTGTACCTGCTGTACGGGTGCACCCTGTACTCCGGCAGCGTGTTCGGCCGGAAGCTGGGAGGGGACCGGGAGATGGGCCTGCTGGACGACCCCAGGATCAGAGGCGCGGACCTGCCGACCGAAGGCAACTACACCCGCTTCTACGACGACCTGGCGAAAGGGTCGGAGAGCGCCGTCGCCGACATCGTATCGGCCGAAAGAACGGTCCATGTGAGCATATACAGGCCCCCCACGGATTCTGAGGCCCCCGGTTTCGTGGACGCCCTGTGCTCCAAGGCGGAGGGAGGCGCTGACGTGAGGGTCCTTCTGGGGTGCGACGTCCCGGGATCCATCGGCGTCATCAGGCGCATGAAGGCCGCAGGAGTATGCGTGAGGACGTTCCACAGGAGGCTCATGCCGCTGGTGACGATGTCGTTCCGCTTCAAGAACCGCAGGATCATGGCGATCGTCGACGGCCGCGCCGCATACGTCGGGGAGCAGTCGGTGATACGCCTGGAAGGGCCGGCCGCATCGAGGCTGGAGGACCGCTTCCTCGCGGACTGGTCGTTCGCCACCGGAAGGCCTCCTTCTAGGTCAGAGACCGCTGGCGCCGCTGGGAGCACCAAGGTCCAGATAGTCTCGACCGGGCCGGACGCGGGCGGGGACTGGAACCCTGCGCTCATGGGATACGTCGCCATGCTGAAGGCGGCGGAGAAGTCAATAGCCCTCTCCGAGCCGTACCTGGTCCCGGACGAGAACGTATACAACTTCCTGAAGCTGTCCGCCCTCTCCGGGGTAGACGTGAAAGTGGTCGTCTCCGGGAGAGGGGGCCACTGGTACCAGAAATGGAACACGGCCGCCGCCGCCTCGTCCATGCTGGATTCCGGCGCGAGGGTGTTCTTCTCCAGAGAGGAGTTCCAGGACAGCCTCCTGTCGATAGACGGGCGGATTTCGGGGATAAGCATGGCCCCGTTCAACGGAAGAGCCATGCTCCACGACTTCCACACGTCCATACTGGTGGAGTCGGAGGAGATCTCCGCGCAGGTCTCCGCCCGCCTGGAGGGGCTGATCGGATCTTCTGAGGAGATGCTGCCTGAGGACTATTCCAGAAGGACGGTCTCCGCCCGCCTGAAGATCGGCCTCTCCAGGATGATGATGCTCTTCAACCGAGGCGGCCATGTCAGCAGTCAGCACCTTCATGAGCGTCGTGGACTTCTTCGCCGACATCCTGCTGCTGCTGGTCATCCTCGACGTGATCGCGGTCATAGCGCTGATGTTCATGGAGCGCTGCGACCCCAGGTCGTTCTTCGCCTGGATCATCGTCCTGCTGTTTGTCCCGCCAGTTGGGTTCATCCTCTACCTGTACATGGGCCGCACGGTGTACTGGCACACCGGGGCCTACAACGACCCGGGGTTCTGGAGGTCCAGCCTGGAAGGCTCCAGAGAGGCTCTCGAGGACGATATGGAAAACTACTAGGGCTATTCCGACGCCCTCAGGGTCGCGAAGGTCCTGTCCGGAGCCGGCGCTGACACCTACACGAGGAACAACGACGTCCGCATCTTCACAGAGGGCTCCGAGCTGAAGGACGCGATGTTCGCTTCCCTCCGCTCCGCCCGCAGGTCCATCCTCTTCGAGTACTACATCATACGCGACGACGAGGACGGGAACGAGCTGATGGACATCCTGACCCGGAAGGTGGAGGAGGGGGTGGAGGTCCGCCTCATGACCGACGGGTTCGGGATAAAGAAGGGCCCCGCCAAGGCTATCAGGAGGTTCAGGTCGGCAGGAGGGCACTATGCGGTTTTCCACTACTGGCTCAAGCTGCTCCTCAGCCCTAAGAAGAGCCATCGTAACCACAGGAAGATAGCCGTGGTCGACGGCCGCGAGGTGTTCTGCGGAGGATTCAACGTAGGCGACGAGTACAGGGGCGAAGGGCCTCTGGGCCACTGGAGGGACGCCTCGATAGGCGTGGTCGGCGAAGGCGTCGTCCCGATGGTCATGAACTTCATGGAGGACTGGAGGTACGCCGCCTGGAAGGACCCCCTGAAGGACATATCCTTCTACCTGGACCCTTCGGTGAAGAGCCACGGAGGGGAGGACAGGATGCAGCTGGTGTCCGGAGGCCCCGACACGATGCCGAACAACCAGGTCCCCATGCAGTACCTGGCGATGATCCAGAACGCCAAGGAGAGGGTGTACATCGCCACCCCCTACCTCGATCCGGACGAGTCCATAAAGACCGCGCTGATGTACGCCGCCTCCTCCGGGGTGGACGTGAGGATCCTGATCCCCAAGAAGAAGGACCACATATTCGTCTACTGGAACAACCTGACCTTCGCGGACGAGCTCATGAGGTCGGGGGTCAAGGTGTACAGGTACACGGACGGCTTCGTGCACGAGAAGGCGATCGTATCGGACAGCCGCTGCTGCTCCGTGGGATCGGCCAACCTCGACAGCAGGTCACTCTCGCTGAACTTCGAGACCAACGTGGTGCTCTACTCCGAGAGGCTGACCGCGCAGCTCGCGGACCGGTTCCTCGAAGACCTGGAGAGCTCCGAGCAGTACTCCTGCGAGGAATTCGACAGGAGGACCACGATGATGAGGGTCCGCATGGCTGTATCGAGGCTGCTCTGCATGCTGGCATGAGGCCGTTCCGCATCCTGCGACTCAACCATAAATAGAAGTCCGATGATTAGCGGGCATGCTTGGATCGTCCGAGGAACATCTGGAGAGGGCTCTGTCAGACTACAACGACAAGGTGAACAGCCTCGAGCCTCTGGGGGACTCGGAGGAGCTTCTGGAAGCCTACGTCAACCGCGGATGCGTCCTGAAGATGCTCGAGCACTACACGTCTTCGCTCGAGGACCTGGAATCGGCCGCCGAGATGGCGGAAAGGATTGACACCGACGACGGGACGTACGTCAAGATGTACTCGGCCCTGGGCGAGCTCCGCCAGCACTTCGGGATGAGCTCCGCCGAGCCGCTGGAGAAGGCCGCATCCCGCCTGGACAGGATCGGATCCTCGTCCCACCACTTCGACTCCCGCAGGGTTGTCACGATGTGCATAAGGTCCGCCGAGGTGCTGCTGGACGACGGTTTCTCCAAGGAGGCCCAGCCGTTCCTAGCGAAAGCCATAGAGTCCACGGAGAGCAGGATGGACCCCTGGATGCGGAACCGCCGCATGGAGGCGTACGGCCTGCTCGGAGAGATGCACGAAGCCTTGGAGAGCCCTTCCGAGGCGGAGGCGAGCTATGCGGAGGCAGCGTCCATCGGAGAGGACCTCATGAGGACCGGGAGCCTCGAGGACGTCGAGCTCCTTGCCGCCACCTTCATGGCCAAGGCCGAGTGCGACCTCGACCTGGACATGATGGACCAGTTCTTGGCCGACTCGGACTCCGCGATCCTCCTCATCGAGGAGATGCACAGGAGCGGCATCGCCGACAGCGTCAGCGAGGCCACCGACATATGCCACAACGTCGCGGCGGAGCTCATGAAGCGGGGCAAGGTCGCCGAAGCCGAGAAGTACCTCATGAAGGCGATGAGCATCACCTTGGAAGGCGCCAAGGATTACATAGAAAGCCAAGGGAAAAACCTAGATGACCGACGTCGTGCCCTTCATGCCTTACAAGCCTCGCGGATGCCAAGCGGAGATCATAGGCGACATCCGCAGGACCCTCGACGAGGGACGCCACCTGGTCATGGAATCGGGGACCGGCACAGGCAAGACCATAGTTTCCTTGGCAGGAGCGCTGGCGCACGCCAGGCCCAGAGGGAAGAAGATCGTCTACCTTACGAGGACGATATCCCAGAGCGACCAGGTCATGAGAGAGCTCAAGGCCATCAGCACGGTCCGGGACGTGTCAGGGATCGCCATGGCCGGAAGGGGCAAGTCCTGCCCCCTGTTCCGCAGCATCGAGGATGTGGACTCCATACCGCCCCATGTGCAGTACGCCATGTGCCAAGAAAGGAAGAGGAGGAGCGCCACCGGCCTCGATGGCGGATGCGTGTTCGACAGCAACGTGGAAGACCAGAAAGGGCCTCTGCTGAGGATCTGCTCCGAGGATTTCCCGACCACGACGGCGTTCGACGCGTTCTGCGAAAGCCTGAGGATGTGCCCTTATGAGGCGAGAAGGCTCATGATGGCATTCGCCGACGTCGTCTGCGTCCCATACACGTACATCCTGGACCCCGAGATAAGAGGCTTCCTGTTGGCGTCTATGGCCCCAGGCTCTAATCCTGCCCTGATTGTCCCTATTATTGACGAAGCCCACAACTTCATCGACCATGCCAGAGAGACCGAGAGCTTCACCATAACCCGGTCCCTTCTGGAATCTGCCGAGGAGGAGAGCAGCGGAGAAGAGGTCCTGCCAGGGGTGATGCTCAAAGACTTCATTTCGTTCCTCAGGAGAAGCATCAGATCCCTCGCTTCCGAGAGAATCGGATTAGGGCAATCAGAGCACATGATCAGAGACAACGACCTAGAAGAGAAGGTCATGAAGCGCTTCGGGCTTGACGAGCACGGTCTGGCCCTAGCCTTGGAAGCCGTCACGGAGATCGGCTCTCACATGACGGAGGAGGCGGTGGCCAAAGGAGGGACGGGCGCTTCCCCGATAGAGATCCTCGGGATGAAGATGAGCCTGTGGTGCACTTCGGATCCGACAAGGTTCGTTAGGACTGTCAAGACCGGAAAGGACGGGGAGTATCTTCGCGCCGCATGCATAGGCGTCGAAGACATATCCGAGTTCCTGGAGATGATCCCGGGGGCGATCCACATGTCGGGCACGCTAAGGCCACTAGACCAGTATGCAAGGGTCCTGAACCTTCCCAAGAACGCGAGATTCCGCACATACCCCTCGCCGTTCCCTCCGGAGAACCGCAGGATCGTGTACTCCAGGAACCTCACCACCAGATTCTCGGACATGAAAAGGAACCCCGAGATGAAGAGCAAGCTTGAACAGACTATAGTGGAACTATGCAGGACTACATCCGAGAACACTATAGTCTTCTTCACATCCTACGCTTCCATGGACTCCATGCGCCAGAACATAGAAAGCGCGATGAACAGGACATGCTACTGGGAGGGAGGAGGATCCAGGGAGACCGCGGAGACCGTCAGAAGGTTCAGATCCGAAAGAGGGGGCGTACTCTTCTCGGTGATGGGCGGATCCATAGCAGAGGGGATAGACTTCCCCGGGGACGAGCTGCGCTTCGCGATAATCGTCGGGATCCCGTTCCCTCCCCCGTCCAGCGAGCTGTCAGAGATCTCCAGGATGATGGACGAACGCTACGGGCCGGGAAAGGGATGGAAGTACGCCAGCGAGGTGCCGGCTATCAGGAAGGTGAACCAAGCCATAGGGCGCCTGATTAGGACCGAGACGGACACGGGCCTCGCAGTGATACTCGACAGCCGCGCCTACAGGTACGAGAAGCAGCTTGACGCCGTCCCCTCCGACGACGTCGTCACCCAGGCTCGGAGGTTCTTCTCCAGAAAAAGCCGCCTATGATTTATCCGGCCTGAGACATTCAGGGCCATGGCATCCACAGTGGACGTCGACATGCTGATCTGCGACAGGAAGGCCCGCGTGACCGTGTCGATGAGGGAGGACGGGGACCTCGACGTGTCCATAGATTCCGACTGCGACGTGGTCAGAGGATACGCCGAGAGGCTGAAGAGGATAACCCCGATGGACGTGTACGGTTTCGAGCACAGCGCGATTAACAAGGACGAGGTCCGCGGCCAGCTCACCCCCACCTGCCTAGTCCCGAACGCTGTGTACAGCGCCGCGTTCCTGGAGCTCGGCATGACCACCGAGTCGCTGGCGAGGAAGAAGGGAAGGAACAGCGTGGAGTACGTGTTCTCCGAAGACGAGAGGAAATGACGTCGCGGCCCCGAAATTAGCCGAAGCCGCAGTCGCCCCTCAGGCGAGATTCCCGAACAGCCTCGAGACGAACACCCTCAGGAGCTGGTATCCGTCGAGGTTCTCGTACTCCGAGCGGTCGTATTCGGTAGAATGCGAAAGGTCTTCCAGGAACGCCTCGTCCATCTGCCTCCCGATCTCCGGCGACATTATCAGGAGGTTGGTCTCGAAGTTGTGGACCATGGAGCGGTCGTCGAAGTTGGCGGACCCGACCGAGCAGTACTCCCCGTCGATCACCAGGGTCTTGGAATGAACGAACCCGCGGTTGTACTTGTATACCTTGACCCCCTTCCCCGCGACAGCGTAGGCGCTGCGGATGTTGTTCCAGTAGACGAACATGTGGTCCGGCTTGTCGGGCATTATGACCTTCACGTCCACCCCGTTCGCGACGGCCAGCGTCAGAGCGTCCGTCAGGGAGTCGTCCGGGATGAAGTAAGGGGAGTGGATGTAAACGCTCTTCTTCGCGCGGCTTATGAGCTGCAGGTATTCCAGCCGCACTGGGTTGAAGTCGGACACGTCAGGTCCTCCCGAAACGGACATCACCCTGGCATCGCCTGCGGACGGATGGCCTCTCCTGTAGTAGCGGCCGATCTCGTCCGAAGTGCACATGGGGGCCCCGGTGGCATATTCCCAGTCCATCTGGAACCTCAGCTGGAGGGCGTCCACGGACCCACCGGAGACGCGGACCGAGGTGTCCCTCCAGAACCCGAGAGGACCCTTCCCGAGGTATTCGTCGCCGACGTTGAACCCGCCGCAGTAGGCCACCTTGCCGTCTATCACGGCTATCTTCCGGTGGTTGCGGTTGTTCTTCTTCGGGCTGAGCAGAAGCCACAGGACCCTGTGGAAGAGAGCGAACTGCCCCCCGGCCTTCTGGAACCTCTTTATGGCCTTCCTGGGGCCTTTCCCGAAACCGAACCCGTCCGTGAGGAGCCTGACCTCGACGCCTTCCTCGACCTTCTTGGTGAGGATGTCGATGAGCTCGTTCCCCAGCTCGTCGTCCCTTATTATGTAATACTCGAAGTTGATGTGCTCCTTGGCCTCCCTCAGGTCCTCATAGAGGTCCTCGAACTTGTCCTCCCCGAGAGTGTACAGCCTCACGTCGTTGTCGTCGGAATAGCCCATGGCGCCGACCTCCTCCATAGCGACTCCCATGGACCTGTACTCCGGGTTCCGCTCTCTCGAGGCGTTGCCCTTTTCTTTGCCTAGAAGTCCACGGAGCTTCTCGTCGTTCGCGCCCTTTAGCTTGAACACCTGCTCGGAGTAGAACGTCTGGCCGATGAACAGGTAGAGGACGAATCCCAGAAACGGAAGCAGGATGAAGGTCAGCGCCCACACGGCTATCCTGGCCGGGGTGTTCTTCTCCGCAAAGATTAGCATCACCAGGAAGACCACGTCCACCTCCAGGATGATCTGCGTGAACCAGTCTATCAGCGTCTCACCCCCATCCTGGACATGACCTCGGGATCCAGAAGCGCCAGCAGCATGAAGATGGCTATCAGCAGATGGTTGATGTGCGAGATGAAGACCAGCTCGGTCTCGGCCTCCGTCAGGTTATAGGCGGCCATGACGACGAAAGCGATGAATAGAACGACCCACAATACCCCTTTCCCTCTAGCTTCGCGGCCGCGCAGGACGGTCCGCCCCACGGCCATCATTGCAATGAAGAACACCGCCATGACCGAAAACATTAGGATATAGACGATGACCTCCTCTATCGTCAGCTCGCCGGCGACCAACGCGATGAGCTCGACGAGGATCCTGACGATCGACGTGGCGCCTACCATGATGATGTACTCCCCCAGCAGACCGATCTTGTCCGTCATGTTTCCTCTCATAACCCTGTTGGCGAAGAAGATGTACAGCACAGCAGTCACCAGGGAGCCGGCTCCGAAGGCCACCTGATATGCCGTGATGTTGACTATTTCGTCAGGCAGGTCGACATCGAAGTCCGTGAAAGCGGACACGACCATCAGGATCGACTCCAGCACCATCATGATTCCAACCGCCCAGAATATGATCCCCAGCATCCGGGTGTTGTCAAAGAAGGTCATGGCAGTCCAGATGCGTTCTGTGCCTTTAATTGTGACGAAAAGCACTTCTCTACAGATGGACTCGCTAGAACCGCCAGATGCCTCTCGTCGTGGAGGAAGAGCACCAAATGTACTAAAGTAGAAAGACAGACGTCTAAATAACTATATACTATGCAGTCCTTATAATTCTTGATCTAAATGGAAGGGGCACTCGTTAGAATAAACACTAGTGTTGAAACATGCGGAGCCAAAATCCGCATGATATATGGAACGCCGACCGTTGTAGGTTACGAAGGTACCACTGGGGCACTCGTAATACCTGAGCTGTACAGAGGACTGCCTGTGAACCGCATCATCAACGGTGCATTCGAATTCGATAACATCTATAAAGTTGTTATTCCTCGTTCAGTCTCCGATATCGGGACAGGGCCTTTCGTTGAATGCCGCACCCTCGAGACGGTCGAAATGCATGCTGAATAGATGTCCTCCCAGAGAGGATGTTCGACGACTGTGTGAGCCTGAGGTCGCTGACCATCACCTCTCGTCTGAAAGAGTTCGGCAAGTTCTCTCTAAGGAACTGCAGGTCACTGGTAAGGCTCGAGATACCTGAAACGGTGACAGCCATCGGAGAAGGCGCCTTTATAGGCTGTACGTCTCTGGAGAGCATCGAGATTCCGTCTTCCGTCGTCAGCCTCGGCAGAAACGCCCTGTCCGGATGCACCTCGCTCAGAAGAGTGACTATACCTGAGGGCCTGGCATCTTCGAGCGAGGACGTGTTCTCCGGATACCCGTCGGTGGAGCTCGTAACCATAGTGTCCTGACGGACGAAACAGCAGGCCTGCGGCTTCGGAAACGCAGGTCGGCTTCCACTTGTCGGGAGGATCCTATCGCAGCTGCTTCCCGATGTATGATTGCACCCCCATACATATGTTATTTTTATCAACAGAGTAATACAGGACTGGGATAACATGTTGTTCGACAAGCTGAAAAAGGGACGCCTCTCCGGATCCAACGATGGCGGCTTGGAGTTCCGCGTGAAAGACGGGCTGGCATACGTGAGCTCTTACAAGGGGAAAGACGCCACGATCTCCATTCCGGACATGATAGACACCAGCCCGGTGGTGAGGATAGACGACGGAGCCTTCTCCGGATGCACGTACCTGACCTCCATGAGCCTGCCCGAATCGGTCATCGCCATCGGGAAAGGCGCGTTCAAAGGGTGCAAGAACCTCGAGTCGATAGACATCCCCGACACCGTCGGCACGATCGAGAAAGGGGCCTTCAAAGGATGCAGGTCCCTCAAATCCATCAGGATTCCCAGCCCTTTGAAGACGATAGAGCAGAACGTCTTCTCGGACTGCGACTCTCTCAAGACCGTGGACATCCACAACTCTGTCACCGTCATCGGGAAGGACGCCTTCGAGGGCTGCAAGTCGCTGGAATCGATAACGATACCCGAATCCGTAACGACTCTGGAATCAGGAGCATTCTCGGACTGCACATCCCTGTCGTCCATATCGCTCCCGAACACCCTCGCCACTATCGGCAAGGAGGCATTCAAGGGCTGCGATTCCCTCGGGACCATCGACATACCGGATTCCGTGATCACCATAGACGACGCTGCGTTCATGGGATGCAAGTCGCTGGCGGCGATAGAGGTCCCCGACTCCGTGGAGAGCATAGGCGCCAAGGCGTTCTTCGGATGCAAGTCCCTGAAGACCGCCGTAATCCCGGCGTCAGTCACCCGCCTCGGAAGCGGAGCCTTCGACTGGTGCCCCGCCCTTGCATCGGTCAAGATCCCTGGAACGGCATCCGTGATCAGGGAGCTCTCCGGTTGCAAGTCCCTGAAGTCTGTGACCATACTGGAATCGGTCGAAGCGATAGAGGACAACGCGTTCAAAGGCTACTCCGTCCTGTCCTCCGTGTCCATACCCTCCTCTGTGAAGTCGATCGGGTCGGACGCGTTCACCGGTTGCGGCTCCTTGGAGTCAATCACAGTCGACGAAGGCAACGCCGTGTACTCGTCCTCGGAAGGCGTGCTGTTCGACAAGGCCAAGACGAAGCTGATAAGGTTCCCGGAGAAGAAAGGGAGCGACCCGATCAACCCCTACAAGGTCCCTGAGACGGTCACGAGCATCGGCGCGCATGCTTTCGACGGATGCGACCTGCTCTCCTCCATCGAGATCCCGGCTTCGGTCACCAGCGTCGGAGAGAACGCGTTCCGCGACTGCAAGTCACTCATCTCGATCCCCCTCCCTGACTCCGTCTCGTACATAGGGAAAGGCGCCTTCAAAAGCTGCTCGTCGATGAGCTCCATCGTCATACCCAAGCAGACCACCACGATCAGGGAGGAGACGTTCGAGGCCTGCACCGCCCTCCTCGCAGCCAAGATCACAGACTCTGTCACCAGCATCGAGTACAAGGCGTTCAGCGGATGCGGCGCCTTGAAGTCGCTGGAGCTTTCCAGCTCGGTCCAGAGCCTCGGCGGATATGCGTTCGGAGGATGCAAGACCCTCACCTCGGTGACCATCCCTGGCACCGTCAGGAGCGTCGACGACAACGCCTTCAGCGGATGCACCTCCCTGAAGACGGCGACCGTATCCCGCACGACCGACATCGGAAAGAGCGCCTTCCCGACCGGATGCGAGATCGTCTACTCCGACTGAGCGCCCTTTCCAATCGTCTTAAGGGACGGGGCGGCCACAAGCCGTTCCGCTCCCCTATTGCCGTGTTTTTATACATTGACCCCCTGCTTCCCACTGGTGGCAGAATGCTGTTCAGCAAGAAGAAGATCGAGTCCCTCACCACGGTCAGCCTGTCGATAACAGGGATGCGCTCGCATACTGAGTACGAGGCCGTATGCGACGGCACGAGCGTAGAGCTTTCCGAGTACTGCGGGTTCATCTGCTCCGATGAGTCCCGCAGGCTCATGGCCAGAACGGTCTGCGACTCGGAAGCCTTCGTCCGCCTCCTCAACGAGTGCGGCGTGCCTGGCTGGGACGGCTTCCAGGGCAAGCATCCGAAGTTCGTGAAGGACGGCGAGATGTTCTCCTTCGAAGCGGTAGTGGACGAAGGTCGCAGGATAAGGGCCAGCGGATCGGAGAACTTTCCCAGAGGCTTCCATGAGCTGAGGCGCGGGCTGGCCGAATTGCTGAAGGACGGAAAGGTTCCTGAACAGTCAAACCGAGAAGCCTCGGAGCGAAACGGGCGCTATCCACCTGCAGCCCCGCGGCATTGTCCTGTAGCTGGGATACGATATGTTTTTCAGCTATTGGAGGCATCTTACGACATGCGTTCCACCTGGCTCATGCCGGCAGCCGCTGTCGCGATAGTGCTCATACTGGCGTTCTCGTACGCCGTCCGCGACGTCCCGGGCGACGGGAGCACCTTCGTCATCCTGCATTCCAACGACACGCACTGCTACTACGACCAGGGCCTGGGGATGTCCACACTCGGGGCCCTGAAGGACTCGTACGAGTCTCAGGGGGAGACCGTCTTCGTGGTGGACGCTGGGGACTTCCTCCAAGGGAGGCCTAGCGGGACCGTCACGGCAGGCCTGTCCTCGATCGAGGTCATGAACAGCATCGGATACGACGTCGGCATACCTGGAAACCACGAGTTCGACTTCGGCTTTCCTGTGCTGCTGGAGAGGGCCGACGCGCTGAACTACCCCATCATATGCTCGAACCTGGTCTATCCCGACGGGAGCAGCGTGTTCAAGGAATGGATCGTGCTGGAAAAGAACGGGGTGCGCCTCGGCATATTCGGGCTGCTGACCCCGGACACCGCATACAGCGTCAAAGCCGGGAGCATGGGAGGGACCTCCATCACAGATCCGATAGAAGCCTCCGAGCGCATGGTCGCCCTGCTTCGCACGATGGAAGTGGACATGGTCGTGGCGATAGGCCACATAGGCGTCGAGCCCGCTTCCGTCACCTCCGACGAGATCTGCGCCAAGGTCCCGGGCATCGACATATTCATCGACGGCCACAGCCACACCGCCATGAAAGGAGGGAGGGCTCCGGGCATCGACCTCTTGCCTAGCGGGACGGTGATCGCCAGCACCGGTGGCCACTGCACCTCGTTCGGCGTCGTTCGCGTCCATGGAGGGACCATAGATGCGGACCTTTACGAGGGAGAGCCGCTTTCCTGTCCGGAAACGAACGCGGCGGTCGCCAAGGTAAACGAGGAATGCGGAAGGATCCTGTCCACGAGCATCGGATCCACCAGAATCCCCCTTGAAGGAAACTATAAGGCCCTGGGGCCTAGAGAGTCGATGCTTGGGGACCTCATCGCTGACGCAGCCAGATGGTTCAGCGGATCCGACGTGGCGATGCTGAACTCCGGCAGCATCCGCTCCGACATCGGCGTCGGCGACATCACCATAAGCAGTCTGTACGAGGCTTTGCCGTTCCTGGACGAGCTGGTGATCCTGGAGGCCGATGGGAGCCGCCTGTACGAGGCTATGGAGTCATCCTACACCCATCTGGAATCGGATGTAGGGGGGTTCCTTCAGATTTCGGGTATGACCGTCACGTATGACCCGGATGCCGAGACTGGGTCCAGGGTTTCGTCCATCGAGATCGACGGCAAGAAAGTGGAGGCGGGGAAGACCTACTCGGTATGCACCTCGGACTACGTGGTTATGGGAGGGAACGGGAACTCCGCCTTCGCCGGATGCGCCGCGACCTTCGTGGAGGAGAGCGGCGTCGTCCTCGGAGAATACATCAAGAGCCTCGGGACGGTGACGGAGTCGTCGATAGAAACCGGAAGGCAGATAGCCTTGCGAAGCCCCTCGGACCCTCTTATCCAGGCGCGACGGCTTTCCGCTCGTCTCTTCCGTCCGATCGGCAACAGTGCGATCCGAAGAGGGACGGGAGGGCAATGGAGTAGTCTTTGAATACATTATTTTGCTTAATGAATCTTGACACGATAAGTTGGATTATATATCTAACAAACAATTCTATACCATTAGCAGGAGATATGACATGGCAGAGCAACACATGAAGTTCGACAAGGTGCTGGTTCCGATAGACGGTAGCGTGTCCTCCAAAGTGGCCATCGAGATAGCCCTGCATTCCGCAGTGGAGTTCTCCGCCACGCTGACGTTCGTGTTCGTCATAGACGTGACCTCTCTGAACAAGTTCGGAACGGTGGACCCGTCCCAGGAATACTACATGGCCAAGATCGAGGGCAAGATGCTTCTGGAGAATGCCGCTAAGCTTGCGGAGAAGAAGGGAGCGAAGCACCAGGAGGTCCTCGCGGAAGGCGCGCCCTGGGAGATCCTCAACGAGATGTCCAAGGATGCGGACCTGATGATGATGTCGATCACAGGGAAGAGCGGAATGATGGCAGGACGCATAGGCTCCACCGCGAAGAAGGTCATTGAGGGGAGCTACTGCCCGGTCCTGACAGTGAAATCCGGTTCCGAGCGCATCGAGAAAATACTCCTTCCCGTCTACGACGAGAACAGGCCGGCCATAGACTACGCCATACAGACGGCGAAGCGCTCCAAATCGTCCGTCACCGTGCTCAGCGTAAGGGAGAAGGGCAACGACCCCCAGCCTCTCGTGGACAAGATTGTCTCGGAGATCAGAGCTGATGGCGTGGAGGCCGACGGGATCGTCGAGGACGGGGACCCGGTGGACGTCATCTTAGGGATGTCCGGGAAATACGACCTGGTGGTGGTCGGCGTCGACAGGCGCGGAGGGCTGCACATCCTGCACGGAGGAGCGACCGAACGCATAGTCACCATGGCTGCCTGCCCTGTTACCGTCGTCAGGAACAGATGAGAACCTACATAGAAAGCATACGATAAGCGACGAAAGGAGCCGATATGCCCGGAGAACGCTGCGAGACGGCCGATGATTCGATGGCAGCATGCTTCGCAGAGGTCGGTCTGGAAATGCTGGACGAACGCATCGCCCACTTCCTCTCCCATAGCGAGGAGAGCGCCGTGACCGGGATCAGGCGCATGGGCCAGGAGAAGCTCGTAGATCACGTGGCGTCGATCGCGGCAAGGGCTGGAATGTCCGCTTCCGTGTATCCCGACGTCAGCGGCGCGACAGTCCTTTTCCGCCGGTAGAGCGACATGGAGGCCGTGGATCCGGAGTCGCTCTTCGAAGACCAAGGAAAGGACGTCCTCTACGGCCTGGAGCTCTGCCACCAGGTGCCGGCGGTCGTGCGCTACGGCAGGCGGCGATCTAATGACCCTGGGGCTAGGGATCGACACCGGAGGGACCTTCACCGATGCGGTGATACTCGAGCTGTCCAGCGGGGAGATATTCTGCAAGAGCAAGTCCCCGACGACGCCGGAGGACCTCTGCATAGGCATCCGCGGCGCCGTGTCTTTCCTGGACCCCGCCCTGCTGGGACGGGTAGGCATAGTGTCGCTGTCGTCCACATTGGCCACGAACTCGGTCGTGGAAGGGAAAGGATGCAGGGTCGGCCTGATATGCGCAGGCTTCGAGGCCGAGAAGACCGACGCCGAGTACTGCGTCTCCATCGCGGGCGGCCATAACATCCACGGAGGGGAGGAGAGGGACCTCGACCTCGACGCGGCGGAGGAGTTCATGAGGCGCGTCAAGGGGAAGGTGGACGCCATGGCCATCAGCTCGTTCATGTCCGTCCGCAACCCGGAGCACGAGGACAGGCTTAAGGCGCTCGCGGCGGAGATCCTGGGCGTGCCGGCCGTATGCGGGCACGAGCTCTCCTCCAAGCTGGGGTTCAAGGTGCGCACGTCCACCTGCGTCATGAACGCCAGGCTCATCCCGGTCATGGACCGCCTCATCCGCTCGGTGAAGCAGGTCATGTCCGAGTTCGGTATACGCGCCCCCCTGATGATGGTCCGCGGGAACGGGACCCTGATGGGCGAGGACATGGCCAGGGAGAGGCCGATCGAGACGATCATGTCCGGCCCCACGGCGAGCATGATCGGGGCCGTGAAGCTTACCGGCCAGCAGAACGCGTTCGTGATGGACATGGGCGGGACCACCACGGACATAGGCATCATCAGGAACGGGAAGCCGGCTCTGGTACCCGACGGCATGACCGTCGCCGGAAGGAGGACCCACGTCCTGGCGGCCAAGGTCACCGCCGCCGGCATAGGGGGCGACAGCAGGATCATGGTCAACGGCGGAAAAGCCGTCCTGAAATCGACCAAGGCGATGCCGCTCTGCGTCGCGTCAGAGAGGTGGCCGTCCCTGACAGACAAGCTGCTGCGCGCTGCCGCTCTGGACACCAAACCTGATCCGTACTATCCGGAGGACATGGTCTTCCTGGACACGGAGCTGTTCTACACGATAGGGTTCCCCAAGGAGGGGGTGTATCTGACCCCGGAGAGCAGGGGGTTCCTGCAGATGGCCTCCGAAGGCCCGATATCGGTCGCGGAAGCGGCGGCGGAGATGGGAAGCACGCCCTCGTTCATCGGAGCCAACAGCCTCGAGGCCCACGGGTACGTGCAGAGGATAGCCTTCACCCCCACCGACGTCCTCCATGTGGACGGGACGTACGCCGAATACGACAGAGAGGCCTCCATCCTGGGGGCGAGATACCTGGCCAAGAAGTGCGGGAAGGCCGTCGGACCGTTCGTGTCGGAATGCAGGGACATGGTCAAAGCCAAGCTCTGCGCCGAGCTTATGAAGGTCCTCCTGGCGGACGAGCTGGGCGACCGCCCGCTGGAGCCGTACGCAGCCAGCCTGATCCTCAAGGCCGCCCTAGGCAGGGGGAGGGACTTCGGATGCTCCATAAGGCTGAACATGCCCATCATCGGGATAGGGGCCCCGGCCAGCACCTACATAAGATGGGTCGGGGACGCGTTCGGGACCCGCACGTTCATAGACCCCGACTCAGACGTGGGCAACGCCGTCGGAGCCATAGCCTCGTCCATTTCCGAGACGGTGGAGATCCTGGTTTCCCCGGAGGACCTCGACTCCCCCGAGTCCCACTTCGAGCTCTTCTCCCCCGACGGGAAGGAGACCTGCGGCAGCCTGGACGAGGCCCTGGTGCTCGCTGAGGAGATAGGGAAGAGGATAGCCGGCGAGAGGGCCGTCCGCAGCGGGGCGTGCAGCATCGCCTACGACGTCGTTCGCAGCGACAGGCACATGGGGCTCAGAGGCATGAGCGTGCTCGTGGAATGCGTGGTGTCGGTCACCGCGGCGGGAATGCCAAGCATGTTCGGTGCGGAGAATCTATAACCCGCTCCCCTCATGACTGCCCGATGGCTTACGAAATCGTCGAGATATCGCTCACCAGCGGCAACCAGAACATCGTCAGAACGCAGAGGGTGCCCTTCGGGTCCTCCTTCTCGGACCTGGGGGCTGCGATCCAGACCGCGATGGGATGGAACGGAGGGGAACCCCACGTGTTCAGGATACCCGGAGCCGGAGCGGAGATCGATGACGAGTCCATCCCCATGAACGCCTACGGCAGGCTTCCCATCGAATACGTGTACGGGGGACTGGTCCACAGGATAAGGTTCCTTGGGGCGTCGAAGCGCGACTTCTCCGGCTCATGGTTCTCCGACCGCCGCAGCGCAGCTCGCTCGGAAACCGTGCGCGGATGCGTGAAAAGATGGTACAGCGAGATGTCCGCCTCGAGGCACCTCGACGCCAGAAGCCTGGACAGGGTGGCTGACGCCATAGCCTCCAGCAGGAAGAAGGACCTGTATCTCGATACGAAGACTCTGAAGATCGCCGATTCCCCGTCGGAAGAGGGGTCCGTGCTGGTCAGAGGCAAGGACTCGGACTTCCTGTTGCGGACGGCCACCTCCTTCGCAGAGGGCACGCCGTCAATAAAGCGGCCGGACGGGAGCCGCCAGGACTGGTACCAGAAGTTCGTAGGGGACGTGTCGCGCAGCTCCAAGGCCTCCAAAGCCTGGTCGGACCGCCTGAGAGCGGAGTCGAGAAGAGCGGCAGAATCCTGGGCGGACGACAACGGCTTCCTGACGGACGGATGCGACGAGAAGACGGCAGTCCTCCCCTGCATGATCTGCGGCGAGGACCGCGAGGCAGTGGAGGACAGGACGGCCGGAGGCCCTGCGATGATGGGGAGGCCACGCTACCCGATGGTGGTCAGGTGCCCGGAATGCAGGGCCGCCTCGATGCTTTACATGTTCAACGACGGTTTCGTGGCGGACTACTGCTTCAGGAAGGACTCCCACCCCTGCTGGATGGCCAGGGACGCCATCAGGGCCAGAAGAAGGGCCGTGTCGGAGTCGGAGCCCGGAAAAAGGGCAGAGCTTCTTCTGCTGGCCGCGCTGGAACATTACAGGTGCGACAAGAGCGCGGAAGCCCGCGAGCTCGTGGACGAGGCCGCAGAGGCCCTTCCGGACGAGTCCAAGGCGGTGTCGTCGTTCATCGAGTGCGAGGGCGCTCCCGACGTCGGCGACGTTGGCGCGATGTTCCGTCCCGTCCTGCTGTGCGCCAAGCTGCGCTCCATTGACGATCCGAAGCGTTCTGCGGCCATCATGGAAGAGATGGGGACGTGCCTTCAGGAATCCTGCCTTCCGGAATGGCTCCAATGGGAGCTCAGGTGGTCCACGTTCCTGTTGCCGTCAAACGAGAACGACGCCGCGTCGTCCTTCGCGCGCATGAAGAGCATCCTGGCAGCGTACCTTGAACGGCTGTCTGCGATGGAAAAGCCTTCCAGCGACGATTACAGACGCCTGTGCAGGATGTTCGAGACGGCGGTCCGCTTCGCCTTCGACGATATCTCGTTCGAGGCGACCGGCCCAGTGATATCGATGATGTGCGACGCCTTCGATAGCGGGAGGATCTCCAACGTTCCGTCCAGAGCCGTGACCCTGTTCAGGAGGGGCCTGTACAGGATGATCGTCGAAGAAGACGACGACGGGGCGGTGCAGGACCTTGCCGATGTCGTAGCCACGATGTTCTCCGACGAGGGGAGGGGGCCGGTCACTGGGAGAAGGGCCTTCGCAGCCATGTCGATCCTTTACATGTACGATCCCGACAGCATGGACCTCGTCAGCCTGGCCCTGAACAGCATGAACGCCATGTCGGTGACGGGAGCGTTCCAGGAGGAGGAGCTCCAGGAGATGGAGCAGGCCATATCCCGCATCCTCAAGGCCGTAGGAGGCTACGAGGAGGCGCGTATGGAGGTCAGGTCGAGGACCAACATAGAACTAGGGCCGGAGCCCGCAGGGGAGCTGTCCTTGGAAGACCTTATGGACATAAGATGCAGCTACTATCTGGAGCGATGTTCCGTGCGCGCACGCTCCATCGTTTAAGACCTATGGGCAGATGAAGCCTCATGGGAACGAGATGCTTCATATCCATGAAGGAAGGGAACCGCATCAAAGGGGTCTCCTGCAGCTACGACGGATACATAGAATGCACAGGCATGACGTTGCTCTCGGCCTTCTCGGAAAGGTCGGTCCTCAGAAGGCTGATAGACCGCGGGGACATGAGCTCCCTCGGCACAGGCATAGGCAACACGGCCTTCTACGGCAGCGGGAAGCCCAGGACCTACCCCGATGCGTGTCGCCTCTGCGAGAGGGAGGATGCGGAATACGCCTATCTCCTGGACGACGACGGCAGATGGTACTACTACAGGGCGGGAGACGATTCTGTCCGCGACCTGGAGACCGACCTGAGGCAGATCTATCCTGACGGGATTCAAACGGACAGATGAAGAAGATAAAGGGGGCGGAATCCACCCCCTGTTTCATTCAGCGGGCGCGAACGCCGACGTCGGAGCCGGTCTTGCAAGTGGCCGGCCTCGAGTTCCTCTTCTGGACCAGGTACCAGATGGGAACGTATGCGGACAGTATGATCGCGGCCAGGATTATCGATATGTAGGCCGTCAGCCCGTTGTCGACCCCTCCGTTGGAGCTGAGGTAGTAGCTCCAGTACAGGAGGCTGGGGAGCCATACGCAGAACTGGACCAGAGCCATGACCGTTATGACGCCCGTCCAGCCCCTGGGGGCCTTGAACGGCCTCTCCAAAGAGGCGAACTTGGGATCCCTCTTGGTCTTGACGTAGGCGGCGAGAGCTATCCCGTTGGCCAGGCAGTATCCGATGGCCGAGGCGGTGAGCACGGTCATCGAGGTCGTCGAGAGCCCGTACACCCAGGAGCTGGACTCGAGGATGACGAGGAGCACCAGGTTGAAGACGCTAACGAACAGCATCGCGTTGATGGGCATACCCTTTTCGTTCTTCTTAGCGAACCAGGCCGGAAGGTTGCCCTCCTCCGCGATGGAGTTGAGGGACCTGGATGATCCGAGGAACCCGGTCTGGATGATCAGGACCATGGCGACGATGAGGAAGAACAGGGCTACGTACGACCCGAGGTCTCCGAAGACGAACTCGGCTATGGGCTTAAGGGTAGCGGTTCCCGCCTCGGTTATGGCTTCGTACCCGAGGGAGCCATAAACGACGGTCGACACGAAGAAATACATGATGAGGCAGATTATTCCGCAGCCGAAGAGGGCCTTGGGGACGTCCTTTCCGGGGTCCTTGTACTCCGGGCCGTACACGGCAGCCGTCTCCCATGCGCAGGCGCTCCACTGGCCGAGAGCGAAGCATCCGAGGATCAGCACCACGTCCTCCGTAGACCAGCTGAACCCGGGGCGGGTCCACTCGGTGGTGATCACGTTGAAGTCGAACATCCCCTTGACGAGAGCGCCTAGAAGGATCACTATGATGGGTATGAGGGACACGAGGGCGAGTATCGTGCTCACCTTGGCGCCGCCCTCCAGCCCGCGAACTCCGAGGACCAGCATGAGCGCGACGATGACGAAGCCGACAGCGAAGTAGAATCCGACCGCCGTCCACCCTCCGAAAGAGAAGTCAAACATCTGCATGAGGTAGTCGCCGATCATCATGGTGAATATCACCACGACGGGGCACCATGCGAACCAGTAGCACCAGGCGCTGAAGGCCCCGAGGAGCTTGCCGACGCTTTTGCTCTTCTTGTCGCTTCCTCCGAAAACGGTTTGGGCGCATCCGGGTAGACCGGTGGCGTTGGGGAAGACGGTGACCATCTCCCCATAGGCGAGATTCTGGACGAATCCCTGCAGGACAGAGACTGTCCAGACGAAAATGCAGCACCCCCAGACCAGCGACGAGACGTCGCCGAGAGAGGGGAGGATCAGGAGCGGGACCCCTAGGGCGATGAACATGCCCTGCTTCCAGCTCACAGACCTGGACAACTTGATAGTGTCATCTGACTCCGAACTCATATTAACCAAACATCCATATTTAGTGTTTATGCAACAAATACATCACAACTGATATATAAATATTGATGTTTCAATAAATAAAGTATAAATATAACAATTATATTGATATCTCAATATTTTTATATAGAACACAACTTTATTAATACTATCGACTGAAAAATCGTTTTATGAAAATTTTTAAATAACAGTGTACGAACAGACCCGCCGAGACAGCAGAACGACCGTTCCGTCATACCCTTAAAGGCCGCTCCCGTCGGAGAAGCCAGTCCTTCAGGAGTCTCGGCAGTATCTCGGAATTGTATATGTAGCTCCCATGGTCAGCGTCAGGGACGATGTACATGTGGCCGTGGGGAATGCTGTCCGCTATGAACCGCGTGTCCGACCTCCTTATCATGTCGAACTCGCCGGCGATCACCAATGATGGCACGCGTATGGCCGAGAGCTGCCACTTCGTCAGATGGGGCTCCTCGAGCATCATGCGTATCCGCGGATCCGAACGATCCAGGCATAAGAGCTCGTTATCGGCCCACTCTATGGTCGAAGGGTCCGTGTTGGCGCCGGCCACGGCTAGCCTCAGGAGGTCGTCAGGATGCTCCGAGGCGAGGATCAGCCCGGCGATGCCCCCGTCGCTGTATCCGAACAGCACGGGGCGCTCCAGGCCGAGGAACTCGATCAGGCAGTGGACGTCTTCCGCGATGTCCGCGTAATGGAGCTCTCCCACGTCCTGGCTCTGGCCGTGGCCGCGGGAATCCACGGTGACGACCATGAAGAAGTCCTTCAGCTCCTCGACGGTGACGTCGAATATGGACATGTCCTCCCCGTTTCCATGAAGCAGCACAAGGGGGCGCCCCTCGCCGCACGTCTCGTAATGTATCCTGACCCCGTTGACATCGGCGAACAAGGCTATCACAACGAGAGGCGACAGTATGTATGAGATAAAAAGGCCTCCGAGGCCGCCAGCCCCGGAAGGCGGTTTACAGAGAGTCCCTCAGGACCCTCCCTTCTCCTTAGCGCGGGAGTTCTGGAGCACGAACCACAACGGCACGTACAGGAGCAGGATGACGGCCCCTATGATGACCGAGAAGGTTCCGTTCTCTATCCCTCCGTTGATGCACCAGAAGGCCAGGCAGGGTATCAGGATGAAGAACTGGTAGATCATCAGGAAGATGGCCACGTAAAACCATCCGCGAGGCGCCCTCCAAGGCCTTGGAAGGTCCTTGAAGCGGGGGCTCCTCCTGGAGACTATGAACGCGAGCATCCCCATCCCCAGCGCGAAGCAGAAACCGAACGAGGACGCGGCCAGGATCATTCCGACGGATCCGAAGTTGATTATGATGATGAATATGATCCCCATGGCGAACTGGAACATCATCGCTGCGATCGGAGCGCCGTTCTTGTTCGTCTTGGTGAAGAACTTGGGCATGTTGCCCTCGTGCCCCATGAAGTAAAGCGTCCTGGAAGAGCCGAGGAACGCCGTCTGGATCAGCATGACCATTCCGGACACGAGCAGCACGAGAGCCACTATGAGCCCGATGTCGCCGAAGTCGGCCTGGGCGATCGGGTACAGCGTGGATATCCCCCAGTGGTCTATCTGCTCGGGAGTGAGCATCCCATAGACGCAGAAGGGCACGATGAAGTACAGCGCCAGGCAGATGAGACCAGCGGATATCATGGCCTTGGGAAGGTCCTTTCCGGGGTTCTTGTACTCGGCGCCGTAAGTGGCGGTGGACTCCCAGGCGCAGGCGCACCACTGGGCGTAGGCGAACATCCCGAACACCATCATGAAGTCGGTGGCGGTCCATCCCCATCCGTCAGGGGTGAAGTTCTCGGATATGAGGTCGAGGCTGAAGTGCATGTCGTTGGAAGAGAACCCGGTCAGCGGGACCAGGACGACGACGAGCAGAGGCAGGATCGCGATCAGAGCGAGGACGAGGCCGAGCTTCGCGCCTCCGGAAAGCCCCTTCGAGCCTACGTAGACGATGATGCTGAAGATTATGACTCCGAGAATGAGCTGGAGTATGATCGGCTCGAACGGGAGCTCCATCCCGAGGCCGACCTCGAGGTACCTCATGATGTAGTCGCAAGAGGTGCACGTGAAGATGGGTATGACGGGGGTCCACGTGAACCAGTAGGACCACGCCGTGAACGCCCCTACGAACTTTCCTAGATCGAATTTCTTTGGATTGGGGCTGGTGAACACCTTCTGGGCGCATCCGCCTATGCCGGGCGTCTCCAGCGCTGCAGCCATCTCTCCGATGGCGAAGTTCTGACAGAATCCTTGAAGAACAGACACGGTCCAGATGAGTATGCTGAGCCCCCAGGCCGTCCCTGCTATGTCATAGATACCTGGAAGGATCAGAATCGGGACGCCCATCGCGATGATCATCCCTTGCTTCCAGTCAATCGATTTGACGAGCCCGGAATCGTTATTCGCTCCGGCCTCGACGTTTTCTCCCATTTAATTCCTCCCTATGGATTGACGTCACAGCGAGTCACATCCAACACAGTGTATAAATCCAACTGGACATTATATAATATTTTCCATCCAATTATAGAATAATATAAATATAACAATCTGAAAAAAATTGGATTACATATTATTCACAATAGAACAATATATAAACTTATCACTCCGGCAGAACTGCATGGCCTTTTTAAGATACCATATGTCTAAGCCATCTGTCTCGATACGACCTTGGGACATGCCGCGAGAATCCGATGCGTCCGAATCTCTGCTGCTTCGCATCGCTATGCGGAATAATGGACGCCTGTACAATCCTTTAAAACGATGAACGCATGCTCAGGGCAGATAGAATGCCCGGAAGCAAATATGACAGGGAGATACGTTTCTTGGCGCGCGAAGTCGAGAGGCTAAACGGATAGAGAGCCGAGATCGAAGCCGCGAGCCCTGGAACGGAAGAAGAGACTGAGAGCAACAGGAAATGCCTCGAGAAGATAGACGCCCTGGTGCTCCAGTATTCCACCCGCAGGAAAGAGATCGAGGACTCCTTCATCGAGTGCGGCCTCGAGGTCCCTCTTGTCAGCAGGAACCTCAACGCCACCGTTAACGCGGTCGGACCGTCGTTCGAGCCTGTCGGCAGAGACTACAGGATCAAAGTGGAGGAGGAGGCCAAGAACAGGGTCCTTCCCGATGTCCCGGCTTCATCCAAGAGCGCGCCTGTGGAGGACTCGGACGACGTTGACGTCCTGAAGGAGAACGTGCGCAGGATATGCGACATGCTTTCGGAAGCCGAGAAGGGCATCGTCGACGCCTCTCTGAACAGCGACTACTCCAGAAGGGAGAAGCTGGAGAGGGAGTCGATGGAGCTCAGGACCCTCCGCGACAGAACCATATCCAAGATCAAGAGCCTTGAATCCAGCGTCCAACCCGCCTCCGAAGAGCAGATCAGGAGGATAGACAAGCTGGAGGACGAGGTCCGCAGCCTCAGGGTACAGATATCCATGCTGAGAGAGAACATAGGGGAGCTGATGAACCAGATCGACACGGTCATGGAGAGCCTCGGCATCGAGCGCGACATGGACGAGGACGAGGACGACTGATATTTGGACGATGGCTCTCGCTCGACTTCACACCATTTAACAGCGTTATTGAGGCATCCATATTTTTATAAACAACAAGACACAAACCCCTTACGACTTCCATAATGGACATGTCAGGATGCAGATAACAATGGCAAACGATACGCTCCTGTTCCCTTTCGTCCGCGTCGTCGGACAGGAAAACATGAAGAAAGGACTCCTTTTGAACATAATCGACCCCGGAATAGGAGGCGTCCTGATCAAAGGGGAGAAAGGCACAGCCAAATCGACCTCCGTCAGGTCACTGGCCCAGATCCTCCCTCCGAGGCTGTCGGTCGTCGGATGCCCGTACCACTGCGACCCGAGGTATCCCAAGAGGATGTGCATACAGTGCCGCGAGAGGCTCTCCAAAGGAGAGAAGCTGGAATCCGAGGAGGTTCCCATGTCCGTGGTCGAGCTCCCCCTCAGCGCCACCGAGGACCGCGTGTCCGGAACCTTGGACCTCGAGCACGTCCTCAAGACCGGGGAGAAGAAGTTCGAGCCCGGAGTGCTCGCCCAGGCCAACGGGAACATCCTCTACGTGGACGAAGTCAACCTGCTCGACGACCACATCATCGACCTCCTGCTCGATTCCGCCGCCATGGGCGTCAACTACATCGAGAGGGAGGGCGTGTCTTTCTCCCATCCCGCCAAGTTCGTGCTGGTCGGCAGCATGAACCCCGAGGAGGGCAGCCTGAGGCCTCAGCTCCTGGACAGGTTCGGCCTGTGCGTCGACGTGGAAGGGGACAAGAACGTGGACGTGAGGATGGAGGTCATCAAGCGCAGGATGCAGTTCGACAAGGACCCCGAAGGATACCTCGCGTCTTGCCAGGAGGACATCGCTGCGCTCAGGAGCAAGATCTCGGAGGCCCGCGCCCTGCTGCCCAAGGTCACCCTGGACGACAAGATCCTCCATGATATAGTATACACCTCCATACACTTCAAGATGGAGGGGCACAGGGCAGACATCACCATGATGAGGGCTGCCAAGGCCAACGCCGCCCTGGAGGGGAGGACAGAGGTCACGAAGCAGGACCTCCGCGTCGTGGCTCCCCTGGTCCTCGGACACCGCCTCAAGAAGCGCGCGTTCGAGGAGGTCACCTTCGACATGAAGGAGCTGGACCTATGTCTGGGCCTCTGAAGGTCGCCCACTACCCCTTCTCTGCCGTATACGGGATGGAGCAGGCGAAGAAGGCGCTGCTGTGCGCGATGGTCAACCCCAGGATAAAGACGGTCCTCATAAGAGGGGCATCCGGAACCGGCAAGACGCTCGTCGCGCGCTCGCTCGGGGAGATATCCGGCAAGAGCATCGTGAACGTCCCTCTGAACGTCACCGACGAGCAGCTCTTCGGATGCCTGGACATCGAATGCGCCATCAAAGAGGGGAGGCTGGTCCTCCAGGAGGGGCTGCTCCAGCGCGCCGACGGGAACATCCTCTACATGGACGACGTGAACCTGTTCGAGCAGAGGATGACGAACGGCGTCATCGAGGCCGTCCTCGGCGGCAAGGTCAAGATCGAGAGGGAGAACATGTCCACCTCGTACGACGTCGACACCATCCTCGTCGCCACGATGAACATCCACGACTCCTACCTGAGCCCGGTCATACTGGACCACTTCGACATATGCGTCGATGCGGACTATCCGGACGACGAGGCTGGGAGGACGGAGATACTGAGGCGCAGCCTCGCCTTCGACGAGGACCCCGATGCGTTCAGCGAGCAATACGCCGAGCAGGAGAGGTCCATAGCAGAGAGGATCAAGGCCGCCAGCAGGATAATCGACGAGATGGGGATCGACGAGGAGGTCGCGCGCACCATCGCCGAGATCAGCGGAGGGATGGACATCGACGGCTCACGCGGAGACCTCTCTGCGATAAACGTCGCCATGTCCATAGCGGCTCTGGACGGAAGGAAGGTCATATCCTACGACGACGTCCAGGACGCGGCCGTCTTCGCCCTGGCCCACAGGCGCAAGATCCCCAAGGGGAGGCGCGTCGACCGCATGGAGAAGGTGGTCCATTCCAGCGTCGGGTTCAACACCGAGTCCCGCGCGATCTTCAAGGCAGTGCACCCCAGCAGGGAGAACCCTGGCATCGATGCGGACAAGCCAGATGATGGCGAAGGTCCCGAAGGGAACGTCCTGGCTACAGCCACCGAGAAGCATGTGATCGAGGGAAAGGAGTCCGAGGACGTCATCACTAAGATCGGCGAGACGTTCAAGACCATAGACCTGTTCGAGCGCAACGAGGGGAAGGCCCGCGGAGCCTCGAAGAACAAGGGCAAGAGGGGGCTCCAGAAAAGCGGGACCAGGAACGGAAGGTACGTAGGCTCTCGCATCACCGAGGACAAGAACCCGGATCTCGCATTCGACGCCACCGTACGCGCTGCGGCGCCCTATCAGCGGAAGCGCCATGCCGAGCAGGAATCCGACATGGCCGTGATCATCGAGAAAACGGACATGAGGGAGAAGATCAGGGAGGCAAGGACGTCCTCCACCTTCCTGTTCGCCGTGGACACCAGCGGCTCCCTGATCATCAGGAACAGGATGACGGCCGTCAAAGGGGCAATCCTCTCCCTGCTGAAGGAGCACTACGTCAAGAAGGACCGCGTCGGGTTCGTGACGTTCAACGAGAAGGCTATACAGATGCTCCTCCAGCCTTCTAGAGAGGTAGAGGTCATCTACAAGATGCTCGACGAGCTCGCCATCGGCAAGAGGACCCCCCTGTCGGCCGCACTCCAGTATCTCAGCGACTACATGTCCATGTACGTAAAGAAGCGCCCCGACGACGACTGCTACGTCGTTCTCGTCACAGACGGAGGAGCCAACGTCGCCCTCGATCCCGACGACGAGACCACCGATCCCCTGGAAGAGGCCTTGGGCATCGCCCGCAGGATGAACATTCCGAGCGTCAAATGGATAGTCATCGACTCTGAGAAGAGGTACGACGTCGTCCATCACGCAAAGGAGTTCTCGGACGCCCTCAGAGCCAGATACTACACGCTGGACGACCTGCGCATCGAGACCTACGAGGAGCAGAACCTGGTGCGCACGGCGAAGCAGCGCATAATGAAATGAGTGCGGGGCCTTCGGGCCCTACACCCGGCTTTCACTTCTTCTCGTCTATATACTCCACGGGCGTGAGCTTCAGGCCCACCACGCCGGCAATTATGAGCGCCAGGCAAAGCCCCATGCCCCAGCTGAAGCCGGTGTCGTCGAGCCCCAACGCATACGAGAGGACCACGGTGAAGAACACCCCGATCCCTATCCACACCGCGTATGCGGTAGTGAAGGGCACTCCCAGCCTCATGGGATACTCCAGGCAGACCATGCTGAGGAATAGGAACACAATCGTCACTATGTCCCAGGCGATGTTGGTGAAGCTCTCCGTGTAAGCCAGCCCTATGGACCATCCGAGCTGAAGAAAGCCCCCTAAGATTATCAGGAACCATGCGAAAGCGGTCTTGTTCTTGAATTCCATCTTGTCACCCCGAAATAAGCCTCACTCCGACTATCCCGGCCACGATCATCCCTATGAAGATGAGCTTCCTGGCGGTGAGCTTCTCCTTATAGAGGACGCGCCCGATCAGCACGATCCCGGCTGCGCCTATGCCGGCGAGTATAGAGTAGGACACCCCGGGCCCTATATATTCCGGGTTCGAGGGTATCGAAAGCAGATATAGGCAGAGCAGGACAAGGATCAGGGCCGCTGCGCCCCACCCTTTCTTCTTGAAATTCTCGGATTTGTCCAAGCAGGTGACCCATATCGGCTCTATGATGCTGGCCACCAGCAGGATAATCCAAGCCATCAACAAATCCATGCGAATAGAACTTACTTATTCCGATTTAACGTTATTGAAACGCTTAAATAATGATGGAGGAAAAACCCGCATTTCGGATGCATATAGCTCGAAAGCAGGAGTCTTTGTCCATAAAAAAGAAAAGGTTTATATTTGGCCCCCTCTCGAGGGCCGGAGATGGTCAGCCGACGATCTCGAACTCCCTCAATGACAGGAAGCTGCCCTCGCAAGCATGCTCGCAGCGCCTGCACGCGGTCCCGGCGCATCTGTCGGACTTGACGTACGCATGGACGCCGTCATCCTCGAGCTCGATGGAAAGGGCCTTCTCAGGACAAGCCTTCATGCATTTGTGGCATCTGATGCAGCCCTCGACCCTTCCTGTGAGGACGGTCTTGGACTCCTCCAGCATGATGACCCCTCTCTTCTCGACTTCGGGAAGGTCGGTCTTCGCCAGCCTCTCCACCTTGACCTCCTTTGAAGGCTCGCTAAGAGGCTGCAACCCGTAGATCTCGAGCATATTGTTGTACTCGGAAGCGGGCATCCCTGTGCACCAGACCGAATACTCGATCGAATAGATGTTCTTGAAATTCTCATTCGTAGCGAACATGACATGGGTGGCCCTGAGCTCCTTTGCGAACTCGCGGAGCTTCATGAGATCCACCTTGCCGAGGGCGACCCTCCTCGCCATCTCGATCGAGGTGTTTCCGAACTGGATGAGATGGGTGGCTCCTGGACAGACCATTCCGATTCCGAGAGCCTTCACAGCGTCCACGTAGAGGCCTGAGGCCCCGGACATGTAGGCCTTCTTGATATCGCCGGTCCACAGCCCCGCCTCAAGAAGAAGCGTCAGGAATCCAGCACGCAGAGCGCCGATGGCCTTTCCAGCCTCCTCGACGTCGTGCTTGGAGATGCAGACGCCGTCCTGCAGATGGAGTTTTCCGTCGGGCGTGAGAATCTCGGGGGTGTTCACCAGCCCCCCGTATATCCCGCAGTACAGCGCAGCCACGACTCCGGTCCCTGTGACGCCGATGGCGCGCTGGTCCCTATCGACGATTATCTTCCCAGTGGAAGGGTCGACCACGTCTCCGGTCCTGTCTATGATGGACTTGTCCAATACGGTGCATTCCCAGCCGCCGTCGACGGCGTCCACGTCGGAGATCGCGCCAGGGGCGGCGAGCATCCCGCGCTCTATCTCCTGGCCCTCGAGAGCAGGCCCTGCGGCGGCGGAACCGGTGTAGATCTTGCCGTCGACGACCAGAGCCATCTCGGCGTTGGTCCCGTAGTCGACGACGATGACCGGCTCCTTCTCTTCGAGGATGTTGGTCATCTTGAGCATCGCGATGGCGTCCGCGCCTATCTCGTGCGTGACGGCAGGAGGGATGATGACCTCGGCGTTGGGCATCCCGACAAGTCCCAGCTCTTCGGCCTTCCTTATGGAGCCGTTCCTCTCCGGAGGCACCACGCCCATGTTCTTCAGAGCGTTCTTGCCTGCGTATGCGAGGTCCCTGATCTCTATGTTCTCGAACAGAGACATCTGGAACGTGTTCCCGCAGACGCCGATCCTTCTGACCTGCGTGAGGTCGATTCCCAGCGCGGCGAAGAGATTGTTGGCGGCGTTCACGATGAGCCCGTGAGCTACGTCCTCTCCGGATTGTATGGCGAAATTGACGTGGTCGATGACGTTCATCCCTGGAATAGGGTGGCGCTGCGTGATAGCGGTAGCCAGCGTCTCGCCGGTGTCCAGATCAAGAGCCTGGCAGCGGAGCCCGCTGGTCCCGATGTCGAGTGCGATTCCATAATTGGCCATTGTATCAGTCCAGTCTCCTTAGGAGATATAGGTACAGAATGAAACCTAACTTATATAATGGCTTAGAAAGGAAGGGAAAAGGTTTCCACCGCGCCATGGCGGTGGGCTGATGCGACCGGAAGCCGCTCAGACTTGATCAGAGCTTGCTGTACATCCACCTTGCGATGTACAATCCTGCCAGAGCGGCCGCGATGATGAACACGGTGCTCACAACATCGGATGCAGGAATGATCCCATCGTTGAAGAACGCAGAGTACGCATCCCAATTGACATTTGACATTTCCTCTCACCTCAGTCAGGCGTGTAGTGCCTTACCTTCGCTTTCAGCTCGTTCAATGTCTTCTTCCCATAGGGGGTCAGCTCGTACTTGGTGAGAAGCCTCCCGGGGTGCTTAGAATCGAACTTGGAACCATCGACATCGATCTCCCATCCTATCTCCTTGCAGAACCCGGCCGAGACAGCCTCTATGCAGTCGTAGTTGATGTTGTCACGTCCAATGGAAGAGTTCAGATGATACTCGTCCTTGAGAGCGTCCACGATCTCGTAGTTCCACATAGGCCTCTTCTCGAGGACCTCCATGATCCTGAACTTCAATGGAGCGCCGACTATCAAATCATTCACCTCCCATGACGGAATCGTCCTTCAACGATACCAGGCCTTCTGCATCCTCTGTGGCGATCAGATAGCTGCCGAACAGACAGATGATCAGACCGCCTATCGTAGGCAGGACGTGGGCCATGTCGTGTCCACCGATAGCGTTGTCGACACCGAAGAACAGTACCATAAATACGATCGAGCATGCGGCATAGAGAGAGCCGATAGCCTGTCCGCGGGCGACGCCGATGAACGGGAACGACTTGTACCAGGTGACGTAGCACCATGCGAAAGAGAATCCCAGCAGGATGACGACGAGCAGGATGTACGGGTCGGTGACGATGGAAGCCATGGTCGAGAAGATCGGGACTCCGCTTATCGCGAGAACGACGCAGACGATGATCCACAGGACGGTCTCCCAGAAGAACCTGAGCTGGATACCGCAGTCAGGCTCGCAGTAATCCAGCGCCTTTCCGGCGAAAGTCCCCTCGAGTCCCCAGCAGATGGCGCACATCGCACCGCCTATGATTCCGAGGGTCATGTTGGAAGACTCTGCTCCTCCGAAGATCGTTCCGGCGAACAGAACGAATGCTCCGACGATCATGATGACGACCGCGATGTACCCCCTCTTGGTGACCTTCTGATGGAGGTACAGAACGGACATGATGGTTCCGACTAGAGCGTACAGGACGCCTGCGACC
The DNA here is from genome assembly GCA_017540825.1 of Candidatus Methanomethylophilaceae archaeon. GTDB lineage: Archaea > Thermoplasmatota > Thermoplasmata > Methanomassiliicoccales > Methanomethylophilaceae > Methanoprimaticola. The sequence continues at coordinate 2,143 of JAFYAH010000055.1, read as the reverse complement.
GCTGCGAATCCAGGGTTGAGGAACTGGGCTGCGACATAGGTTCCGAACACAGCTCCCGCTCCGCAAATACCCGCATAGACGAAATAGATGTTGGCGGCCTTGAACTCGACGAAGGTCCTCTTGAGCTCTCCAATCTTGCCGAGAGCCCCGTTCCAGATGAACAGGATGAGTGTGTCTATGATGGCATTCACAAGACAAAGAAGGATGCATGCCATCGTGTAGGTGACATCGCTGCCATAACCGGCATTCTCCATGTTTACCATTGCGGCGGGGAGGAAATCGGGCATCTCCCAGACAGCGTATCCGGGAACGTACCAAACTCCCCAGTAGACGGCGCACAGCAACGCTGCTATGATGCCGAATCTGAATTTCTTTTTATGGTTGGCCTTGATGAAGTCGTCGAGACTGGATGTATCGGCAACCTTCGAGCCACCATTGTTCTTTATTTCATTAACATCCATGATATGCCTCCGAACTCGGAGAAAAAAATTTGGTGAGGCCCGAAGGCCTCGATGAGTTTGATGAACGAGTTTACTTCTTCTCGAAGGCAGCGGTGAACTTCGCGGCTGCATCGGAAGCGTTCTCGGTGTAGAGATCGGCGCCGATCTCGTCAGCCCACTGCTGGGTGACGGGGGCACCACCAACGTTGGTAAGCAGAGAGTCCCTGATTCCAGCGGCCTTGAGCTTCTCCTCGAAGGTCTTCTGGTGGACCATGGTGGAGGTCATGAGGGCAGAGGTTCCGACCGCGACGGGCTGGTACTTCTTGCATGCCTCGACGATCTGGTCAAGGGGAACGTCCCTTCCGATGTTCTCGACCTTGAATCCAGCGACCTTGAGCATGATCGCGACGATGTCCTTTCCGATGGAGTGGATGTCTCCCTCGATGGTGCATATGACGACAGTTCCGAGTCCGGAGCTGACGGATGCACCGCGCTTCTCGAGCTCGGGGTTGAGGACGTCCATCGCGGCGTTCATGGCGGCAGCGGCTGCCATGACGTGGGGGAGATAGACCTTCTTGGCCTCGAAGAGAGCTCCGACCTCGGTCATACCGGCGGAGAAGCCCTTCTCGATGAGCTCGACAATGTCTGCGTTCTCTGCTACTGCTTTCTTCGCGACCTCAACGGCTTTTTTGTTGTTGTAGGTCATGACTGCATTTTTTGCGTCGTCGTTAAGTGACATTTCTAATCCTCCTTCAATTAAGACGTTTTGTAAATGGTTTGGGTAAAGGGTTTAGCTAGATGTTTGAGCTTCAGTTTCCAGCCTTGAACTCGTCGTCCGCTGCCTTCACGATGGCCTTGATCTTCTCGAGCCTGGCCTCGGGGATGGGCTGGACGACGTGGTTCTTCATGACGTCGAGAACGATGTCGTGGGCGACCTCGACGCAGGACTTGGATCCCTGGGACTTCCAGTCTCCGAGCATGTCCCTGTTGAACACGAGGGGGTCGGAGGGGAGCTCGAAGTTCTCCATGGTGGTGGGGTGTCCGATGAAGTCGTTACCTACACCGATCTCCTTGATGGGGTCGACGGCCAGGGTCGTGTCGTTGACGACGATTCCCTCCATGGCCTTCCTCTCCATTGCGATGATATCGTTGTCGATGACCATCTGTTCCATGGAGAAGGTCTGTCCGAGCTCGAGCATTCCAGCGCCGTAGATGGCGTTGGCTCCTGCCAGCGCGGGGAGAAGAGAGGTGATGGTCTTCTCGTGGGCGGCCTGGGAGTCAGGAACCTTGGCGTCGGTCTACATGCCGGCTACGTAGACGGGCAGTCCGTAGTACTGTCCGAGCTCCGCGACACCAGCAGAGATCAGTCCGAGCTCAGGGGATCCGACAGGAGCGGTTCCGTGCTTGAGGTCGAAGGTGGTGGTGGAAGATCCGTAGTAGACGGCCGCGCCAGGCTTCGCCAGCTGGGCGAGGACGATACCGGAAAGGATCTCCGCACTGTGGGTGACGAGGGTACCGGCGAGGTGGATGGAAGAGGATCCTCCAGCCATGGCCATGGACAGGACGTTTACGGGGATTCCGTACCTGGCTCCCTGGATGATGACCTGGCATGCGTTGTAGCTGAGCTCGAGAGGAGAGGTGGGGCACACGAGCATGGTCATGAGGGGCCTGTCGCGGGCTTTCTTCTCGTCGCCGTCGTACAT
>JAFYAH010000054.1 GCA_017540825.1 Candidatus Methanomethylophilaceae archaeon | reverse complement strand
GCGCAGGACTATGGTCGCCTTGACCAGCTGGCCCCTCACCGGGTCCGGCACCCCTGTGACCGCGCACTCCAGCACGGCGGGGTGCTCCAGGGCGCAGCTCTCCACCTCGAACGGGCTGATCCTGTACCCGGAGGACTTGATTATGTCGTCGTTCCTCCCGGAGTACCAGAAGTACCCGTCCTCGTCCTTCCAGGCTATGTCCCCGGTGTGGTGCCATCCGTTGTACAGGGTCTCCTTGGTCTTCTCGGGGTTCCTGTAGTACCCGATCATGATCCCGGGGACCCTGGGCTCTATCCCGACCACTATCTCCCCGGTGGCTCCGGGCGGGCAGGAGTCGCCGTTCTCGTCGATGATGTCGACCTTGAACTGGGGCGACGGCTTCCCCATGGACCCGGGCTTGGGGGTCATGCCCCTGAGGGTCCCGATGGTCATCGTCGTCTCGGTCTGGCCGTAACCCTCCATGAGCTTCAGCCCGGTCTCCTCGAGCCATTTGTAGTAGGTGTCGGGGTTCAGGGCCTCGCCTGCGATGCAGCAGTTCTTCAGGGAGGAGAGGTCGTGGCCTTCCAGGCCTGCGTTCAGATAGAGCCTGAACATCGTGGGAGGGCAGCAGAAGGTGGTTATCCTGTGCTTCCCTATCATGTCCAGGACGTCGCTGGGCACGAACTTGTCGTACTCGTACACGAACACGGCCGCCTCCATGATCCACTGGCCGTACAAGGCGCCCCATACAGCCTTGCCCCATCCGGTGTCCGCAACCGTCCAGTGTATCCCCTCTGGGTCGACCTGGTGCCAGTGCTTGGCGGTCATGATGTGCCCCAGGGAGTACGTGTGGTCGTGGAGGACCATCTTCGGGTTGCTGGAGGTCCCGGAGGTGAAGTACATTATCATGGGCTCGGAGGCCTTGGTCTCCCTCCTCTCGAAGCTCTCCGAGGCCTTCTCCACCTCGGCGTCGAAGTCCAGCCACCCGTCGCGGGGGGCGCCGGAGAGCATCCTGACCTTCAGGGAGGGGATGTCCTCCGCGGCTTCGACGGCCCCGCTGATGTTGGACTGGTCTGTGCATATGACAGCCTTGACCTCGGCGGACCTTATCCTGTACTCGATGTCGTGCTTGGTGAGCATGTGGGTGGCCGGGGCAACGATCGCCCCGAGCTTGTGGAGGGCGACGATGGAGTACCAGAACTGGTACTTCTGCTTCAGGATGAGCATGACGACGTCGCCTTTGCCTATCCCGTGCGCGGCGAGGCAGTTCGCGGTCTTGTCGCTCATCCTCTTGATGTCGGCGAAGGTGAACCTGTGCTCCTCTCCGGAAACGCTGTCCCACACCAGGGCGACGCGGTCGGGGTCGTTCTCCGCTATGTCGTCCACTATGTCGTATCCGAAGTTGTAGCTCTCAGGGTACTTTATCTTGTAAGTCTCCAGAAGGCCGTCCTCGTCGTAGGTCTCCTCGAGGTATCTGAGGTTTATGTCTCTCATTCTTCCGCACCTTTCATGACTACGGCTATGAACCTGCATCCGCTCTTGGACGTGGCGTACATGCCGTGGGGCTTGCCCGAATCGTAGTATACAGAATCTCCCGGGCCCAGGTCCATGACGCGGCCGTCGTGGGAGAAGCGGAGCGTCCCCTCCAGGATGTAGTCGAACTCCTGCCCTACGTGCGTGGACGTGCGGATGGGGGCGTCCTGGTCCTCCTCTATGAAAGGCGCGAACACCAGGAAGGGCTCGGAGAGCTTGTCCTTGAAGGTGGCGGCCAGATGCTGGTACTGGAAGCCGAGCCTCCTCTTCATCGGAAGGCCGCGGTCCTTCCTGACGAGGGAGAATCCGGAAAGGTGGGGGTTGTCGCCGGTCAGGAGCTCCACCATGTCGATGCCGAACCTCTCTGCGCATTTGTACAGGAACGTGAACGAGAAGTCCTTCGTCCCGGTCTCGTACTCTAGATACTCCTCGACGGGCTTGCCTACGATCGCGGCCATCTCTTCGGCCGAGACGTCGCAAAGCTCTCTCATCGCGACGATGCGCTCTGCCACTTCTGCTATGTTGGGTTCCATGCCGTCACTTCGCCAGCCAATCTTGGTCTTTGTATAAAATCATGTTACCGGTGGCCAGGAGGGTAGTACAAACGGTCAGGGAGGCGGTCGTTGTCGATTACAACTGTTATGTTCACCGCACAAGCAGGCGATGCGTTTTTGTTTAAATACTTCAGAATCGTATCAATTGTATGAGTCTTTTTTCGAAGAGCAAAGATGCCGGCGATGCTGCGGAAGCCTCGGTCGTGTTCGAGGTGGAGAGGGGATACGGCGATCGCCTGTTCGGCAAGGCGAAGCCGGTCGCGATCTACGTGGACGGGAGCCTCGTGGCCTCGCTGCAGCCGGGGGAGAGCTTCGAGGCCAAGGTCATGACCGGCAAGCGCAAGTTCACGTTCGCTCACAAGGACGGGAAGAGCAGCGTATCCAAGAATATCGACGGCGACATCCACTGCTACATCAAGGAGGACCGCGAGGACGGCACGGAGATCAGCTGGGCTAACGGGGGAGGCGCGCTGTCCTTCGTCAACGGGGAGAAGAAGGCCAGCACCGGTTCCAAGGAGGTGAAGGTGTTCTTCAGGGCGGAAGCCGGCCTAACCGGGAGGGACCGGAAGGTCGACATTAGCATCGACGGCATTCATGTGGCGACGCTGGGCACAGGGGAGAGGCACCAGCACGCTCTGGACACAGGGACCCACACGTTCCAGTTCAACGACGAGTTCTCCAGACAGGTGATACAGCAGGACACCGGCTGCTTCATCCAGCTCGGCCGCAAAATCGAGTACGAGTTCTTCGATCCCAAATCCATCATGGGAAAGACCCGCCTGCGACGCGAGCCGTTCACAGAGGGACGTCGCCTGGCCTTCGGGCAGCGGCTCCTGATGTATTCCCAGACGAAGTCGAAGTCCTCGTCCGGGACGTAGACATGGTTGTTGTTCACGTAGATGACGTTCCTGCCTCTGGACGAGCCTAGAAGGCGGACGCTAGCGAACTCGGTGTACATGCGGCTACTAGTCTTGGCCAGCAGCCCGGCTCCCGCGGTGGTCGGGTTCCCGGCGACCAGCCCTGCGAGTATCGCCATGTCCGCCAGCAGCCCTGCCTTCTTCACCTGGTTCTCCTGCTGGGCGTGGAGCACCCCTTCCTCGTCCATCTCGAACACTACGCAGTAGTACCATCCCATACGCCAGGCGTACAGAAGGTATGCGACGACCCCTACCGGGACGAGGGCCAGGAGGACGCACCCCATGATCCTAAGCGAGCCGACGAGCATCTCGACCACGTCGTCTCCCGACGCCAGGGCGATGGCCAGTATGATTATCTCGACTATGGCCAGGGTGATGAGGAGGACCTTCAGCATAAGGAGAGGTATAGTGGCGTTGCGGATCAGGCTCATCTCGTACACCCAGCGGTACTTGCCGTCCGTGCAGAGCGTGACCCTGTCCCCGGCTTGATTGCTCATGGGTTCCCATCGCGATGTTCGAATTATATATTTTTCAGACCTGGCGCCAGCTCAGGCGGATCAGGGGAGGATCATGCGCTTGAGCTTTTTGAACTCCCATACGGCGAGGGCGTTGATGATCACCCCGCTCAGCGAGTACACGATGACCATGATGTAGATTATCCCGTCGAACGGGTCGACGCCGAGAAGCCCGTAGGCGCTCATGGCGTACAGGACCATCCTCACAGAGCCCCAGAACAGGTCGAAGTACATGGGGACCTTGGCCTTCTTCATCGACTGGAGGAGGGCGGCGCCCACCCCTCTCAGCGCCATGAACGGCAGGATGACGACCGAGACCTCCAGGCACCATGCGAGCTTGGGGAGGATGGCGCGCATGCTGTCCTCGTAAGTCATTATCGACATTAGGGGCTCGGCGAACGCGAATATGAGCACGGCAGCCGCGACGGAGACGACCAGCGTGAGCTTGAAGCAGTAGACGTAGGCGGACCACATCTTCTCCGAGTCGCCCTGGCCGTATGCAGCCGACCCGACGGGGATGAGGCTGCTCTCGAACGCCTTCCCTGGAAGGTTGAAGAGCGATATGAAGCGCCAGGGGTAGTTGTACATCAGGACTGCCGTGGTGCCCCCGGCCACGACGAAGAAGATCCTCTGGATGAACGTCATAGCGCTGCCGATGAGCTCGTTGACGGTCCTCGGCCCGCCGACGGACATGACCTCGGACATCATCCTCCTGTCGGCCTTGAAGCTCGACCTGTCCATCTTCAGGAGGGTCCTGCCCCTGAAGTACCAGGACAGGCCGATGGCCAGTGACATGAGGGAGGACAGCCCCGTAGCCAGGCCGGCTCCCATTATGCCCATCCCGAGGATGTATATCAGGACCGGGTCCAGAACCATGTTCAGCAGGGCGGCCGATATCTGTATGACCGTGGACCTCCTGGCCGCGCCCTCCCCCCTCAGGTTCCCGCCCAGGACCAGGAGGCAGATCATGGGCGTGGACATCAGGATCATGGGGAGCATGTAGCTCCAGCATTCGGCGCGGATGCCGTCTATGCCCATGACGCTCATGGCCGGGTCCAGGACTAGCAGGAGGACGGCCGACACCAGCACGGAGGACGCCGCTCCGAGGATCAGGGCGTTGGAAGCAAGCATCCCGGCCTCCTCCCTCTCGCCACGACCGAGGCGGAAGGCGATGGTGGTGGTCGCCCCGACAGATATCCCCATCCCCGCGCTCATGAGCAGGACGTAGAACGGGACCACCGCGGATATCGCTGACGAGGAGGCCGTCCCTAGGCCTGAGATCCAGAAGGTGTCGACGAACTGGTTGGCCTCCACGATGGCGAAGGCTATCAGGAACGGGAGGAACATGCTGCGGACCGCAGCCTTCGGCTCTCCGAGGAGCACGTCGAGGTCGTGGCTGTCTTGTCTCAGCAGTTTCACCGTCTCGCTCACCTTCCTTGTACGAGAGGAGGCAAGGCCGCGCCACCGTATTTAGGTGTTGACTGAGAAAGAAGATGGAATGCCGGGGCCGTAGCCCCGTGTTTGGTCAGGAAGTCGCCTGGAGAACGCCGCCGATCCCGGCGAACTCGTGCCCGCGGAGGGCCTCGGCGGTCCTGGGGAGCTCGACCCCGCCGGCATCCAGGAAGGTCAGCTCTCCTAAGGCGTTATTGCCGACCTTCTTCAGCGACCCTCCAAGATTTATGTCCGAGAGGGCGGAGCACTTGTAGAGCGCGTACGACCCTATGGTCTCCAGGCTCTCAGGCGAGTCGAAGGAGGCCAGGGACAGGCATCTGTAGAACGCGTATGCGCTTACCGTCTCCAGTCCCTCGCCGACCGTGATGGACCTGAGGCTGGTGCAGTTGGCGAACGCCTTCACCCCGATCTTCTCGACGTAGGGCGCGTCCACGCTCCTCAACGACCTGCATCCCATGAAGGCGCTCTCGCCTATGCTGGCGACCCTGTAATCTGAACCGCCGGAGGATACCGTTCTGGGGACAGAGACGTTCTTCGGAGATCCCTCGTAACCAACGACCTCCACCTCCGCTGGGAGCGTCTTGGTCACCCTGAACACGAGGCCGCCGTATGCGATCTCGTCGCCCGTCTCCGCGCCGGGCTGGCGGACGAGGACGCCGCCCACGTTGGCGTACACGTATCCGGCGAGGGCTGCAGGCGTCATCTCCAGCGGGCATCCGTTCTCGTCGGCGAAGGTCCTCGGGAGCGCCTTGACGCCTATCTTCGCGATGTCTGAGGGTATCGAGACGGAGTCCAGGTTGGTCCTGAAGAATGCGTAGTCCTTAATGGCCTTCAGGTCGTCTAGAGATCCGTCCAGGTCCAGGCTCCTGAGCCTGACGCAGTCGTAGAACGCGTACGACCCTATGGTCTTCAGGGAGTCGCCTGCGTCCACGGACGCGAGCATCCTGCAGCGGGCGAACGCCTTCGAGCCTATCTCTGACACGCTGCCGAGGTCCGCGGACTTCAGCTCGGAGCATCCGTAGAAGGCCTTGGGCCCGATCGCGGACACCATGGGCTGGAGTCCTCCGCGATCGATGACGTCCGGTACCACCAGGTTCTTCTGCGCCACGGCGTAGCCGACCAGAACGGCGCTCTCGCGGTCAGGCGCAGACGTCTCGTACAGCAGGCCGCCGTATGCGATCCTGCTTCCGTAGTCATCAATGCGATTCAGAACATTGTTGCCGCCCTCGAAGACGTATCCGCACAGGTTTTCGACGGATGCAGAGAGGTTTTTTCCAGCCTCGTCTTTGAGAGTGATGTTCATGAAGGCCTTGTTACTGATGGCTGTGACCGAGGACGGGACGGACAGGAAGGACAGCGACGGGCAGTTGTAGAACGCTAATGCTCCTATGGAGGTAACCGAGTCCGGTATGTCCACGTATTTCAGAGAAACACAACTGCTGAACGCATGATTTCCTATGGAGGTAACCGAGTCCGGTATGTCTATGTATTCCAGAGATTTGCAACTGCTGAACGCATTATAATCAATAGACGTCACGGAATCGGGTATGACGACAGACGTTAGCGATGTGCACACATCGAATGTATAGTTCTCAATCTCGGTCAGCGACTTCGAGAGCACTACGGTTTTCAATGACGTGCATTCGCCGAACGTGTGTCCCCACATGGCGGTGATCGAGTCAGGCATTATCACCGACTTCAGCGTATTGCACTGGTAGAATGCTTCGAACTCTATGATGGTGACTTCGAAATCGGCGCCCATGTAGGTCATAGATGCGGGGATCACCACATCTACAGGCCTGCCGCTGTAGCCGCACAATATTGCATGGAGGGCATTCGGCTCAATATAGTATCTCAGCCCGTCATAACTGAACGCTCTGTCGTCGAGTATAAAACTGAGGATGCCGTCTGTTCCTTTGAACGTGTGTCCAAGAAGATTATCCAACGTCTGAGGCAGCTCGTTCCCGGCGAGGTCCAGGAGGCTCAATCCGAGGAATGCATCTTCTGCGATCGAGATCACTTTGAAGTATCTCTTGTCATAATAGACCTCGTTCGGGATGGTCAGGCTGGTCCCGTCTCCTTCGTATCCGGTGATTGACACGCCGAGGCCGCCCGATGTCGTCTCGATGGAATAGCGGATGCCGTCCTTTACGAACGAGGCGCCTTCGACGAGTCCGTGGACGTATCCATCTACATCTACGAGGTACATCGTGCCCCCGCTACGTTGGAACGAGCGTCCAGCCAACGACTCTGCGTCGTGGCTCAGAACTGTAGACCAGTCCTTGAATACGATGCCCTTGAAAGCGTCTCTGCCGATGGACGTAACTGAATCGGAGATCGTTATGGACTCCAGCGCCGTGCATCCGGCGAATGCTTCATATTCTATAGAAGTCACCGAATCAGGGATAGTCAAGGATTTCAGAGAGGTGCAGTATTGGAAAGCGCCACTTTTGATCTGGATGACCGAGGGCGGGATATAAACATCGGTCAGCTTTTCGCACCAGGCGAATGCATCATATCCTATGTACGTGGCCGTGGACGGTATGTTGATCGACTCTATTTTAGTAGAATTCAGTAGGTTATCGCCGATGAACGTCAGCGTGCTCGGAAGTTCTATCGATTCAAGGAAAGTTTCACAGAAAGCACAAGAGCCAATATACGACAAGGTGTCGGGGAGCACTACTGTCCTCAGCGGCTGCATCAGGAATGCGCTTGCTCCGATATAGGTCACGGAATCCGGTATGACCACGGATTCGAGGTACCATCCCTCAGCAAAAGCACCCTTTCCGATATAGGTCACGGAATCCGATATCTCGAGGCAATGGATGTTGCTTTGCCAGAACGCATTGTCCCCTATGCTTGTGACTCCGTATTCGATGACGACCTTCTCGAAGTTTTTTCTTGTCAAACCGTTTTCTCCACCATCTACTATATATTCGTATTCGTAGTTGTACATCGGTCCCGTTCCGGAGATCGTGAGCACGTTGTCGTCGTCCAGGGTCCATGTGACGTCGTCTCCGCACTTTCCGGAGGAGACGGCGTCGGAACCTTCCGCTAGAGCGGACAGGAGCGCGATCGCCACGACCGCCAGCACGGCCATGAGCGCGATGCGCCCCATATCGTTGTGATTGGTAGAAACAAGACGTGACTGCTTCATGCGATTTCGTCTTTATATGACCTTAAAATACTTTCCATCGGTTGCTCGGAGGCTTTGACAACGGGGGTAAAAGGGGCGAAATGCCCCGGGGAATCAGCTCTCGGCCGTCTTACGACACACGAGGACGGGGCAGTGTGACATCCTGACGACCGTCTCTGCTACGGAGCCCATAACCGCCCTGCTGAGGTTGGTGCGGCCGAGCGACCCGCAGACGACCAGGTCCGCGTTCCTGGACTCCCTGACGATTTCCTCGGCCGGACGTCCCAGGAGGACTTTCGTCGTCACTTCGATGCCGTTCTCCTCGGCGAGCCTCACTACGTAGTCGAGGGCCGCTCTCGACTCCTCCGCCCCCGCTTCCCTCATCATCTCCCCAGTGGGCCTTCCATCCCCCAGGCCAGAGTACCTCTCGGCCTCCACGACGAAGACGGCTGTTATGGACGAGCGGTTCTTCTTCGCTATGTTCACGGCGTTTCTGACTGCGAAGTCGCTGTGCTCGGAGCCGTCCGTGGGCACCAGGATCGTCCTGTACATGCTCACGTCGGTCGACATGGGCTTCACGGCTTCGATCCTCCTGACGGACAATTCGGTGCCGGGGGCTTCGTTCTTGCGCATATCAAGTCTGCTCAGGGCAAGGAACGCCGCGAACATCGCTAGGGCGAAGCATGCTAGCGCGAGGAACACCGTCGTGTGGGCTCCGACAACTCCGAATATGGCCGGGACGAGCATCCCAGAAAGGAAGGTGGAAAGGTTCAGCGCCATGGCGTACCCGCCCATAATCTTCCCAGAGGTCTTGGCGGTGGACAGCCTCGACAGCGAGCCTACGACCGTGGGCATCAGCAGACCCAGGGAGCATCCTATCACGACTTCCGCTACGAACAGGATCGCTATCGTGACGGCTTCTCCGTCGACTAGCTCCGGAACGAACAAGAGGGTCATCCCGACCGCCATAAGCAGGTAGGCGACCGCGTACGCCGCTCTCTCTCCGAGCTTGGACGCGCTGCGGCTGTAGACGAGGCTGAATACTGCCTGAGAGACCCCCATGAGGCCCAGGAGCAGGCCGCAGAGGAGCCCGGCGCTGGCCTCGAGCCCGACAGACGGAACGTAGTACGAGAAGTTCGTGGGCATGGAGAACATTATGAACATCTCGCAGAACACGGCGACGTAGCACAGCAGGATCTTGCCGGACCTGTTGGGGATGTCCGCTTCCCCGTAGTCGGCGGGGGCGTCCTTCTCGCGGACAGGCTCCCTCACGGAGAATATGCCGAACGCTATTATGACGAGGCCTATCAGGTAGATGAGGAACGGGTAGTTCCATCCTATGTCCGCCAGCGTCCCTCCGAGGGTCTCGAGCACGAACCCTCCGACCCCTATGGCGGCGGACTGGTACCCGATGACCTTCATGCGCTGGGTCCCGGTCCAGTACTCCCCGATCAGCGCCGTGCTGGTGGAGGAGATGCCGGTCAGCCCTATCCCCAGAAGGAAGCGGCATACGAGGACGAGGAGGAAGTCGTCCAGGAAGAACGGGATCACCCCCATCGCGGTGAAGACGACGAGGGAGACGAACAGGGTCTTCGCCTTTCCGAAGCGGTCGGCCAAGGCCCCCATCAGGAACCCGAAGACGGCGACGGAGAGGGCCGGAAGGCCGATTATAAGGGCGGTCATCGACTCGCTCTGCCCGAAGTACTCCCCTATACCTCTGAGGGAGGGGGCCACGGCGGCCGCTCCCATCAGTATGACCATGGACGACAGGAGGATGGTCAGGAGCGTGAACGGGCTCGGCTTGAATGTTTCGGCACAATTTCTCATGCCAAGGGCGCATTATGTTATTTTATTAAAGTTTGATTAGACAACTGATAGTGTCGATTACAATCATAATGTATTATTTAGAACTTAATTATCATTTAATGTTATGATATATACAATCTGGTATGCCATCATCTCTGGGGCCAGAATGCGTTTCTGTTCCTGACAATCGGATTGTCAGACGCTATGAGCCTGACGGGATGAAAGGGAGGGGTGTCGCCCCTCTTTAGGTCTCAGGAAGAGATGGTCAGGATCCCGCTGGAGCCTGAGAAGAAGTGCCTGCTGAGGGATCCGCAGTCATGTGCGAGCTCGTCGCCTTCGGAATCCAGGAAAGTCAGGCCTCCGAATGCGCCACTCCCTATGATTCTGACGGATTCTGGGATCCCTATGGACGCCATGCCACCGCAATGCTCGAAGGAATGGGAGCACAGCTTTTCTGCGGAAGCGCCTAGGCCGACACTCTCCAGCGAGTAGCATCTGAAGAACGCATAGGAGCCTACAGTCTTCAGGGAATCTGGGGCGTCGATCGACTGTAGCGACCTGCACTTGTAGAACGCGTATGCGCTGATCGTCTCCAGGTCGTCTCCCAAGGCGATCTCCGACAGCCTGGAGCAGTTGGCGAACGCCTTCGTTCCTATGGACTCGGCGTCTCCGAGGATCACTTCAGCCAGCCGAGAGCATCCGTAGAACGCCTCCTTGCCGATCTTCTCCACATAGGGCATATCGATCGAGGCGAGGGTCCTGCATCCCTTGAAAGCCGCGCTCCCGATGGTCACGACCTCGAACTCGCACTCGTCGAACACGAGGGATTCCGGGACGGTGACGTTTTTGATCGACCCGTTGTATCCGGACACCTCAAGCCTTGCAGGCAGGGTCGATGTCACCTTGTATGTGAGGCTGTCGAGCTCGTATTCGCTTCCGACGACGGGCCCAGGCTGGCGCACCATCACCCCATCGATGTTCAGATAGGCGTATCCTGCTAGCGAGGGCGCCGTCTTGTCGAGCGGATTGCCATCCTCGTCGACGAACCCCACGGTGAACGCCCTCTTGCCTATCTTCTCGAGGCCGGACGGCATGGAGATCGACTCGAGCGCTCTGCATCCGTAGAACGCATAGGGCTTGATCGTATTCAGCTCGTCCAGCGATTCTTCGAGGTCGAAGGTCTCAAGATTCTTGCACCCGTAGAACGCGTACGACCCGATCGTCTTCAGCGAGTCGCCAGCATAGACTGCGGACAGCTTCTCGCAGCGGGCGAACGCCTTCATTCCGATCTCGGTCACCGAGCCCAGGTCTACGGTCGTCAGATTAGCTATGGCTTCGCCGAAGAACGCCCTCGGGCCGATCGATTCTACTTTGAAGTCTGCGCCCCAGCTCATGATCGTCTTCGGGATGGCAAGCCTGGTCTTCGAAAGGTTGTATCTTTCGACGCCTGCGATCTCGACGGTTCTGCTATCCAGGGACGAGATGACGCATGAGAACATGCATCCGTCGCTCATGCACTCGAACTCGGATCCTTCCTCGAGGACGATCCTTAGGACGGAGTTCTCGCCTACGTACCTGAATCCCTTGCTGAACCATCCCTCGCGGTCGCCATCCAGACCCAGGAACTCGATGTCCATCCCGAACGGGTCGGAGTAGATCTCCATCTCCGGGTCGGGGTCGGTGAACTTCGCTCCCTTGGGGACGTACAGCGACTTTATCGAGGTGCAGTCCCAGAAAGCCATGTCGCCAATGCCGGTCACGGATTCGGGGAGATCCACGGACTCCAGCGACGCGCACTTATAGAAGGCGCCGTTGCCTATGGTCCTAAGCGAGCTGGGGTAGTTTATGGACACCAGCAAGGCGCAGTCGTAGAACGCCAAGCTGCCAATATGCGTCACCGAGTCGGAGATGGTCGCCGTCTTCGCCAACTTCCACGGGGACGGATCGCTGAGGCCGTAGTCGTCCATCGGACCGCTCCCCACTATCGTCAGATTCCCTTCGTCGTCCATCGACCAGACGAGGTCGAAGCCGCAATAGCCTGACGATGACCCGCTCATGCATTTCAGGTTGCTGTTCTCGCCTATGTATCTCATCCCCTTTATCGGGAAGCTCTCGGTGAAGTAATAGTCTTCATCCCAGTCTACGAGGTCGAAATTGAATCCCGGGAACGGGCTTAGGTACTGACGCCCGTAACGGTCCGTATCGTACCTTACGCCTTCGGGCACGTAGAGCGAGACGACGTGGTCGCATCCGTAGAATGCGCTGCCTCCAATCCTCTTCACTGTTTCAGGCAGGTCGATCGTCCTGATCGGGGTATTCGAGAAAGCCTGCTTCATGATAGACTCGACCATCCCGAAATCTACGTGTTCCAGCGAAGCGCAGTTCTCGAAAGCATGGATGCCCACAGTTTTTAGGGATTCGGGGAACACGATCGATGCCAGGGAGGAGCAGGACATGAACGCCATCTGTTCGATTGACGTCAGCGAATCAGGCAGATGGACGGATGCCAGCGATTTGCAGTCGTAGAAGGTCTGTATCTCGATGGACTCCAAGGAATCGGGAAGGTCTACGGCTTCCAATGACGAGCAGTTGTAGAATGCGCACCCTCCGAGCGTCGTGAGGGAGCTAGGCAGGTCGATCGACGCCAAGGACTCGCAGTGATGGAACGCGCTCGCCCTGATTATGCTGACCGTTTCAGGCATCTTGACCGATTCAAGCGAGCGACATTCGTAGAACGCGCATCCGCCTATGGTGGTCACAGATTTCCCGATGACTGCGCTCTTCAGGGACGTGCACCCGTCGAAGACATGCCATCCTATGGTCGCGACAGCGTCCGGAACGGCTACCGACGTCAGGGACGTGCATCCTCTGAACGCGAACTGCCTCAGGGACTTCAGCGCGTCCGGCATGGCTACCGACGTGATCCTGTCGCATCCGTCGAACGCGTACTCCTCTATTATCGTCACCTTGGAGGGAATCACGAACTCCCCTTCGATTCCGCATGGGGCCCTGACCAGCGTCTTCCCGGTCTTGCTGTAGAGAATCCCATCCTTCGATGAGTAGTTGGGGTTAGAGCTGCTGACGGAGAACGATTCCAAGGACTTGATCCCCTCGAATTGGGTGACGGACTCCACGGACGCTCCCAGATGCAGGGTCTTCAAGCCGCTTGTGAAAGCATACCCGCTGATCGATTTCAAAGAGTCGCCTATCTCTACCGATTCGAGGCTGCTGCAGCCGTAGAACGTGTGTTCTAAGACAGTTACCGAATCGCCTACGGCGGCGTTTCTCAGACCCTTGCAATCTGTGAACGCATATTGGCCTAAGCTGGTCACCGAGTCGGGAATCGCTATAGAGGTCAGGGATTCGCAGGAAGAGAAAGCATACGCCCCGATGGATGTCACGGAATCGCCTATGTCCACAGTCTCCAAGGATTTGCAGTTGCTGAACGCGCTCTTGCCGATGAGTTTGACTGGATGGCCGATCGTCACGGAGTCGAGCGAGCTTCCGTAGAATGCACAGTCCCCTATGGATTCCACTGCCTTTCCTAAAACGATGGTTTTCAAGCCAGCACAGTAGAATGCGCGGTCCCCGACGGACTTCACGGAATCTCCGACTGTTACGGTCTCCAGAAGCGTGCAGCAGGAAAACGCGCAGCACGGGATAGCGGTCAACGAGTCGCCTATGGTCGCCTTCTTCAGGGAGGAGCAGCCTTCGAACGCATTGTTCCCGATGGTCTTTACAGAGTCTCCTATGATCAGGGTCTGCAGGTATTCGCAGTAGTAGAAGGCGCCGTCGCCTATGAATTCTATCGACCCCCCTAAAGAGAGGCTCTTCACCCTGCACTTGTAGAACGCGTATTCCCCTATCGATGTAACGGAGTCTCCGAAAGTCACGGACCTCATGTGCTTGCATGCATAGAATGCGCGGTCCCCGATCGTCTCGACAGAGTCGGGTATGACGAGCGTCTTCAATGTGCTCCCGGAGAACGCATAGTCTCCGATGGACGTCACAGAGCCCCCTATCGACACGGACGTGGCGCCCTTCATCGGGGACGGATCGTTTTTGCTGTAGTCGCGCATGGGGCCGGTTCCCGATATCGTCAGGTTGCCGTCGTCGTCCATCTCCCAGGTCAGGTCGTCCCCGCAGGTTCCAGACGATGCCGCATCCGAGCCCTCCGAGAGGGCGCACAGGCCCATGGCGACGACAGCCAGGACGATTACAGCGACGAGAGCATCCGGAATGGCCCATCCGGTCCTTTTATCATGGTCTGTTCTTGTCGTTCGCATCACCGGATTCCTCTCCATATTGCAATATATAAAAAATAGTGCAGATTACTCAGCGCCTTTGTCAAGAGCGCGAGTCGTGCCAGGCCGCAGCCGATTTCGCTCATATGATCTCAGCCGCACGACATTTATAAAAGGAGAATAGGGATTGCGCGTCCATGTTCCCGCTAGAGAGGAGGGTCACCGTCGTCTGCGGCCATTACGGCGCCGGCAAGACCAACCTGTCCATCAACCTCGCGTCAGACTGCGCCCGCCGCGGAGAGGACGTGACGCTGATAGACCTGGACGTGGTGAACCCCTATTTCAGGTCCGCGGACTACTCGGAGCAGCTCTCGGCGTAGGGGATCAGGGTCATCGGGCCCAACTTCGCCAACACCAACCTGGACACCCCCTCGCTCCCAGGATCCATCCCAGGCCTCATAGAGGACGGCCAGAGGGTGATAATCGACGTCGGAGGGGACGACGCCGGAGCAACGGCGCTCGGGGTGTACGCCTCGAGGCTGTACGATGCCGACCCCGACGTGCTGTACGTGGTCAACAGGTACAGGTCCATGACCACTCGTCCGGAGGAGGCGGCGGAGATCCTCGGGGAGATCGAGAAGGCCTCGCGCCTGAAGGCCACCGGCCTGGTGAACAACTCCCATCTCAAGCAGAGGACCGACGAGTCCGTGATAATGGGCTCGGCAGGTTTTGCAGAGAAGGTCTCGGAGCTCACCGGGCTTCCGATAAGGTTCACAGCGGTCCCTCGCGACATCAACCTCTTAAATAAAATACCGAACATCTACCCGATAGACGTCTGCGTCAAGGCGCCATGGGAATAAGCAGGTAGTCAGATGCCCAAAGTCACCGTTAACAACGACAGATGCAAAGGCTGCGAGATGTGCGTGATCGCATGCCCGATGCACATCCTGGAGCTTGACAAGAAGACAACCAACAGCAAGGGATACCATCCCGCGCACATGATAGACCAGTCCAGATGCACCGGATGCGGGTCTTGCACAGTCATGTGCCCGGACGTGGCCATCACAGTGGAGGTCCGAGGATGGCCGAGAGAGTCCTCATGAAAGGGAACGAGGCCATCGCGGAGGCCGCCATAGCAGCCGGATGCAGGCACTTCTTCGGCTATCCTATAACGCCCCAGACGGAGGTCGCGGCCTACATGTCCAAGAGGATGCCCAAGATCGGAGGAGTGTACCTCCAGGGGGAGTCCGAGGTCGCATCGATCAACATGGTCCTGGGGGCCGGAGCCGCCGGGGCCAGGGTCATGACGTCCACCTCATCGCCCGGGATCAGCCTCATGTCAGAGGGGATATCCTACATCGCCGGATCCGACGTGCCGTGCCTCATAATCAACGTCCAGCGCGGCGGGCCCGGCCTCGGCGGGATCCAGCCTTCCCAGGCGGACTACTGCCAGGCCACCAAGGCCACCGGTCACGGAGACTTCCACATGCTCGTCTTCGCGCCTTCCACCGTCCAGGAGATGGTGGACCTCGTCGCCGGCGCGTTCGACCTCGGGGACAAGTACAGGATGCCCGCCATGGTCCTCTCCGACGGGATGCTCGGGCAGATGATGGAGCCTGTGGCGCTTCCCGAGCCCAAGGAGGTCGACAACGACAGCAAGCCCTGGGCCGCCTGCGGGCATCAGAACAAGAGGGAGCACAACGTCATCAACTCGCTGTACATCAACCCCCAGGAGCTGGAGGACCTCGTGCGCGAGCGGTACAAGAAGTACGAGAAGATCAAGGAGACCGAGCAGAGGGCGGAGGAGTACCTCGCAGACGACGCGGACATAATCATCGTGGCGTTCGGGGCCTCGTCCAGGGTCTCCCGCTCCGCCGTCGACAAGGCCCGCAAGGAGGGCATAAAGGTCGGCCTCATCAGGCCAATCACCCTCTGGCCGTTCCCAGAGAAGGCGATCTGGAAGCATGCCGGCCACGCCAAGGCGTTCCTGTCGGTGGAGATGAACATGGGGCAGATGGTCGACGACATCAGGCTCGCCTGCAGGTGCACCAGGCCCGTCGAGTTCTACGGGCGCACCGGAGGGATAATCCCCACGCCCAAAGAGGTCTATGACGAGATCGTCAGATTAAACGGAGGTGTTCAGCGATGACTGTCAAAGGAGAGAGGCCGCATGCGCTCCTGGACGTGCCTCTGCACTACTGCCCTGGATGCACCCACGGGATCGTGCACAGGCTCGTGGCAGAGGCCATAGACGAGCTCGGCGTCGAGGGGAAGACCGTCGGGGTGGCATCCGTCGGGTGCTCCGTATTCACATACAACTACTTCGGCTGCGACATGGTCCAGGCGCCACACGGGCGCGCTCCCGCCGTCGCCACCGGGATAAAGAGGGCGAGGCCCGAGAACGTGGTATTCACCTACCAGGGGGACGGGGACCTCGCCGCCATCGGGATGGGAGAGACCGTCCATGCCGCCGCCAGGGGAGAGAACATCGTCGCGATCTTCATCAACAACGCGATTTACGGTATGACCGGAGGGCAGATGGCCCCCACCACCCTGCCCGGGCAGGTCACCCAGACCACCCCTTACGGAAGGGACGTGAAGACCGCCGGGAACCCCATCAGGGTGTGCGAGATGCTCTCGTCCCTGGACGGGGTGGCACTGGCCCAGCGCGTCACGGTCGACTGCGTGAAGAACGTGAAGGCAGCCAAGAGGGCTATCAAGAAGGCCTTCGAGTACCAGATGGCCGGGAAGGGCTACTGCATCGTGGAGGTCGTCTCCACCTGCCCCACCAACTGGGGGATGGCACCCAAGGACGCCATCCAGTGGCTCAGGGACAACATGCTCCCTTACTATCCTCTCGGGGTCTACAAGGACATAGGGGAGGGAGAGCAGTGACCGACCTCAACATACTCCTGGCCGGGTTCGGCGGGCAGGGGATCCTGTTCACAGGCAAGGTCATCGCCTACGCCGGCATGATGGAGGGGAAGGAGGTCTCCTGGCTTCCCTCCTACGGGCCGGAGATGCGCGGAGGGACCGCCAACTGCAGCGTGTGCCTCTCCGACGCGACCATAGGGTCCCCGCTGGTGACCACGCCGGACGTCCTCGTCGCCATGAACCTCCCGTCTCTGGAGAAGTTCGAGAAGGACGTCGTCCCCGGCGGCCTGATCATAGTGGACAGCTCCATAATCACCAAGAAGGTCTCCCGCGACGACGTGAAGGTCGTATATCTGGACGCCTCGAACATCGCCGAGGCCAACGGGTTCAAGGGAGCCGCCAACATGGTCATCCTCGGAAGGATGTTCAGGGAGACCGGGTTCTGCTCCGCGGAGAACCTGGACAAGGGACTCCAGAAGAGCATCCCGCCGAAGAAGGCGGCGCTGATCGACAGCAACAGGAAGGCCATCTCCCTGGGGATGGAGAGCTGATCGCGCCTCGGCCGGGTGGCTCCTCATGCTTCCCGGCCGGACGCATCCCATCAAACCCCTTAGCCTCTTCTTCAATCCTCTCCGTGCGTGCACGCGACATCGCTCTGGACAGCGGAGCGGACGACCTCCGACCCTGCCCTGTCCTTTATCTCGAGGAGCATCTCGAACAGCTCCTCCCTGGTCGTCGGGACTGTCGACAGCAGGCGGCGGCTCCCTTTGCATCTCGTGCACCCAGCCACGAACTTGGGCGCTATGCTGCGCAGCTTCCTTATCCCCACGGCTTCCCCCTTCTCCTCTATGACGGCGTCGGATAGCCGCATGCACCAGTCTATCTGCTGGGCGACCGTCGGGTTGGGCAGCCTCCTCCTGTAGCGGAACCAGGAGTCGATCTGGGTAACCAGGAAGGGGTTGCCCACCCCTCCGCGGGCCACCATGATCCCGGCGGCGCCGGTGCACTCGGAAGCCTAGACCGCGTCGTCGAGGTTGTAGACGTTCCCGGAGACCACCAAGGGCACCGGGAGCTCCGACTGGAGCCCTTCGACGAGGCCGTAGTGCGGAGTCCCTGAGTACCTCTCCTTCACGGTCCTGGCATGGATCATCACGCAGTCCGCCCCTGCGTCTATGGAGGCTTCCAGGACGTCGCGGTAGTTCATCGAGTCCATCGATTTCCCCAGGCGGGTCTTTATCGTCACTGGGAGGCCTGTGCGCCTCTTCACGGCCTTGACGATCTCTCCGCACTTCCGCGGGTCCCCCATGAGGGCGGATCCGGACCCGCTGCGAAGGACCTTCGGGACGGGGCATCCCATGTTTATGTCGAAGAAGTCGATGTTGGGGTTCATCTTCAGGGCGGTCTCCGCGGCCTCGGCCATCTTATCCGGGTCGCTTCCGAACAGCTGCAGCCCCGTGGGATGGTTGGGGCCGAACCCTACGTACATGGACGCCGTCCTGTCGCAGTCGTGGATTATCCCCATGGCCGAAGTGAGCTCCGTCATCGACACCGCCACCCCGAAAGGCTTCATGAAGTCCCTGTAGCTGGCGAAAGTGAATCCGGACATCGGCCCAAGGACCACGCGGCCGTCGATGCGAACGTCTCCTATCCTCCACATCCGGGCCTGGCGATGCGCTCATGCGTTATCCTGTTTGCGCTCCTCGTCCCTTATGCCGAGGTTCATGATGACCAGGGACGCGAATATCAGGGCGATACCTATCACGCTGTGGAGGGACATCTCCTCTCCGAAGAATATCAGCCCGGCGACGGACGCCATCGCGGTCTCCAGGAACATGAGGACTGACACCGTCCCTATGTCCAGGCCAGCGAGCCCTTTGGAATACAGATAGTAGGGGAGGGCGGTGAACACCAGCCCTATAGCCAAAGAGGCGACGAGGACCTCCGTGCTACCGGCCATGATGGACACCGTGCCCGCAGGGTCCGAGAAGGGCATCAGCATGGCGGTGCTCAGCACGAACACGTAGAACAATACCGTGGGCTCCGAGTTCCCCCTGTCCAGCGACAGCTTGAACGTGGCCGCGTGCAGAGCTTCCCCGAAGCCCGCTCCCAGCCCGATGCAGATCCCGAGTATCTCCAGCTCCCGCACGCCGGTGAAGAGCCCTACGGCGAAAGCGCATCCGGAGAACCCTATGACGGCGGCCAGGATCTTCTTCGCGGTTATCCTGTCCCTGAATACCAGGTAGGAGATGGCTATGGAGAAGTAGCAGTGGGTGCTCAGCAGCACTCCTGCCATCGAGAGGTCGATCATGGTCTGCGCCTGGATGTACAGGACGTCCATGCCCACCTTCGTGAGGGCCGCCAGGAACAGCACCCACAGGTCCTTGGCCTTTATCCTGAACGCGCCCCTGTCCATTACAAGGAGGGCCGCCGCGATGGCGACGAGGCATACCGTCGACCTCACCGCGTTTATCTGGACCGAGTCCATGCCGGCGTCCGAGAGGGTCCTCGTGCATATCCCGATGAATCCCCAAATCGACGCGCATGCGATCACGGATGCTGCGGAGAGCGCCTTAGCCGTCACGTCCGCTCATCGTCATAGGGCGCATATATGCCTTTTTGGACGTGTATAAATAGTATCCAGCGATTCACGCTGGCGGGAATCAGGGATGAAGGTTTTCGCTTACAGCTGCCGCAGGTTCGACGAGGAGCAGTATTTCAAGAGGTTCGCGGAGGAGTTCGGCTTCGAGCTAGGGTTCACCGAGGAGGCCCCCACGGCATCTAACTGCAGCCTGGCCGCAGGGAGCGACTTCGTGTCTGTGCTGACGACTCCGGTCACGGCGGAGGTCCTGGACGGGCTCCGGGACGTCGGGATCAGGATGGTCTGCACGCGCACGATCGGATACAACCACATTGATCTGGCCCATGCGAAGGAGATCGGCATGGTAGTTTCACACGTCTCCTACAGCATAGACGGGGTGGCGGAGTACACCGTGATGATGATCCTCGCCGCAATCAGGAACCTCCGCATGATCCAGAGGAACAACGCCGCCAACGACTTCAGGCTCGAGGGCCTCATGGGGAGGCAGCTCAAGGACCTCTCCGTAGGGATAGTAGGCGCAGGCGCTGCCGGCAAGGCGGTCCTCCGCGACCTGTCCGGCTTCGGGTGCGAGCTCTGCTACTACAACCGCAGCCCCTCTCCGGAGGCGGACCGTCTCGCCACCAGGATGGGCCTCGAAGAGCTCCTGGAGCGCTGCGACGTGGTCTCCCTCCATCTGGAGCACAACGAGGCCACGCACCACATCATCGACGCTGACGCGCTGGCGAGGATGAAGGAGGGGGCGTTCCTCGTCAACAGCGCCAGAGGGCCTCTGGTGGACACCAGGGCGCTGATAGGCTCGCTCAGGTCGGGGCATCTGGCAGGCGCCGCGCTTGACGTCATCGAGGACGAGCTGCGGTACTACTACAACGACTGCCGCGACGTCGATCTGTCCGAGCACCTGATGGAGGAGCTCCGCTCTCTTCCCAACGTGTTCCTGACCC
The DNA here is from genome assembly GCA_017540825.1 of Candidatus Methanomethylophilaceae archaeon. GTDB lineage: Archaea > Thermoplasmatota > Thermoplasmata > Methanomassiliicoccales > Methanomethylophilaceae > Methanoprimaticola. The sequence continues at coordinate 23,653 of JAFYAH010000054.1, read as the reverse complement.
ATCACATGGCGTTCTACTACGACAGGGCGATATCCGACATGGTCTACAACAGCTACGTTGCCATGAAGGCGTTCGGAGATGGCCTGGATGTCCCGCTGCGCCTGGTCTGATCCTTTCGACAATCGCGCAGGCCGGCAGCGATCTCCGATGCTAGTGACTACCGATTTGTGCTTATTTATAACTAATCGGATTGCAGGAAATTATGACAATATATCCAATACATCATCGGTAAAATCTTTTTTAATTTATTGATAGGTCATCATAACATTACAAAAAATGTAATCTTATATAATCCAACATCAGGATGTTTCCCTCAGAGGCGGGAAATCCGCCCGGGAGGAAGAAACGATGGAAGAGATGACATGTGCCAGGCGCGCTCTGGCAGCTGTTCTCGGAGGACGCGTCGACTACGTGCCTCCGGCTAATCCCCTGGCGCAGACGACTAAGGAGCTGATGGAGTTCTGCGGAGCGTCCTGGCCCAAGGCGCACAGGGATCCGAAGATGATGGCGGACCTGGCCGCGGCTCCGTACGAGGTGTGCGGGATAGAGGCGGCCAGACCGCAGTTCGACATATCATTAGAAGCGGAAGTGCTGGGATGCAAGCTGGACTGGAACAAGCCGGACCGCCCGCCTGTGACAGGTCCGGCCTACAAGGATCCCAAGGACATCTCGTGGGACGACAAGTTCTACGAGAAGGACAGGGCGGCCGTGGTCTGCCAGGCGATCAGCATCCTCCGCGAGAGGTACTGCGGCGATCTTCCTATAATCCCCGTCATCACGGCGCCGTTCACGGTTGCCGGGCACATAATGGGCGTCGAGAAGCTCGTCATGATGACGGTCACGGACCCGGAGAAGGCGCACATGGCCATCGAGGCGGCCACCGACTTCTGCATAGAGTACGGGAGGCAGCAGGTCGCCGCCGGAGCCCACATGCTGTTCCCCGCCGACCCGTCGGCATCCGGAGACCTGATTTCGCCGGAGACGTACAAGGAGTTCGTGCTCCCGTACCACAAGAAGTTCGCCAGGGCCGTGAGCGCCCCGAAGATCCTGCACATGTGCGGGCACACCGAGAAGCTGCTGCCGCTGATCAAGCAGAGCGGCATGGACTGCTTCTCCTTCGACGCTCCCCCGGCATGGTTCGTGAGGCAGGAGCTGGGCAACGACATGCAGTGCCTGGGAAGCCTGGACGTCATCGACCTGATGCCCAACGGGACGCCCCAGCAGGTGTACGACAGGACCGCGGAATGCATCAGGCAGGGAGTTGACGTGGTGGGGACCGCGTGCGACGTGTCCAATGGCACCCCTCTGGCTAATCTGAAGGCGTACGTCAGGGCGTGCAAGGAGACCCCGATACCCGACCAGTGCGACATAGACGACTGCGTACGCGCGTACGGGAGGGCCAAGGCGAAGAACCTCAAGGCCATGGCCGACTACAAGATCGAAGGAGGTGCTTTCTGATGCACATGGACATAATGATGCAGAACGTCGAGAGGATGCGCGTCGAGGATCCAGTCCGCTTCAACAGGCTGGTCCAGGAAGGGATGGCCATCGAGCTGGGCATTATCAGCCCCGCCTCGAAGAAGGAGATAAGCGCCGAGAAGCTGAAGGCCGAGCTGTTTCCCGCCAACGCAGACTACAAGGCCGTGTCGCAGGGAGTCCTGGACGGGAAGAGGAAGATCGTCGAGGGGCTTGTGAAGAAGCTCATCGACGACGGGAAGGACCCTGTGGACATCGTGACCAACGCCCTGATGCCTGGAATCCAGGTCCAGTGCGAGATGTACGACCTCGGCCTGAGCTTCGTTCCGGAGATCCTGATGTCCAACGACGCGATGCAGGGCGGCATCAAGCTCTGCCAGGACAAGATAGGCGACGTCCCCAGCAGGGGCAACATCGCATCGTTCGTGGCGGAGGGCGACCTGCACGACATCGGGAAGAACATCTGCGCCGCGATCCTCAAGGCCAACGGGTTCAAGGTGTTCGACATAGGAAGGGACGTCCCGAAGGAGAAGGTCCTGCAGGTGGTGAAGGAGAACAACATCAAGCTGGTGTGCGGATCCACTTTGATGAGCACCACCAAGCACGGGCTCATAGACACCGCTCTCCTGCTGGAGCTGGAGAAGACCGGGGTCTCCGTAGCATGCGGGGGCGCCGCCGTGTCCAAGGCGTTCGTCAGCACCTTCGACAACTCGCTCTACACGAAGTCGCCTCTCGAGACCGTGCATGCGGCCAACGACATAATAGGCGGAAAGAAGAAGTGGAACGACTTCCACTGAGCAAACAGGCGGGTTCGTCCCGCCAATTCTTCGACGTGGTATCATGGGAAGAGTAGTCGCTGTCGACATCGGGACCAGCGGGATCAGGGGGAAGTTGCTCGATCCCGCCGACGGGAGCACAGTCCGCACCTGTATAACAACCAGGAACCCCATCCCCGGCGCCAACGTGATGGACCACATGTCCTTCGCCATGGAGTTCGGCGCAGGCCTGGCCCACGGCATACTGCTCTCGGCCGTCCACGACGTGGTGAGGAAGCTGAGAGCGGGCTCCATAGACAGGCTGGCGATCTGCGGGAACCCCATACAGCTGTCCCTGTTCGAGGGGATCGACATCAGGGACCTGGCGTTCGCAGGCGAGAACAAGCTGAGGAGCGAGGGGATAGCGCCGCTGGACAGGTCCGGGCATGTTGTGGACGGTGAGAAGCTTGGATTTCCCGGGACCGAGATACTGGTGCCTCCCGCCGTCAAGCACGAGATAGGCGCGGACGCCCTGGCGATGATGCTGAAGTCCGGGTTCCTGGACGACGACATGTGCATGGTCACCGACTACGGCACGAACGCGGAGATGGCCCTGAAGGTGGGCGATGACATCTACACCGGCTCCGCCGCCGCAGGCCCGGCCATGGAAGGGCAACAGATCAGATGCGGCATGGTGGCCGGACCAGGGGCGGTCAGCGACCTGTCCAGGACTCCGGAAGGCTGGAGGGCCATGGTGCTGGACGAAGACCTGATCGCCCGGGAGGGCCCCATGCTGAACCTCCGCAGCGACATCTCCCGCCCGGACGGGAGGAGCCCTGTCGGGATCACCGGCACTGGGGTGGTAGCCTTGGTCTACGCCGGGCTTCAGGACGGCCGCATAGAGGACGCCAAGGTCCGCAACGAGCCTATTCGCATCAATCGCAAGGTGACATTCGACAGCAAGGACCTGAAGGAAGCGGGGAAGGCGATCGGAGCCATCAGGGCAGGGCACATGACCCTGATGATCAGGGCAGGAGTCAATCCCGAGGATATCCGCACTATGTACATGGCCGGTGCCACCGGGACTTACGTGGACCCGGTCAAGTCGAAGAGCGTCGGCCTCATCATACCGGATGCGGAGCGGGTGGTCCAGGTCGGGAACACCTCTCTGGAGTTGGCCAAGGACCTCGCATTGGATCCGGGGATGCTGGACGATCTCAATTCCTTGAGGGACAGGCTGGTCACAGAGCATACGATGTTCGCGTCCTCTGATGTTTTCAGGGACCTGTACCTCTACGAGTTCGGCTATTGGAACGACGGGATGCCGCTTTCTCGCTATCGCAGGGCGCTGGAGCGGTACGGCATGGAGGGCTATCTCGACAGGGAGACCCCGACCAGGGTCGAGAAGGCCTGCATCAGGGACATCAGGGACATAGGCGAGTCCCTGGAAATAGCCGCCCTGTCTACCTCGATGGGCGCGACATGGGACTGCTCGAAGTGCATGGCCTGCGTCAACCAGTGCGCGGGCAGGGCGCTCTCTTACGATGGCAGCGGATTCTCAGTCAGGACGGGCGACTGCCTCGGGACGGCGTGCATGAAGTGCAGGGAGGTATGCCCCGAAGGCAGGTTCGATTACGGAAGGTTCAAGCTGAACGACTTCTGAAGATTCTTGGATGACGATACTTATATCCATCTAAACCATTCACGATATAGAGGGAAGCAGGTGTCTCAGTCAGACGAAACAATCAAGCTCGTGCTCTTGCGCCACGGACAGAGCGAATGGAACAGGCTCAACCTGTTCACCGGATGGACCGACGTGGACCTTTCGGACCAGGGACGCGAAGAGGCCAAGGCCGCAGGGACGATCATGAAGGAATCCGGATTCGACTTCGACATCTGCTACACTTCCTATCTGAAGCGCGCGATACACACGCTCAACCTTGCTCTCGAGAGCATGGACAGGGAATGGCTTCCCGTGGTCAAGACCTGGAGGCTCAACGAGCGCCACTACGGGGCCCTCCAGGGGCTCAACAAGGCCGAGACGGCCGCCAGGTTCGGCGAGAGCCAGGTGAAGATCTGGAGGAGATCCTACGACGTCTGCCCTCCGGCCCTCGACGAGGACGACGAGAGGAACGCCGCCCGCCAGGACCCCTACAGGAACGTGGACCCTGCCGACATTCCGCTCACGGAGAGCCTGGAGGTCACCGTCCAGCGCGTGAAGCCGTACTTCGACGAGGTGATCAAGCCCCGCATGATGGCAGGCGAGAGGGTCCTCATCGCGGCCCACGGGAACTCCCTCCGCGCCCTGGTGATGCTGTTCGAGAACCTCGGCCCGGGGGACATCGTCGGCGTCAACATCCCCACCGGGGTCCCGCTGGTGTACGAGTTCGACCAGGACATGAGGTTCGTCAGCAAGCGCTACCTAGGCGACCAGGAGGCCATCCAGTCCAAGATGCAGGCCGTCGCCGACCAGGGAAAGAAGAAATGATCCATGTATCCTGGGACGGGCCCTCTGCTCGCCCGGGATCGCTTTTTGTCAAGAGGTTTTAGCCTTTTGGGCTTTCATATGCGGAAGCTCGCGTGCATCGTCGTCGGCTTCTCCGTTTCCGGGACGCTCGACCTTCGTAGAAATAAAAATTCGGGGACTGGAGGGTTGCAGCTATGCGGCCCCATCCGTTCACGAGCCCGTCCCCATCGACATTCGCAGGGGCACCAAACCTGGCCTCCGTCGTGGCTATTCCGACAATGGCACTGTCAGAACCGATCGTCTGTGCCTCGTCAGCAGACTTCCGCTCGCTATTATGCTGTCAGGGAGGATCCAGGCGGTGGACGACGTAAGTGTGTCGTAACAGGTGCGTACGAGCAGATGCTCCCGTAGGATAGGCTGTGCGTCATTCTTTTTAGCATTCTGTTCTGCGTCTACGATTAAGGATTGGCTACAAATAAATATGTAAAATTTAGTTTATCCTAAATTATGAAAGAAGTGGCAGCCAGGGTCGGACCGCAATGTGTGGTTTTCTTCTCAGTTCCTGGAGAAACGTATGTAGGCGGCAAATACGAGGAGCGCGACCCTGGAAATACTAAGGTCGCCGCTACAATTCTGTCGAAAGAGCTTAGGTGTCCGATCATGGAGATAGTTCCTAAGGATCCCTATTCAAGAAAATATCGCGGCCAGGTGGAACGTGCTAAGAAGGAGTGGGTCCAGTTCCATCGCCCTGTTCTGAGCGTTTGTCCTGACGTCTCCGAATTCAGCGAGGTCTATCTGTGCTACCCCAACTGGTGCGGGACGATTCCGATGCCGGTCGCTACATTTCTGGAGAGCAATGGCTGGAAAGGCAAGACGATACATCCTTTATGCACCAACGAAGGAAGCGGAATGGGCTCCAGCATGGAGATGATCGCTGCCTGCGCTCCTGATGCGATCCTGGGCGAGGGCCTTCCTATACGCGGTTCGAGCGTGAGATCCTGCAGACATGCGCTGCAGGACTGGATATCATGATGACACTGGATGGATGAATGATAGTTGTTACTAAAACTATTTATAGCCATTATTTTTTAAATTTAATTTTATTTCTAATTTTTTTCTGATTATATTATAATTATTTTATAATTTGATATATTTAATCATATTTACATTAATAGTTTCTCTAATTGCTCAGATATATGTTTTTGAATAAACTAAATTATATTAGGTTATTCTAAAAATATTTAGGATAACCAAAATTTAAATAATTACTATGGTTCACTCAGACAGATGTTGCAAGTCGCAGTTTATGGCAAAGGCGGTATCGGCAAGTCGACGACGTCTTCGAATCTGTCGTACACCCTTGCGAAGAAAGGGGCGAAGGTGCTCCAGGTCGGATGTGACCCCAAGCACGATTCCACCAAGTATCTGATCAGCGGAATGGAGCAGACTACCGTCCTGGATTACATCAGGAGCACCCCTCCCTCCCAGAGGAATCTCGAGGACATCATGCTCACGGGATCCGGCGGGGTGATGTGCATCGAGGCGGGCGGCCCTGAACCCGGAATAGGATGCGCAGGAAGAGGCATCCTCACCACCTTCGACACCATCGAGAAGATGGGGATAAACGACATCGAGAAGGACATCACCCTCTACGATGTCCTCGGAGACGTCGTCTGCGGCGGCGTCGCGGTCCCTATGAGGAACGAATACGCGGACGCCGTCTACATCGTGACCTCCGGGGAGTTCATGGCGATCTATGCCGCCAACAACATCCTCCGCGGGCTTCTCAACTTCGGCACCGCACGCCCGAGAGTGGCCGGGATCATCCTCAACAGGAGGAACGTGGAGAACGAGCGCGAGATCGTCGAGAGGTTCGCGGACGGGGTAGGGCTGCCGATAGTCGTTGATATACCTCGTTCCGGGGAGTTCATCGAGGCGGAGAGGCTCGGAAAGACCGTCTCCGAGGCCTTCCCCGATTCCGTTCCCGCCTCCATCTACGGCCAGCTGGCCAACGACGTGCTGGCGATAAGCGGAGGCTCCAGGAAGCTGTACGAGCCCCACCCTCTCAGCGACGCCCAGCTCAACGATCTGGCGGCAGGCAAGGCCATCGACGTTCTCGGCAACTTCAAGCGAGAGGCCTGCCACTGCGGCAAGGTCCGTAGGGGGACGGGATCCTGTGCGAGCCGCGGTGCGGTCTTCGCAGCAGGGAGGGTCAACGACCTGCCCATCATTATCCACGGGCCTGCCAGCTGTGGCTACGTGATGTCCCACACTCAGGACGTCCATTTCCTCACCGAGATGGGAACCAACCCCAGCACCGTCGGAATACTGAGGAACAACATCCAGTCCACCCGCATGAGCAACGACTCGTCCATCTTCGGGGGGCACGAGGACCTCATGCGCATCATCCGCGCAGAAGCGGACAAGGGGAGGAGGACCATCATGGTCGTCACCACCTGCGTCCCGGGGATGATTGGCGACAACCTGGACCTCATCAAGAAGAGAGCCGAGGAGGAGTATCCCGGGCTCAACCTGGTGGTCGTCAAAGCCGACGGGAACCTGACCGGGGGCTCCGAGGAGGGCCGCCTGATGGCCATGCAGGCTATCATCGAATTCATCGACGAGAGCCGCGAGCCCGTCGACATGGAGTGCAACCTCATCGACGACAACTTCATCGTCTATTCCTCGGGAAGGAACAGCGAATGGACGAACAGGCTGCTGAAGGACCTCGGATTCACCAAGGTGCACAAGATCATCGACAACGTCTTCTTCGACGAGGTCGTTGAATGCAAAAAGAACATCCTCAACGTCAGGACCTTCGACGATCCGACCGTCAACGGGATGGCCGGCGCCATGGCCGAGAAGAAGGGGATGATGATATTCTCGAAGCCCCTCCCCAAAGGGTACTCCGACACTCTGGCATGGGTCGAGGAGATCGGCAAGGAGTATGGGATAGAGGGCCGCGCCCAGGCCGTCTGCGAAGAGATAAGGCGGCAGTACGCGGATGCCGTCAACAGGCACAGGCCGTTCTTCGAGGGGAAGACCGCCGACGTCATATCGGGGATACTCGGAGACGACGACTGGATCATAGAGGTACTGCTCGATGCGGGCGTCCAGATAAGGAACTACTACGTCTTCAGGATGAGGATGGGCGGAGGCAGCGGGCCCAGAGAAGACTTCGAGTCCCGCTACAAAGACAGGCTTAACGTGCGCGAGATGTCCAATCCGATGGAGATAAAGGCGGCCGTCCAGGAGAGCGATCCGGACATGGTCATCGGCGGGGTCATGATAGGGTGGCACGGGCAGCAGTTCAAGGAGTTCAGCCGCGACTACCAGTGCTTCACCCACTACGCCTCGATAGAGTACCTCGATTACATGCATACGATGATGACCAGCGCCCCCACGATGGGATGGAGGAGCTGGAAGGGCGAGGACGAGCCGCGGCCAGATGCCGCCAGAGCCGAGCCGGTGAAATTGACGCAGCAGCAGATCGACGCCATCAAGGCGATGATGGGTGGACGCATGCCTCCGAAGATGGAGGCCGCGCTCGAGCAGATGAAGGAGGGTAGGACTCTAGACGGGATCACCCCGGTCATGCTGCAGATGATAAGATCCATGACAGGAGGCCACTGAGATGATAGTTAAGCCCGACGGATTCTTCGGGGTGACGATGGCGATCGAGGGCATCAAGGACTCGACTGTCCTGATGCATGGGCCCGAGGGGTGCAGGAAGAACCTCTGGGCCCTCACGAACAAGGTCTATCCGCGCACGGACAAGTCGGTAAACAGGATGACGCCGTACTACAGGGGCAGCGCCAGGATACCCTGCACCGACCTGGAGTCCAGCGACTACATATACGGCGCCTACGACCGCGTGTTCGACGCCCTCCAGTACATCAAGGAGCGCGACACCCAGTTCGTCGCCGTCGTCTGCTCCCCGGGAGCGTCCCTCATCGGGGACGACTGCTACAAGGCTATAGACGAGGCCGGCCTCAGCGACAGGGCGATCGTACTGGACGCCGACCTCAGCTCCAAGCCCATCAACGTGGGGATAGACCTCACGCTCAAGAGGGTCCTCGAGAAGCTGGACCAGCCCGCGAAGGGCATCAGGAAGAACGCCGCGGTGCTCCTCGGCAACCATGTCCTGCAGAAGGACTGGGAGTCCGTGAACGAGGAGATGTCGCACATCCTCGGGCTCATGGGCATCGAGGTCGTGTGCTGCCTGGGAGCGGGATCCTCCGTACAGGAGATCCGCGATTCGGTCGACGCGGAGTACGCGATCGCGATATGCCCTGAGTACGCCCTCAAGACGGCCGAGTATTACCACGAAAGGTACGGCATGACCGCGATAATACCGGAATGCTCCCCTGTGGGCTTCGAGTATACCGAAAAGTGGATCAACCTTGTCGCTGAGAGGACAGGGCACGACCCTTCCGCGGCTCTGGATTACATCGACAGGATACGCAGGAAGGCCTACCGCCGCATGATGGCGGCTAGGTTCGACACCGACGCGTTCTCGTTCTCCATAGACGCGGAGCCGTCGATATGCTACCCACTGGCCAAGTTCTTCTACGACAACCTCCAGATGGTCCCGAGATGCCTGAGGTACAACGGAGTCTCGTACGGGCCGTCCGAAGCCCTCATGGGAGAGTTCCTGGAGAGGATAGGATGGTCCGACGCCCTGGATGCCGATGTTCCTGACTACACGGAGATCCTGTGCGCCGACGGGAACACCGCCGACATGTACTCCAGGTCCGGCCACTGCCTCCGCGGGGTGGACCTGAGGTTCCCATCGATGATGAGCGTGGAGTTCCTGCCGCAGCCCCTGTTCGGAGCCGTGGGGACCCTGTACATCCTCGAGAGAGTGATCAACCGCTTCCGAGGCAGCATAATGGAATCGATGACAGACGGACGGAGAGTGTCGTATTGAGCATCCTGGGGCGCCACCCTATCCCGCAGCCGGACACGGACGAGGGCTTCCGCACGGAATACAAGAACTATGTCTGGCGCAAGGTGATGTTCATAGCCTTCCTCGCGGCGGCCATGTTCATCCTCTTGGGATACTCGGTCACCGTCAGCGGGAGGGACATGACCTTCTGGGACGGAATCATGGCCATCGTCGACCACATCATGGGCGTATCCTACGACAGGGTCGAGGAACCGGTGAAGTTCTGGAACGACTACATCGTCTGGAACAGCACCATGCCCCGCGTCCTGGGGGCCATCGTGTGCGGGGCCGGCCTGGCGGTGTGCGGGGCGGCCATGCAGGTCGTGCTGAACAACCCTCTGGCCGAGCCCTACACCCTGGGAGTGTCGTCCGGAGCGGTGTTCGGGGCCTGCCTGGCCATCATACTCGGGTTCACGTTCGGCAACATAGGGACGTACGGGATAATAGGCAACGCTTTCATCTTCTCCCTGGTGCCATGCGCGATAATCATCGTGCTGGTGGGGGTGATGAAGGGGCTCTCTCCGGTGACGATGATCCTCGCCGGGACGGCGATCTCGTACTTCTTCAGCGGGCTGACCACCCTGATGATGGTGAGGACAGACGACGAGACACTGACGTCGTCCTTCCGCTGGCAGATCGGCAGCCTCGCCGGCATCGGCTGGGACAACATCTGGATAATATTCGCAGGGACGGTGGCCTGCACCGCGATCCTGATGATGACGGCCAAGTACCTCAACGCCCTGGCGCTAGGGGACAAGTCCGCCACCAGTCTGGGGGTGGACGTGAACAGGGTCCGCTACACGATCCTCATCGTCTCGTCCCTCATGGTCGCGGTCATCCTGTCGTTCACTGGGATCATCGGGTTCATCGGGCTGCTGGCCCCCCACATGGTCAGGACCATCCTGGGAGCGGACAACCGGTATGTGATTCCGGCGTCGATGCTCCTGGGGCCCGTGATACTCCTGTTCGCGGACACGGTGTCCAGGCTGCTTGCCGAGGTGGACCTTCCCGTGGGGATAGTGATGATGTTCGTCGGCTCGCCGATATTCCTGTACATACTGCTCGGAAGGCGCGGAAGGAGGGCGATGTACCGATGTCCAAGGATTCCGTCGCCGGGGGCATGAAGTCCCGCTACTACTCCTTCCTCAGGAGGCAGAAGCTGGTCTGCATCGGGTTCCTCGTCCTCGCTGCCGTATGCGTGATAGCGCTCTACGGATTCAGCAACAACACCAGCCAGTCCTATTGGACTTCGTACGCTGTCCTGGGGCATCACCTGTTCGGGCTCGAGGCCCCTCCCGGGAGGTTCACGGACATCATATTCTGGGACCGGCTTCTCCCCAGAGCGATAAACGCAGCCTTCGTGGGAGGCGCCCTGGCCATCGCCGGATGCGTCATGCAGATAGTGTTCCGCAACCCTCTGGCCGACCCTTACACGACAGGCATATCCTCCGGGGCGGGATTCGGGGCGACTATCGCCATCGCGATGGGGGTCTCCCTCGTCCCAGGGCTCTCGGGCGACTGGGCGGTTGTGGCGAACGCGTTCGTCCTGTCGCTGGTCCCCACGGCGGCCATGATTGCGGTGATGATGTTCAGGAAGACCTCCCCCGCGGAGCTGATACTGGTCGGAATCGGCATCATGTACTTCTTCGGGGCGGCGTCCACGGTGTTCATGCTCTGGGCGAATCCCTCGGACCTGTCCGGGGCGTTCAGGTGGGGCCTCGGGCATCTCGAGAGCGTCGGATGGGGCAACATGCCGATCATAGTCGGGGCGACCGTGGTCGGCAGCGCCGCGATAATGCTCATGGCCGACAAGCTCAGCTTGATGAACGCCGGGGACCGCGGGGCTCTCACGATGGGGGAGGATCCCCACAGGGTTCGCTTCGCCTGCCTGCTGCTGACGTCCATGATGGTCGCTGTGGTGGTCGCCTTCACCGGGACGATAGGGTTCGTCGGGATAGTGGCCCCTCACATCGTGCGCCTTACGATGGGCACCAACACCAGGTACATGCTGCTGGGGTCGTTCGCGGCGGGAGCCGTCCTCCTCGTCGCATCCGACGCGCTGGCGAAGGTGCTGGCTCTTCCGGTCGGAGTGATAATGTCGGTGGTCGGAGGGCCGCTGTTCCTGTTCATACTGGTCAAGCAGTACAAGCGCGAGCATCTTGTCTGAAAGATTCTAATTCCGCAGTCTGCGATGGCCATAGCCTGGACTTTAAATAATTTAATCAATCCTAAACATTTTTAATCTAACTTTAAAAAAGGAGAAAGAAGCATGAACGCAAAGATAGTTGCCGTCGTCGCAGCGGCTATAATCATCGTCGCAGGGATAGGGGCATTCCTTCTGCTGCAGAACAATGGTTCCGAGAAGGTCGCCGGAAACTCCGACGGTCGTCTCCAGATATACGGCAACGCCAACAACGACGACAATCTCAACGCGGACGACGTCGCACTCATAAAAGACATCGTCAGCAAGAACAGCGACAGCGACTCGTCCAACGACGTCGACTGGAAGACGCTCTACCCCTACGCCGACGCCAACTACGACGGGAAGGTAGGGCAGGATGACGTGGCGATCGCCCAGAGCCTCGCGGACCGCAAGGAAGGGACGACCGTCCGTTATCTCGACGGCAACGGCGACGTGAAGAGCATAGAGTACCCTGTTAGCAGCATATGCGTCCTCGGCACCGCCACATTCACCGCCGCCCAGTCCCTCGGGCTATCGGACATCGTCTACGGGCGCAGCGGGACCTCCCAGACCAACGACGTCATCTACAAGGACATCTGGTCCAAGCCCGCGGTCAGCTCCACCATGGTCGATTTCGACCTGTCGCTCTTCTCTAACGTGGCGGACAAGGTCCCCGGCGGGATCGACGCCATCATACAGAACAACGGGGGGATGGGCGCTCCCATCGACTCCGATACCGAAGCAGAGCTGGCCAAGCTCGGCACTCAGACCATCACGATGAAGTTCGACGTGAAGGGGGAGGAGAACTACTACCTCACCCTCGGATTCCTCTGCGGGGCCGACGACAAGGCCCACAAGGTCGTCGAACTGATGGACGGCGTCTACGAGACCGTCGGCAAGGCGGTCAAAGAATCTGGCAAGAAGCCTTCCGTCCTCTGCTGCTGGGTCACCGGAAGCATGGGGACAGGGTTCTACGCCTCGTCCTCGGCCTCGGTATCCGCCTTCATCTCCGCGGCCGGCGGGAACCTCATCGAGATTCCCGACGGAAGCATGGACATCACCTCCGGAACAGTCGGGATCCTCGACGACAAGTACAACGGCGACTACATCCTCGCCCCGGTGAGGACCTCCGTCAGCTATCTGGACGCCAAGGACGACTGGAAGTCCGTTTGGGAGAGCACCACAGGAAAATCCAGCACCCTTTACCTGATGGACGCCTGCCCCGACAGGACGTTCCTCTTCATGTACGGCATGCCCTTCATCTGCAAGGTCGCCTATGCCGTCGAATCGATGTACGGAGGCAGCGTCAGCCCCGGGTACGGCGATACGATCAACCAGAAATGGGTCGAGATGTGCTACATCAAGAACCTCGGAAGCGACTACAAGGTGTCCGAGCACGGGTTCTGCATAGGAAAGAAGGACTTCGGCGGACAGTCTGGCGGGAGCGGAGCGGCCACGTCCATATCGATGTACGTCGACACCGTCGAGATCAAGATCGGGGAATCCAAGATCCTGTCATACAAGACCACTCCAGAAGGCTCCAAGGCCTCAGGAGCGACCGTCTGGAGGTCCAGCGACCCGTCCGTCGCCACCGTGGAAGCAGGGAAGGTTACCGGGGTCGCAGCCGGAACAGCCACCATAACCCTCGTCATCGGATCCCTCAGCGCTCAGTGCGCCGTCACCGTCGTCGACGACAGCGTGAAGGACTATTCCAAGACCGTCTGCGACGTCGACGCCGACAAGATAGCATCCGCTTTCGCTTTCAAGTACGACGGCGTGTTCGGAAAGTACGCCGTGGACCCTGGCGCCACATCCCAGCATGCAAGCGTGTCCGCGGTCAGCGGCTCCAGGACGTTCACTATAGTCTTCAGCGGGAACACCGAGGCCGCATCGATGTACCAGGACGCCGCCGGAAGCGGGGCGATCGAGGCGCCCTTGGGAATGCCTGGGGAGACCACCAGCGAGTACCGCTATGCCGGGACATTCGACGGCTTCTGCGGGTACAAGCACGAAGCCTCCGCCATGGCGACGTTTACAGCGCTCAAGTTCGCAGCTTACGACGGCAACGTCTTCGTCAACGGATACGATACCTGGCAGTACCGCCCCTCCGCGCTCGCCACGGACGCCGAGCTCAAGGAGTTCGTCGACTCGATTGCGTCTTCGGTAGCCGATCCCAGCGGATCCGGTCCGATCACCCCTGTCAAAGGGGCGGACGACATCGTCGCTGCGTTCGTATCCGAATACGGCGCCGGCTCCTTCGGAACGTATGTTGCGGATGCAGGAGCCAGCGTTTCGACCGCCGCTGCAACCGCCACCATAGGGAGCAGGACCCCCGCCATCGTCTTCAAGGTGAACTCCGCGGCCAAGGTGCTGTACGACAACGCGGTCTCTTCCGGAGAGATCGAGGCCCTCCTCGGAATGCCTGGGGAGACCGCGTCCGAATACGTGTACAGCGGAGGATTCGACGGATGCTTCGTGTACAAGCACGAGGCGTCGGCTATGGCCAAGTTCACCGCGCTCAAGTTCGCGGCCTATCTCGGAGACGTCTTCGTAGATGGATACGCATCCTGGCAGTACCATGCAGGCAGCATCGCCACGGACGCCGAGATCAAGGAGCTCCTTGACGCGGTCGCCAAGGCGGTCGCCGATTCCCAAGGGGAGCAGGACAAGCCGGCAGTCCCCGTGACGGTCGAGATCTCCGACGCCTCTGTTAAGCTGGTTGCCGGGAGCGGCATCGAGATCGGGGCCACTGCCAGCGACGGCTCAGCTGTCGTGTGGACGTCCAGCGACGAGTCCGTAGCCACCGTGGAGGGCGGAGAGGTAGTCGGAATATCCTATGGGACCGCAGTCATCACCGCAGCGGTCGGGGACTCCAAAGCAGAATGCACGGTCGAGGTCGCTCCGGAGACCGTCATGAACGTCGGTGCGGACAAAATCGCCACGTCGTTCGTTTCCGGATATGGCGCAGGCCTCTTCGGGACCTATGCCGTGGACGGCGCATCCGACGGATTGACCGCCACGGTCTCCGACGGGACCCATTATTTCCGCATCATCGGGGATCGCGAGATCGACACCCTGTTCCAGACCCTCTCCGAATCTATCGACGCCAAGCCCGACCCCTACGTCGGCGTGGCAAAGGAGCCGCTCGACCTGTCCAAGTACGGCTTCGACAGCGCCAAGGCCTGCACCTACACCGTGAGCATGGGCGGAACCATGACCTGGATGTATTTCGCAGTCTCCGACGGGTATGTCGCCGTCGACGGGACGCTGAAGATCCAGGTATACCGCGGAGAGGCGTCCACCGCCCTGTTCGACGGATTCTTCCAGGCTTTGAAGTCGGCGATGGGCTCCAATACCGTGAAATCCGCGGATGTCGACAAAGTCGCTGCGAAGTTCGTCTCCAGCTACTCGCCCGCTTCCACGTTCGGGACGCTGTCGGTCGTGGAGGACGGGAACGACGTGATCGCCGCAGCGCAGTTCGACACCGGCTCCAGGATGACGCCGTACACAATAGTCTTCTTCAACGGATGCACGGACGCTTCCGACCGTCTCGAAGCTGCCAAGGTGGCGATCGATTCCGAGATCGAGTCTATGGGCATGCCTTCCACAGAGGTGACGTCCGCCTCGTTCGACGGGTTCTACGGAAGGGCGGTCAACATGGCGATGGGCTCCACAGCCTTCACCATGCTGTTCTTCGCTGCCTTCGACGGCGACGTGTTCGTGGACGGATACACCTCGTACCAGCTCCACAGGGGATCCGCCGCCACAGCGGAAGAGATCGATGCGATGATGTCCGCTCTGGCATCCTCTCTGAGCTGAACACACTCCCTCCAATCCTAAACCGCTTACCCGCCTTCTGCTCCGAGGCGGGGACCCATCCTATTGGACAATCGAAAAAACATGGTGAAAGGATGCGCATAAAGATAAACGACATAGACTTCGCATACGGAAGCGTCCCGGTGCTGCATGGGATAACCGCCGATCTGACAGGCCCTAAGTTCGTCTCGATACTCGGCCCGAACGGCGTTGGGAAGTCGACGCTGATCCATTGCATCAACAAGATCCTGTCCCCCACCAGCGGGGCAGTGATGCTCAACGACAGGAACGTCTCCGACATCAGCATCAAGGACATGGCCAAGCTGGTGGGCTATGTGCCCTATTCCGCCAACGACACCTTCCCTCTGAGCGTGGTGGACACCGTCCTGATGGGAAGACACCCGTACAGCAAGTGGGGGACGCTGGACAAAGACCTGGACATAGTCCACGACACCCTGAAGATGCTGGGGATCTCCCACCTGGCGATGCGTTCGTTCAACGAGCTGTCTGCTGGGCAGCACCAGAAGGTCATGCTGGCCAGAGGCCTGGTTCAGGAGCCCGAGGTGCTCCTGCTGGACGAGCCCACCTCCAACCTCGACGTCAGGCATCAGCTGGACGTGACCAAGATGCTGAAGAGGCTCACGGAGGAGAAGGACATACTGGTGATAATGATAAGCCATGACATAAACATCGCCGCGAAGTACTCGGACCAGATCATCATGCTCCATGGAGGCTCCATATACGCCGTAGGCACTCCTGATGAGGTGATCACCGAGGAAAACCTCAAGGTGGTGTACCAGGTCGATTGCAAGGTGATCGAGGACGAGGGGCGCCCGCACGTGATCCTGAGGGACGCGGTCCCGATGGGCGAGGACTGAACAATGGACTATAGTCTTAAACCGCTTCCCTAGCCCTCGCTTTTCCGAGTATTACTATAGTGATATTCTCTTGTCCGCTCTCAGTGTCAACCGTCTTATATCCCATAGATATTGCGAGCCATCATGGCAGTCGTCAGAGACTCTAGCAACATCAAGGTCGAGGACGGGACCACGACCGTCCGCGGCTGGGTCCAGGACATCAGGAACATGGGCGGGATATCCTTCCTGACCCTCCGCGACAGGCACGGGACCATACAGGTGACCATGCCCAAGAAGAAGATCGACTCCGAGCTGTTCGGGCTCCTCACGAAGCTATCAAGGGAGACCGTCGTCTCCGTCACCGGAGAGGTCAAGGCGAGCAACCAGACCGCTCTGGGGCTGGAGGTCATCCCTGCGTCCGCCGAGGTCCTCAGCGAGGCCGCCGTCCCTCTCCCGATGGGGGTCATCGACAAGGTCAACGTCGAGATGGACACCCGCTTGAACAACAGGTTCATGGACCTCAGGAAGCCCGAGATAAGGGCGATCTTCGAGCTCAAGGCGCTTATGGTGGAACTCATCGAGGAGGCCGTCCGCGGCAACGGGTTCGTGCAGGTGTACACCCCCAAGATCTCCGCGGCAGGAGCCGAGGGAGGAGCCGAGCTGTTCCAGGTCCAGTACTTCGACAGACCCGCCTATCTCGCGCAGTCTCCCCAGCTCTACAAGCAGATCCTCATGAGCACCGGCTTGGACCGCATCTACGAGATCGCGCCAGCGTTCCGCGCCGAGCGCTCCAACACCAACCGCCACGTGACCGAGTTCATATCCTTCGACGGCGAGATGTCCTGGATAGAGAACGAGGAGCAGGTCATGGCGATGATCGAGGAGATAGTGGACCACGTCCTCGTCGGCCTCAGGGAGAGGGGGAAGAGGCAGCTGGAGATCCTCGGAAAGGAAATCAGCGTCCCCGCACGCCCGTACCCTATTCTCACATATTCCGAGTGCCTGAAGATCGTAAACGACGGCGGGCTCCCGCTCAAAGAGGGGGACGACCTGGGGACCGAGGGCGAGAAGATCGTCGGGGATTACATGGCCCAGAATGGCGTGGACCTCTACTTCATAGCAGAGTATCCTGAGGAGGCCAAGCCCTTCTACATCATGGAGAAGGACGGCACGCCCTACTCGTTCTCCTTCGACCTCGACTACCGCGGCCAGGAGATCTCCTCCGGGGGCCAGAGGGAGCACAGATACGACAGGCTCGTGGCCAGGATGGAGAAGAAGGGCCTCAACCCCGAGGACTTCTCGTTCTATCTGGACGCGTTCAGGTACGGCATGCCTCCCCACGGCGGATGGGGGATAGGGATCGAGAGGCTCCTCGTCAAGATGCTCGACCTTCCCAACATCAGGGAGGCCATACTCTTCCCTAGGGACCCCAGCAGGCTCTCGCCTTGAAACAAAGAGGGAATCTCCCCTCAAACACTTTCGGGCACCCGCCCTTCCACCCTTATATATCTCCTGTTTTTTCCAAGACTGATAGGATGTCAGCGCCGGGGGACGTTTACGAGAGGGAGCTGAAGTCCCTGCTCATCGGGGACAAGAAGGCCGTGTCCAAGATGGTCAAGACCTGCAACGCCATGGAGACCGCCGGATACATGCGCATCTCCCTGGAGCCCTTCCTCGTCATAAGGGCGGCAGGCTCCCTCGGGGTGGACCTCGTCGCTCTGCGCTGGGACTTCTCCTTCCCCATCGAGGTGAAGAGCTCCTCCGACCCCACGCTGCACTTCAGCAAGAGCCAGAGGCTCATAGACCAGGCGGACAGGATGCTGGACGACTGCAAGAGGTCCCATCTCGTGCCGATCTACGCCTATCGGCTCAAAGGGGTCCGCGGAGACCCGTGGAGGGTCTTCACGATACCTACTGACCACGAGTTCAAGGGACGCCACGCCACCTTGTACAGGAGGATGCCGAAGATAGGGGTGACCTCCGAAGGCAACTACATCATGCGCTGGGAAGAAGGCATGAAGCTGTCCGACATGTTCCTGTATCTGAGCATGTCCGACTACTCGTCGGTGCGAGGAACGGTCGTCAGAACTCATAGGGCTCATCACGCTTCAGCCTCGATTCATCATCATCCGGTCTCGTTCCGAGCCGAGTAGGGACGGGCCTGTATTTAACTGAGACCGAACCTGGCCCGAAAACGGCTTTAAATGGGTAGCACTATATGGCTGGCCGTCATGGCGTTCGCGCGGGGGATAGCAAGTGGCCAAAACCTATGAGGAGATAAACGAGAAGATCAGATCGAAGAAAGCGGTGGTCTGCACTGCCGAGGAGGTAGTCGACCTGGTGAGGAAGAAGGGAGTCGAGAAGGCAGCCGAGGAGGTGGACGTCGTCACCACAGGCACTTTCGGCGCCATGTGCTCCTCGGGAGCTTTCCTGAACTTCGGGCATTCCACCCCTCCCATAAGGATGACCAACATTCTTCTCAACGGGGTGCAGGCCTACGGGGGCCTGGCGGCCGTGGACACCTACATCGGCGCCACTCAGATGACCGAGGATTCCGAGAAGGGATACGGCGGCGCACATGTGATCGAGGACCTCATCGCAGGGAAGGACATCCATCTTCGCGCCACAGGTCCCGGCACGGACTGCTACGTCAGGAAGGAGATAGACACCTACGTGTCCCTGGACGACCTGAACGAAGCCTATCTCTACAACCCTCGCAACTCGTATCAGAACTACGGCGTGGCCACCAACACCTCCGACAAGGCGCTGTACACCTACATGGGCAAGCTTCTGCCCAAGATGAAGAACGCGTCCTACAGCTCCGCCGGCCAGCTGTCCCCTCTTCTCAACGACCCCCACTGCGACGTCATCGGGATCGGGACCAGGATATTCCTGGGCGGAGGGGAGGGATACGTCTCCTGGCAGGGTACCCAGTTCAAGACCGACGTCGAGGAGGTCGGCGGAGTCCCGGTCGCAGGAGCCAGGACCCTGGCTGTGATCGGGGACATGAAGCAGATGGACCCCTACTACGTCCGCGGCCTGGACATCCACGGCTACGGGATCTCCCTGGCCCTCGGGATAGGGGTCCCGCTCCCCATCCTGGACGAAGGGGTGATGGCCAGGGCGGCCGTGTCCGACGAGGATCTGTTCGCAGAGATGCTGGACTACAGCCTGCCCTCCGGCCGCGTGCCTATGGCGAGATACAGCTACGCCCAGCTCAGGTCGGGGAAGATAGAGTACCAGGGCAAGACGATAAGGACCTCGTCCATGTCGTCGTACGCCGGAGCCAAGAAGGTGGCCCAGGAGCTCAAGGACCGGATAGAGCGCGGGGAGTTCCTCCTCAACGCCCCCAGCCTGATGCTTCCCAAGGCCGGCTCGGTGAAACCTCTGAAGGTAAGGGAGGCGAGGCGATGCGCAGAAAGGTGAGGGTCGATTTCGACGAGCTGAACGTGGGAGAGTCGGTTGCATACATCCTGGCCACGGAGTTCGGGCTCAAGCCCAACATAGTCAAGGCCCAGGTCAACGACGACAGCAGCGGCCTGATGATATTCATCGTGGACGGGGAGGAGGAGCTCCTGGACAAGGCGATGGGCAGGCTGAAGTCCATGGGGTTCGAGGTCAGGGACCTGGAGAAGCACATCACCCGCGACAAGGCAAGATGCTGGAGCTGCGGGGCCTGCGTGTCGATATGCCCCAGCAAGTCGTTCACCTACGACCCCGAGACGTGGGAGGTCCACCTGGACATCGACACCTGCATCGCCTGCGGGTCCTGCGTCACCAGCTGCTCGGTGAAGGCCCTCAAGCTGAACATATGAGGCACAGGATCCAGATCTCCGAGACCGTCCTGACGGTGGTCTGCGACGAGGGCTACCTGCCGATAGCCAGGAAGGCGGTCGTCGAGGCCAGGTCGTCCGTCGAGAGGAAGATAGTCTCGGACCCGTTCTTCGGCATCACCTACGAGCCCTATCCGGAGGATTCTAGCGACGACGAGCTCGTCCGCCGGATGTGCAGGGCCTCCTCCATTTCCGGAGTGGGCCCGATGGCGGGCGTGGCAGGGGCGGTGGCCGTCCATGTCGTGGAGAGGATGGTGGAAGCGGGCGCGTCCGAGGCCATAGCGGAGAACGGAGGGGACATAGCCTTCTTCTCGAAGAGGCCCGTCCCTGTGGGCGTCTACGCGGAGGACAGCGTGTTCAGGGACGTTGGATTCATGATCAGGTCCGACGTCATCACGGGGATATGCTCATCGTCCGCGAAGATCGGCCCCTCGGTATCGCTGGGGTCCAGCGACCTATGCACCGTGTTCTCGGACGACGTCATTCTGGCGGACTGCTGCGCCACGCTTCTGGGGAACAAGGTGAAGGGCCCCGACGACCTCGCCGGAGCCGTGGAGCTCGTGGGCTCCATAGAAGGCGTCAGGGGCTGCGTAGCCGTCTGCTCCGGCAAGGTGGCCATGTTCGGGGACGTGCCTGAGATGGTCTCCGCGGACTGCAGCAGGTGCGTGGACCGCAGCCGACGGCTCTGCTCCTCAGCCCAGGCGCTGGGCGGCTTCTTTCACGGTGGCCCCGTGGAGGACTATGTCCGATATCGCGGACATCATCGCCCTGACGTCCTTGTGCTGGAAGACGTTCCTTCCGATGGACACCCCGTGGCCTCCAGCCTGCAGGGAGTCGTAGACCATCTTGAGGATGTCCAGGTCGGAGTCCATCTTGGGGCCTCCGGCTATGAGCACGGGGACCATGGATCCTTCGACCACCTTGCTGAAGGAGTCCACGTCGCCGGTGTAGCTGCATTTGATGACGTCGGCTCCCAGCTCCGCGGCCACCCTCACCGAGTGGGCTATGGCCTTGGGGTCGTAGGAGTTGGCTATGGAAGGCCCGCGGGGGTAGACCATCGCCACCAGCGGCATGCCCCATTCCATGCACTCGCTGGAGACCCTTCCGAAATCCTCCAGCATGCGGGGCTCGGTCTCGGCTCCGACGTTCACATGGATGGACACGGCGTCGGCTCCCAGCTTCAGCCCGTCCTCTACGGTCGCGACGAGGACCTTGTTGTTGGAGTTCACCCCTATGTCGGTGGACGCGGACATGTGGAGGATGAGGCCCACGTCGTTACCCGACGTCCTGTGTCCCTGAGGCACCATCCCTTTGTGCATCAGGACTGCGGTGGCTCCACCTTCGGCCACGTCGTTGACGGTCTTGCGGAGGTCCACAATCCCGGGCACGGGACCTATGCTTATCCCGTGGTCAAGGGGCACCACGACCGCGTTTCCGCTGTTCCTGTCGATTATCCTTTCGATCCTGATCTTCTTGCCGAACATCTCAATTACCGTGACACGTGTTAACATGGCACACTATTTATCGATATCGATTGCATGGCGTCAGTCGCACGGCTTCAAACGGAGGCATAAGTATGGCAACATGGCGCTAGTCGTCCAAGAAACGGAGTCCAGGACTAATCAGGACGTATCAGCATATCCGAAAGTATATACTTATTATAGTGGATTACCGACGCATGTCAGAGTGGCTGGCGTCTATTATCGAAACCGTCGTCCTGATGACGGTGGCTCTGGTCTCTGTAGGCGACTCGTCCCTCATTCCGAATGCCGCTGCCGAAAGCATGCGGTGCATCCCCACCGAAAAGAACGAAATCCGCGCTCGCTCAGCCATATGTCACGACGGAGGGTGTTCGGCGCCTGGAACGAGTAAGAAACCACTTGGTAAATCACCTACACCTTTTTTCCTGTGATAGTATGTTCGGCAAGAAGAAGTTGATCGATGGACTCGAGAAGAAGCTCGCTGGTGTGGAGGCGGAGCTGAAGGCGTCGCAGGACCTCCTGAAAGACTCGGAGCACAGGTTGACGGAATTCCAGAAGCGGGCGTATGCTGAAAAGACAGAGCTCATCTCTTCCGTGGAATCCAAGGAGGCGGAGATTAAAAAGCTGGCCGAGGACAACAAGGCCTTGAAATCCGCCAAGGATCTCGCCGAGAAGGCCAAGGCGGAGGCTTCTTCAAAGCTCAAGGCTGCGGAGAGCGCCCTCGAGTCTGCGAAAAGCGGCCTGGATGCCAAGACGCCCGAGCTGGAATCCCTGAAGAGCAGCCTGTCCGCTAAAGAATCAGAGATAAAGGCCCTGAAAGGCGATGTCGCCGCGAAGGAATCAGAGATAGCGTCCATCAAGAATGAGATGGCAGCCAAGGTTTCCGAGGTAGAGTCTGTCAAGAGCGCCTTGGCGACAGAGAAGAGCCAGGTCTCCACCCTGGAGAAGGCGCTTGAGATGAAGGACTCCGAGATTCTCAAGACCAGGGAAGCTCTGGAATCGTTCAAGAGCCTTGCCGAAGAGAAGGATGCGAAGCTCTCCGAGGCCGAGAAGACCCTGAAATCGTTCCAGGAGATGGTCGAGAAGAACAAGGTCACGTCCAGCGGCGTCGAGAAGGAGCTGAAGTCCCTGAACGAAGCGAACGCCGAGAGCGAAGAGAAGATCGCCCAGGCGGCGAAGAGGTTCGACGACGCCATGGAGGCGGCGGATAAAGCAAAGACCTACGACGTCACGTTCGTCGCAGACGGGAAGGTCATATCGAAGGCAGTCATGGCTTCCGAGGAGGACGCCTATCTGGTTCCGCAGATACCGCAGAAGGAAGGCTTCGATGCGGAGTGGCAGTACGAGGAGACAGGCGAGAACGACGTCGTCGTGACCGCTGTCTATAAGGTGAAGGAGTACGACCTGGTGTTCTTCGTCGACGACGTGAAGTACGCCGAGATGAGGGTCGCAGGAGACGACATGTCGGGCGTCCCTCCTGTGCCGGAGAAGGAGGACTACGAGGGCGAGTGGGTCAAGACCCTGATAGACGGGAACTCCGCCAGGATAGACGCGTTCTACAAGCCCAAGGAATACGACATCAGGTTCTACGTCGACGGGAAGGAGTACGTCAGGGATACCGCTTGCGCAGGCTCCGACTACGCCGCTCCCGCCGTCCCGGAGAGGGAGGACTACAAGGGCGAGTGGCAGTACGAGGTCCTGGACGACGGGACCGTCCGCGTGGACGCGGTCTACGAGCCGACGGTCTACGACCTGGTGTTCTTCGTCGACGACGTCAAGTACGCGGAGATGAAGGCATCCGCCGACGCAGAAGTCGATGTGCCGCCGGTCCCCGAGAG
>JAFYAH010000053.1 GCA_017540825.1 Candidatus Methanomethylophilaceae archaeon | reverse complement strand
AGTGGAATATGTGAACAAACAGGCGAGGCAGGCTTATGAGCTGTTCGACCTGAAGCCGCCCGCTCGTCGGAGCATAACCGAGTACAGGAACTCGATGTACCTTTCAACGGTCTAATGCTAAAACTATGTTCATCTCAGGATAAAGAGAGAGCTTGACGAAGCGGATCTCAACAGATCTGTGGCAGAAATCTGCGACATCCTGGAAAGGATGCACGGGAACAAGACGATGATCCTGGTCGACGAATACGACCACTATCTCCAGAACATATCTGCGGATGAAGAATACGACAGGCTGGTATCACGGATGATGCCCTTTATGGAAAAGACTTTCAAGACCAACCCCCACATGCGCACAGGCGTAGTCACTGGGATAATGCCGCTGGCTAAAGCAGAAATGCTGAGCAGCTTCAACAACCCCGTGGTCTGTGACGTCTTCAGCATAGAGGGCGAAGAGCTGTTCGGATTCACCCAGGAAGAGATTAAAAAGCTGCTCGAAGACACCGGGAACGACCGGCGCGACGTGCTTGAAGAGATTAGAGAATGGTACGACGGCTACAGGTTCGGAAAAGCCGAAGTGTACAATCCGTACAGCGTGATGAGTTACCTCAAATCACGTTCCATCGGGGATTCGAGCCCTGCGAAGAAATACTGGGACGGCTCAACAGGCGGCGGCATATCCGAAGACCTCATATCCGAATTAGACGGGATAGCCCTGCAAGAGCTCAAAAACCTGTACATGAACCCGAAATCCAAGATAAGGTCCCCTCTCAAGAAGTTCATCTCATACCCGGACCTGTTCTCCGAAGACTCAGACCCTTCTGTAGTATATTCCTATCTGACCATGGCAGGATACCTGAGGGCAGACCCTACCGGAGACCGCCTCGACAGCGAGGACGAGATATACGAAGTCGGGATGGTGAACCGCGAGATCTCGCCAGCATTCAAGTCGCTTGTCTCCCGCGCCGTCAACCGCCAAGAGGAGGCCCGCGTCAGCCTGATGAAGCACATCCTGTCTCGCGATGCTGGAGCCATCAGAGACGACATCCAGTTCATACTCGGGGGCTGCGCCATGGACAAGACGTGGCAAGAAGACAGGAGGTCCGTCGAACGGAGCAGGATGATCCACGACAGATACAAGGACATCATATCCGGAGCGTTCCGCGCTTCTGGGATGGAAGCTTCCGAAGAGGTTCCCAAGGGTTTCGGAAGATGCGACATATTCGTGCCGAGACGCAACGGCTCCCCTGCGATAGCCGTGGAGATCAAGACGTCCTCTGCCGACCCTCCGCTGGAGTCCGCCCGCCTGGCAAGGGACCAGATCGCCAGGATGGGATACGCCGCGGAGCCGCTGGACGGCGAGGTCGTATGGATCGCCCTTGGCATCAGCGGCAAGAGGGCGGCCGTGATAACGTCTTCAGGATACACGCCGGAGAACGGCTCCCGACCGCGGCCTCCGCAACCTTCCTTATAGCGGTTCGACAATCCCCGAGCATGAAGGTTTCCCAGAGGATATCGTCCATACCGATGTCCGGAATAAGGAAGATGTTCGACCTCGCAGGCCCCAATTCCATCAACCTCGGCCTAGGAGAGCCCGACCTGGACCCTCCCAAGGAGGCCGTAGAAGGGATGAACAGGGCCGCTTCCGCCGGCCTCAACAAGTACGGGCCCACCGCCGGGATAATGGAGCTCAGGAACGCCGTCGCGAAGAGGTACTCCAGGTACGGCGACCTGTCCGGGGAGAACGTGATGATAACGCCCAGCGGGTCCTCCGCGCTCCTGGAGATCGCCGAGACCTTCGTGGACCCGGGAGACGAAGTCCTGGTCCCCAGCCCCGGGTTCGTCATCTACGGCCCCCACGCCCAGCTATGCGGAGGGAAGAGCGTCGAGTACAGGCTCACGGAGGGGGACTTCCAGCCGGACGTCGACGACATCCAGTCCCTCGTCACCCCCAAGACCAAGATGATCGTCGTCAACACCCCGTCCAACCCCACCGGCGGCGTCCTCACGAAGGAGTCCAAGAAGGCCCTCCTCGACATAGCCGAGGACAAGGACATCGTCATACTGTCCGACGAGGTCTACGACTCATTCGTCTACGAGGGGGAGCACGTCTCCTTCCTCGACAGGCTGGACAGGGCCGTGGTCGCCGGGGGCTTCTCGAAGATGATGGCCGTCACCGGATGGAGGATGGGCTTCCTGTTCGCCGACAGGAGCGTCATGCCGGACCTGATAAAGATGCAGTACCACGTCTGCGCCAGCCCCAACATGCCCGCCCAGTACGGCCTTCTGGACGCCCTCCCCGGCATCGACCCGTACCTGGAGGACGCCAGGAGGACCTACAAGGCCAGGAGGGACCTGATATCCAGGAGGATCTCGGAGATCCCCGGGATGGACATGGTCCCGCCCAAGGGCGCCTTCTACGCCTTCCCTTCCTTCGACCTCGACATGCCGTCCGCGGACCTCGCCGGAGAGCTTGTGAAGTCCGGCCTCATCTGCACGCCGGGATCCGCCTTCGGGAAGCACGGAGAAGGGCACCTGAGGTTCTCCTACGCCGCTTCGGAGGAGAAGATAGACAAGGGAATGGATATATTGGCTGAAGTGATGGCCCGCCTAAGGTGAAGGAAATGGCAGACGACAAAGACCCCAACGCAGGGCTGT
Organism: Candidatus Methanomethylophilaceae archaeon; assembly: GCA_017540825.1. Lineage (GTDB taxonomy): Archaea > Thermoplasmatota > Thermoplasmata > Methanomassiliicoccales > Methanomethylophilaceae > Methanoprimaticola. Next base: position 30,598 of record JAFYAH010000053.1, on the reverse strand, counting down.
TCGGCGACGACGAGCCCGAGCTGTCCCCGGAAGAGGCCCACGAGAAGATGACCTTCGGCAGGAACCCCGACAGGGTCAGGGCCATGTCGGACCTCTTCGGGAACGACCTCATAGCATCCGCCCTGGAGGACCCCAGCCTGCCCGAGGAGGCCAAGCGCCAGATGATCTTCAAGCTGACCGCCAACAGCGTCCTGGACATGGTCATGGACAGCCTCTCGCCCGAGACGGCGGAGGAGGTCGCCCAGTGCATAGACGGCTACATCGGCGTCGGCATAGTGAACAAGAAGTTCGGGATCGACCTCTACAAGGAGCTCTACGAGGCCCTGTCCAAGGTCGAGAGGAACGAAGGGGAGAGCGAGGAGGACTACGACAGGAGGCTGGACGAGATGTCGGACCAGTGGTGGTACATACCCCAGCCCCTCCTGAACAAGAGGAACCCCTCCGACGCCATTCGCGAAGAGATGGCGAGATACGGACTGGAAGACCGATGACCAGGGAATGGATCACCGCATCCGCCCCCGGGAAGTTCGTCATACTGGGGGAGCACTCGGTCGTCTACGGGAAGCCGGCCGTGGTCCTGGCCACCGACCGCAGGATAACCTGCAGCGTCAAGCGCGCGAAGCGCAACACCCTGAACGGCGAGCCGATAGAGTTCGGCAAGCAGCCGCACTTCCGCTACCTGACCCGCAACCTCCGCCATGCGGTGGAGTTCATCACCCGCAGCGACATCCCCGCCGGAGCCGGGCTGGGGTCCTCCGCCGCGCTGTCTGCGGCCGTGGCTCTGGCGCTCGGCGCGATGGCGGGGGACGACCCCGGCGAGAGGGAGCTCGTGGAGGAGGCGTACAACGCCGAGCTCGCGGCGCAGGGCAGCGGGAGCCCCATGGACGCGTCCGCCTGCGTCCACGGCAACGGCATCGGCGTGAACATCCCCGGTTGCGAGGAGAAGAAGCTCTGGAAGTTCAGCCGCGGGAGCCGGTCCTGGTGCGTCTCGGACATCGACGTGCCCGACATGACGTTCGTGATCGGCAACACCGGCATCAAGGCGCCCACCGGCCCGCAGGTGGACAAGGTCAGGCGCTTCGCCAAGAGGAGCAACTTCGCGACGGAGATGATCGAGGAGATCGGCAACATAACCCTGAGCGGGTACGAGGCCCTCAGGCGGAACGACGTGGAGACCCTGGGGCGGATGATGCTCATGGACCACAAGCTCCTCTCGATTCTCGGCGTCTCCTGCAAGGAGCTGAACAAGCTGGTCAACGCCTCCATGCCATACTCCTACGGGGCGAAGCTGACCGGGTCCGGAGGAGGCGGCTGCATGGTCGCCCTCACCGACGAGCCGGGGAAGGTCGCCTCGGTCATCGAGAGCCGCGGCGGGACCGCCTACATCGTCGCCGCGGGAGCCGAAGGCGCCAGGCTGGAGAGCTCGGAGCCCCAGAGCCCCCTGCTGGACGTCTCTTCCTATGTTTGAGGGGAAGGCCTGGAGCCTCCCCCGTATTCTCTGTCAAGACGTAAATATCGGCGGCCCATGCGCCTCATGATGGAAGCGTACGACGTGGTCTCGGACCTGCGCGTCTGGATAGCCGGCGCGCTCGCCCTGAGCCTCCTCCTGGACACCGTGGACCTGCCGTCCTCGGAGCTCATCGTCGTAGCCCTGATGGTGCAGATGGCCCTGTCCATGGACGGGCTCAGGCTGTCCAAGGACGATATTTCTGAGCACAGGCACGGGATCCTGCTGTCGGTGCTGCTGTGCTACGTCGTGAACACCCTGGTCACGCTCGCGGTCGGGGCGCTGTTCATCCCCGACCATGCGGCCATGTGGCACGGATGGGTCCTGCTTGCCTCCATGCCCTGCGCCATATCCGTGGTCACCGCCGCCGTCCTAATGAAGGGAAGCGTGAACGTCGCCGTGGTCGCGGTGGCCTCCACGTACGTGGCGGGGATCGCCCTGGCCCCGCTGATCTCCTTCGCCCTCCTCGGGGACGCGGTCGACCCTCTCGAGATACTGAAGTACATCGTCCTGTTCATCGTCGTCCCGGCCGTCGTGACGGTCCCGCTGAGGAGGCTGCGCCTGTCCGCCAGGCTCAAGGTCCCGGTCATAGACCTCATGATGGCGGTGATGCTGTTCCTCTCGGTGAACGCCAACCGCGGATACCTCATATCCTACCCGGACATGTTCCTCCTGGTCGTCGTGGCTGTCCTCGCCAGGCTCGCGGCGCTGATACTCGTCTCCAGGACGATATTGAAGAAGACTGGCGCGGACAAGCGCTCGGCCCCGGTGTATCACGTCCTGTGCGTGTGGAAGAACACCGGCCTGTCGGTGTCTATGTGCATGATCCTCCTGTCCGGGACCCCGGAATCGGTGATACCATGCTTCGTGTGCATGATGGTGGAGTCCCTGTGGTTCTCGATATACACCAAGAAGCCGGTGGAGCGAGCTCGACGATCGCTCGAAGAAATGCTTCTGGCGCTCTTTGGAGATGTGCAGGATGACCTCCGCTATCTGCCTCGCCTCGTCCTCCGAGAGGCTGACCTCCTCGCACAGCTCGTGGTACCTCCTGACGACCTCGCGCTCCTTCTCCTCGTCCCAGTACCCCTGAGAGGTTCTTCTCTTCGCCTTGGCCAGCTCGTCGGCGATCTCCATGCGGGTGGCGATGAGGTCTATGATCTCCTCGTCTATGGCCTCGATCTGGTTCCTAAGCTCGTCGGTCTCGGGCGCTTCAGGCATAAAACTCACGTCGCCCACTGCTATGCGACATAATAACGGTTTCGCAGACCGCGGAACCAGACGCCGGGCCCGTTTCTTTCTCAACTTGGATGCGGCTGCATCATTAATGATGATGGCTCAATATAATGTACATAAATGATAAATAACGAATAAAATAATCCATCCTCATGGATTTACTGGATACTCATTTCAGCAAATACCCTTCACAGAGGAAGGTGGCGAGCCTCCTCTTCTCGCATGGGATCAGGGTATCCGGTGGAAAGGCGTACTGCGGCGACATAGAGCAGAGCGACTCCGCCATCTGCCGCGCCGCGGACGTCGACAGGAGGATAGTCCGCACCACCCTGGAGCGCATATCCGCCACCCCTCAGCTGGACGCCATATTCTCGAAGCTGGAGTGCATGCTCTCGATGGAGAACCTCGCGCCGGAGATCGGATGCTCGGCGATCAAGATAATCCCCACCGACGCGAAGATGTCCGGCATCGTCTCCGACATCACGGGCGTCCTCTACAGGCACGGGCTCTCCATAAGGCAGGCCGCCGTGGACGACAGAGGGGACAGGGACAACTCCGTGCTCACGGTTGTCATAGACGGCTCGGTGCCTCCCGAGCTGATCCCGGAGCTCAGGTCCTGCCGCGGCGTCTCCAGCATCGTGCTCAAGGTCAAGGACAAGGAGCTGCCCCGAGAGCACCGAAGCCCTTTTAACAGTCGGAACGATTGGCCGGTCGTCAGGAGATGGAGGACGGCCGACGGTAGGCGTCTAGGCGCCAGCTGAGGAAGTTCCCTCCTCCGAGGGCAAGATGGACCGGGGCAATCCGGTACGGCGAGAGCTGTGGCAAGGGCTCAGAAACGACACAGATCCGGCAGAAGGATGATCCGCTAGGCGGTGACGTTCCCGGAGATTTGGTGAAACGGCGACTCCCCATCGGAGCAAGTTCATACAGCCGGGATGAACGGCCCGCGACCGGCGGGTAGAACGCGTAGTTGAATGCCGTCTGAAACAGAAGGGGGGCTACTACCATCACCTGACGCTTCTTCAATCAGTGATAAGTACCCTGTGCGCCATTGCGCTAAGGAACCTATATGATGCTCAACCGCTGCCCAAAATACTCGCCGGAATCCGGAATCCGCATCAAGCCTCCGGAAGAGACCCTCAGAGAGGTCCTGCCGCTGCTAGAGAAGGCCGGGCTGGACGCCCCTGAGGACATCACCGGGAAGGACGATGTCGGGATACCGGTGTACTCTGTCAGGCGCGAGGAGACCGCCCTCGGGAAGCCAAAATTCTACAACGGTAAGGGAGCCACCCCGGACCAGGCCGAGGCCTCGGCTGTCATGGAGTCCATCGAGAGGTACAGCGCCGAGCAGCGCGACTCGGACGAGATCGTCTACGGCACCTACGAGCAGGCGTCGGAGGTCATGCTGACGATCGACCCCGTGGACCTAATCCTCCCGCTGAGGGTCCTGGACCATCTGGAGGGGCAGCAGATAGCCTGGACCAGGGGGTTCGAGATGTTCAGGGGTTGCCCCGTGTGGGTCCCTGCCTGCGCCGTCTACTACCCTTACGTCCCGGACGGCGACTACCAGCTTTTCAGATGGCACACCAACGGTATCGCATCGGGGAACACCATGGAGGAGGCCATCCTCCATGCGCTCTTCGAGGACATCGAGAGGGACGCCTGGTCAATCGCCGAGTACCGCGAGACCTGCAACGCGGACGTGACCGTGGAGGACGAGGAGTCCGTTCCCGGAAAGCTCCTGGCCAAGTTCGCGGAAAGAGGCATAGAGATACACCTCAAAGACCTCACCACCGACCTCGGCATACCCACCATAGGGGCGGCGGCAGACGACGTCCGCACCAAGGACCCGGAGATGCTGACCATAGGGGTGGGAACCCATCTGAACCCCGAGATCGCCGCCGTTAGGGCGATAACCGAGGTCGCTCAGAGCAGGGCGACCCACAAGCACGGTTCCAAGATCAACGCCCAGCTCCAGAAGGTCACGCAGGAGATGGGGTACGAGAAGATCAAGAAGGTCAACCGCCTGTGGTACGCCGACCAGCCCAGGAAGATCGCCTTGGAGGACATGGAGGACAAGTCCACCCCCTACGTCCTGGACGACATCGAGGTGGTGCTCGGCAGGCTCATGGAATGCGGGTTCGACATGGTCGCAGCCGTCGACCTCACCCGCCCCGAGATAGGCGTCCCCACGGTCAGGATGATCGTCCCTGGCCTGGAAGTCAGCACCATGGACCCCGAGAGGGAGGGCGGAAGGCTAAGAGGGCTCTGGCCGCCGGTCCGCAGATGATTACATGATAGACAGGATCAAAGCCGTGGGGTTCGACCTGGACGGGACGTTCCTGAAGACACATGTGGACTACTCGAAGCTCGGAGAGGCTGATAAGAAGGTACTATTGTCCCACGGCGTCCCCTTCGACGAGGTCTACAGCGAGGCCTTCATCAAGAGGCCGCGCTACCCTATACTCCGCTGGCTCGAAGCGCACGGGCGCGAGAACGAGTACCAGGCGATAAGCGACGAGATAGACGCCGCCTTCACCCGCGTCGAGATCGAGTTCGTGGACGAGGCCGTCCCCTTTCCCGGGTCCGAAGAATGCCTTGCGGAGCTGAGGTCGCTCGGCCTCAAGACCGGCCTCCTCACCCGCGGCAGCCTGGAGTACGCCGAATCCGCGCTCCGCCATACAGGCACCAGAGAAGGGTTCGACGTCGTCATGGGAAGGGACCATTCGTCCTACGACAACGCCAAGCCATCTCCCGTCGCCATGCGCGAGTTCGCGGAGCTGCTGGGCGTGGAGCCGTCGGAGATACTCTACATAGGCGACAACCTGACCGACTACATGTCCGCGCACGGGGCGGGAGCGCTGTTCGCAGGCGTGCTCACCGGAAGCGGAAGGAGGGAGCTGTGGGAGAGCACGGACCCCTCGATCATAATCCTCGAGAAGGCCGGGGACTGCGCAAGGCTGTTCAGAAGCCGAGGCCGCAGTCCAGAAGCGTGTCCAGCACCGTGTCGTAAATGTTCAGGTACTCGTTCGAGGGCGTGGACTCGTCGACGTTGTAGCATTCCCGGTAGGTCTTACCCAGCGGGGCGTTGAAGAAGTTCATCTCGTACTTGGACACGATCTTGTTGAGGATCGCGTTCACTTCGGGTATGTCCATCCCGCATGTCGCGGCGGAAGCCTCCCCGAGCATCCTGGCCTCCAGGCCGGTCGCCCTGTCGGTTGACACCCCCTTGGCCGATGCCACCCCGGACAGCAGCTCCCTTCCCGACGCCGTGTCGGCTATGGCCTGGGCGGCGGTCTCCAGGAGGCACATCTCGGTGCAGGGCCCGGCCATGGTGTAGTACTGGTTGGCCAGGAGGAGGTCCGTGTTGTAGTCCAGCGCGGCGGCGGCGTGCGAGGCGACCTGAAGCGTCTCCCGGGTCGTTGTGGTCCCCCACCTTATGTGGATCGGGCCGTCCAGGTGTATGTCGCTGTTGAACGCCGCGAAGGAGGCGAGCGTGGTGGCGACGTCGCATATCGCCGTCTCCTCTATCCCTCCGGCGTAGCCTCCGAACATCGGCATCTGCTCCATTATTATCACGTCGCCGGAGGAGTGCCACCCGGAGATGATGTTCAGGACGCCCATGTCGACCTTGAGCTCGTTGAGCTGGGAGCACTCGTGGGGGTCGTAGTACCTCATCCCGTTCGGTCCCAGCCCAGCGGCCAGACGTCCGTTGGGGGACAGCGGGGTCTGAGGCCCCTAGATCGCCATCCCGGGCCTTCCCGCGTTGGCCACAGCCTCGCGGACGTACCTGACCTCGGCCATGGTCGCCTTGATCTCCCAGGGGGAGTTGGTGAGGACCTGGTGGCCGTCCACGGTCTCCAGGACCCCGCTCACGACTGCGTCCACCATCGGCTCCTCGGCGTACGACTGGATTAGCGAGATGAATATGTCCTCGGACATGGGGGCGCCCGTCGGTCCGCCCTGTATTATCGGCCTCTTCTTGGAGTTCCCGACGCGGGCCTTGCACTTGCACTTGTCCTTGCCATGGCCGAGGGTGAGCTTCCTGGGGGCCATCTTTATGCCCTCGTATAGCTCGTCCTCGTCGATGTGCATCACACGGCCGAGGTCGATGTTGTATATCCCGGTCTCGAGGAGCATGTCCACCCCGGCCAGAAAGAGCCTGTCGGCGATCTCCGGGTCCTCCGGCACGATTTTGTCGCCGAAATCGAGCTCGTAGCGGTTCTTCATGAGCGCAGCAGCGGCGGGTATGATGTTGTAGTCCCAGTCCTTCTCGTCCACTTTGGAGCCTTGGGTGAAGCGGTCATACGCCTCGAAGACGTCGACATACCTGCGTGCAGCCATCTTAACAAGGACGGTGATGCCCTGCTTGTTTATAACATTGAGCAAATGAATTCGGCTTTGTCCAGGGAAACCGATGGGTTCGTACAGTCGGCATGCCGAAGACAGCATGACAGGGGTATCCGCCCAAAGGAGGAAAACAAATGAATTGCAGTTTGGGCGGATCCTCCCGAGGCGGATGTCCCGGGAGTGCGTCGGACGAAGCTGCGTCGCGCCGCGTCCTTTTAGGCGTTGGCTTCCGCCCGGACCAGGGGCGGCTCGCGTTGCCGGACGTAACCGGCCGTGCGAGGGTTCCAGACGGATGGATGGTTAATCCCTTTCCGCCGAAAAGCTGTATTGTTAACAGCCATATAATCGTATCGGGTTTTAGAAAGACAGAATCGGCCCTTGCGGCTCATTAGGCTGTTCACCAGTGTGACTATCTCGGTCCCGGAAGCGGAATAGCCGTCCCCTCCGATCTTCTCGACCCACTCCTTGCTGCACGGGGCCCCTCCGAAGATCATCATCACGGTGGACTGCCTCTCGTTAGCTGTCTGGACCAGCCTCTTCTGCATCTGGAGGGTGGTGGTCATGAGCGCCGAAGCCCCGATGACGTCCGCGGAGTTCTCCTCGGCAGCGTTCAGGAAATCGTCGGGAGACACGTCCGACCCCAGGTCGATGACCTTGTACCCCGCCCCGCGGAGCATGGCGCAGCACACGTTCTTCCCTATCTCGTGGATGTCCCCCTCCACCGAGCCCATTATGATGGTCCCGCGGTAGACGGCGGCGTCGGAGCTGAGGATGGGCTCCAGCTTCTTCATCGCGCCTTCGACCGTCCTGGAGGCGGCCATGACCTGGGGAAGGTAGATCTTGGCGTTGTCGAACAGCTTGCTGATCGACTCCATCCCCTTCCCGAGCCCCTCCTCGATGATCTCTTCAGCAGGTATGCCCATCTTCATGGCCTGGTCCACGCTCTTCTCCATGAGGGCGAAATCCCACGTCTCGACGGACTTCTTGAGATTTCCGAGAATGCGAGCCTTGGACGCTGCTGGGATGCATACCACCTATGCCCCCATCATATTGGTAATATTTAAACTAAAACATAAAGAAACTGACAGCTGATCCCTAAGCCGACCCAAGGGGCGCAGGACGGGGCGAGACTGTCGGATAAGAGGAAAGGGTCCGCCCCCCTGGACGGAGGACGGACGGTTTCTCAGGTCACTGGGTACCGTCGCCCAGGGTGTGGACCCTGTCGAGGACCTTCCTCTCTTCGAGCTCGTTGTATCTGAACCTCTCCTTGTTGTAGGCGAAGGCCCTGTCGGCGGGCATGATCTTCTTCATGACCTGCATCATGGTGCTTCCCAGCCCCATCAGGTTCTTGGTCAGGTTGATCCCGAACCTGGTGGATCCGCATACCACGTGCCCGGGGTTGACGACGTCGTGGGGGTCCAGGACGGTCTTGAGCTCCCTCATCTTGCCGACGGTGGCGGCGCTGTGGATGTTGTCGAGGTTCCATGCGAAGAACACGCCGAGGCCGGTGCTCCTTCCGCCGTACTCCGCGGCGATGTCGCCGAGATAGAAGTTGTATCCGAAGGAGAGCATCCCGGTCAGCATCTCGTCGTCCTTGAAGTAGTACGGCATGAACAGCGTCGTGGCCCTGTCGACCATGACTCCGATGATGCCGCCTGCCTCCATCTTCATGTCTTCGAATCCCTGGTAGCACCTGTCGGTGAACTCTCCCCAGTAGTGCGTCGGGACGATGACCTCGGCGGGGATCTCCCCGACTCCGACGTGCCTCGCCCTGAACTCGTAGCACCTCTCCTCCCACTCGTGCTCGGCGATCTCGTAGGCGACCTTCCTTCCTCCGTACTTGTCTGCGACGGCGTCCAGGAAGGCCTCCTCCAAGGCGTTGTGCTTCTCGTCTCCCTGGATGGTGACCAGCCAGAGGTTGGTGACGTCGGGGGCGTGCCATCCCGCCTTCCTCTGGCCCTCGAAGTGGAGATGGTCGGACCAGGCGATGTGCAGAGGCCTGACGGACGCGTCGTTGACGGTGTCCTGTATAGGCTCGTTCATGGCCTTCAGGGTGTCGAACTCGTAGGCCAGGGGCCTGATGGTGCCCATGGGGTAGATCCTGAAGGTGACGGTGGCCATGATGCCCAGGGTCCCTTCGGCTCCGGAGAAGAACTGGTTGAGGTTGTAGGACGCCCTGTAGGATCCCATGTTGTCGAATCCGGTGGTGACTATGGATCCGTCGTCGACGATGAACACCGAGTTGAGGACGTTCTCCCTGGCGGACCCGTACTTGTAGGATCCTACTCCCATACCGTTGGTGGCGATCCATGCTCCCACGGTGCCTGCAGGGAACGAGGAGGGGTAAGAACCGATGATGAACCCCTTCTTCATGCATGCCTCGAGCAGGTTCTTCCAGGTGCATCCTGCCTGGACCTTGACGTAGAGCTCCTCGGCGTTGATCTCGAGGACCTTGTTCATCTTGGAGGGCATGTCGATCATGATACCGGCCGCGGTGGGCATGCAGCCGCCCAGTCCCCAGGAGGCGTTCCCTCTGGGCGTCACGGGGATCCCGTGCTTGTAGGCGAGCTTGACGACCTCGGAGATCTGCTCGGCGGTGACGGGCCTGACGATGACGTCGGGCATGTTCTTGAACGCCATCCCTGCCTCTTTCGGAAGAGGGGCCATGTCGTGCCCGTAGAGGATCCTGTCCATGTCGGTGGTGGAGACGTTCTTCTCCCCGACGATGGCCTTGAGCTTCTCGATGATGGCGGGCGTGACCTCGCGCGGGAGGCGGACGTCTTCGACGGAGGCTCCCATGAACCCGTCCTCGATCCTCCTGGCGAAGGCGTTGGTGGACTCGTCGCGGTACCTGCTGAAGCATCTCGAGGAGGACCTTCCGCCGAGCTCCTCCGCCTTGTCGGCGAGGGCGTCTACGGCCTCCTTCGCAGGCTCTCCGGCGATCTTCACAGCGGCGGTGCTGCGGTCCGGGATCGATCCGGCGATGGTCCCGGAAGCGACGGCGGACTCGAGGAAGGCGGCCAGGTTCTTGAGGGGCAAGTAGAAGGTGGTGAGCTTGGGGTTGACGCAGTCGCAGGTCACTATGCTGGGCCAGTCCACGTCCCCGATCTTGGAGGCACCGGCCTCCGACATGATGGCGTCGACGGCCTCGATGTCGGCGCTGACGAACTCCTCGCTGCCCTGGAAGGCGATCTTGCTGCACTTCTTCGTGGCGTTGAACGAGATGTGCAGGGGCTTGACCGACGCCTCGTGGACGATCTTCATGTAGGCGGCCTGCATGGAGGCGAAGTCCGGGAAGCTGTACCCTACGGCCTTGATGACGCCGAGCGGCGCTATCTTGAGGGTGACCGCGTCTATGATCCCGATCCTTCCGTAGGACGCGACCATCGACTGGGTCAGGTTGTAGCCGGACATGTAGTATCCGATGTTGTCGTATCCGGTCTCGAACGGCTCTCCGTTGCAGTCGACGGCGTAGACGTTGTAGATGCAGTCCTTGATGGTGCCGTACTTGTACGACCCGATGACGGCGTCCTCGACGTAGACGAAATCCTCGACCGTGGCGTCCTTTCCGGCGGGGTACGCTCCCAGGGTGAACCCTTTCTCGTTCACGGCCGCCTCGAGGTCTGCGATCCTGCAGCCGACCTGGACCTTGACGGTCATGGCCACGGTGTCGATGTCCAGTATTGACGTCATGTCGGACATGTCCACGAAGACCTCGCCCTTGCTGCAGGCCTTCTTCCTGGCCAGGGGGGTCACTCCTGCGCCGGCTTCGAGTATCTTGGGGATCGCCTTGCAGAGGTCCGATTCTTCGGAGGGCTTGAAGACCGCGCAGCCCTCGGCGGCGGTGGCTTTCCCGATGGCTGAGACGATCTGGCTGATGACGTCCTGCGTCACCTTAGAGTTGTCTGCTCCTATGGATTTCATTTGGCTCTCGACCTCCATTCTTTTGAATGGATAACAATTGGTCAGGGTACCACATGGTTAATTAAAAAGTTTGGCTAGGGAGATTCGGCCAGAATACGCTGAAGACATGGATTATGTATAAATAACGAGACATGAACGCCGTTGCGGCATCCCGAGGATCGCGAGAATGGCTCACCAGGAGGACGGAAAGGACGGCATTGCGAAGCCGCCAGGAACCTCCGGAACGCCGCGTCGCCCGTCCTGAAAAGATGGGTCCTGCAGCGGCAGTCGGAGCATCCGAACCCCTCCGCCCAAGGCTCCATCCCCGACTCCTCGGCGATCCTGGCGAGCTCGCATTCGGGGACGGGGTCCGGGTACGACTCGTACGCCTCCGCGGAATCCGCGGCCATGGTCAGGCTGTCTATGTGCCACCTGGCCTTCTTCTCCTTGGTCAGGTGCCTCGACACCCTCTGGTCGAGGCCTCCCATGGCGCTGCCGACGTAGCAGTAGCGCCCGGAAGGGAAGGGGACCTCGCCGAGGGCGCCGACATCCAGGACGGAGTCGGAGCCCATCGAGACGAGAATCGCGTAGGTCCCCCTGCGTACGGTCATCTCCTCGCCGCGTCCTCGTCCGCGACCTGGGAGCGGGTCTTTATGCGGATGATGACGCTGCTGTCGTCGATCTTCGAAGGGAAGATGTCGGCGACCTCCCCCAGCCTGCGGCCGAACACCTCGACGTTCTCGAGGTAGTCCCTGTGCTCGCTGTAGGGGATCTTCACCCTGAGCCCGTCCAGATGGAGGACCATCGGGGAGGGCCTCAGGCACATGTCTATCGGCTCGTAGCTCTCCAGGATCTGCTTGACCTCCGCCGGATGCACGAACAGGGGGTCCTCCTCGAGGCTGCGCTTCTTGTCGCGCAGAACCCTCTCCAGGGTGTCCGCTATCTCCTCCAGCTTCGCCCTCTCCGGCGGGGTCCTCATCCTTGAGGCCTTGCGCCCGACTCCGGATATCACGGCCTCGCACTTGTCGTCGACCCCTTCGGGCATCGGCCCGGACACCAGGACGGTGGGGACGCGTATGCCCTCGAGCAGCTCGGCCTTCTTCTCCACGCAGGACTTGAAGTTCCCGAGCACGAAGACCGCGGCGTCGTACTCCTCTATTATGCCCTTCTCCACGGCGGAGATCTGGGACGTGGCCTTGCCCCTACCCCTCGCCAGCCCCATGACGACCGTCACCGAGCCGTACCGCCTGAGCTCCTCGGCGATGTCGCATATGGGATGGGGCATGTGGTGCCTGCCGAGGGTGGGCCCGACCACGGCGATCTCGGTCCCGGCCAGGGGGACGTCCTTGACCACCCCTCCGATCTCGGTGCACAGCCTGGAGACGGCCTCCCTGTCCTCCCCGGGTATCGACATGGTGACCATCAGCATCTGGGAGCTCCTGTTCTTCTGGAGCACCACCCCTCCGACGTCCTCGATCATCTCGAAGAGCTCCTCGGAGCGGTAGACCCCTCCGTCGTACATCATGACCTCGAACAGCGGAAGCACCCCCCATCTCTTCGTGGACGGCCCGGCCCTCGCCGAGCATCTCGGGGCGCATTATCTCCTCGGTAGCGACGACGGTGATCACGTTGCCGTCCATCAGGACCTCGCGGTTCTTTATGCCCTCGGGCATCGACCTCCAGATAGCTCCCAGTATCTCGCGCTTGTCCTCCTCGCCGGACGACACCACCATGGCGGCCACGTCGTCCTCCTTCGCCCCGAGCACGTCGAGGTCGAAGCGGGTCTGCTGGATCACCGCCCTCCTCCCGTACCTTCCCCACAGCGAGGACAGGATGGCGGGGGCGTAGCGCTCCTGGACTATGGTCAGGTGGATGTTCTCGGCCTCCGCCCTCACGTTGGACACGTCGGATATCGTCTTGACCGTCGGCTCCGCCTTGAGGACTATCGAGAACACGAACAGCGGGGTCTCCGGCCTCAGGACGAGCTTCGCCCTCTCGATGAGGACTGCCTTGTTCAGGTCGCTCATGATCTCGTCGAACAGGTGGGCGTACGCGTCGTTCCCGAACCTGTCGTCGCCTATTACCTCTGTCTCCATCGATACCCCTCACAGGAACCCGGAGCTGAGCAGGGCGCCGCCGACGGCCCCGATGTACTGGGAGTCCGGCGGCACTATGGGCGCCTCCCCGAGTATCTCGCCGATGGCGGTGACCAGGCCGGAGATCAGGGAGGTGCCGCCGACCTGTATGATCGGGTGCCTCACGTCTATCTCCTGGAGCTGCTGCTCGTAGACCTGCTCCGCGACGGAGTGGCAGGCGGCGGCCGCGACGTCCTCGAACCTCTTCCCCTCGCCGAGGGTGGTGACCAGGTCCTGGATCCCGAACACCGAGCAGTAGGAGTTCATCTTGGCGTTCCTCCAGTCCCCCTTGTCGGCGAGGGCGCCCAGCTGGGTGACGTCTATCTTCAGCCTCTTCGAGGTCATCTCCAGGAACCTTCCCGATGCTCCGGCGCATATGCCTCCCATCGTGAAGTTGTCCGGGACCCCGTCCCTGACGGTGATGGCCTTGTTGTCCATGCCCCCTATGTCTATGATGGTGGCCTCGCCCCTCTGCCTGTCGGCGAGCCAGACGGCGCCTTTGGAGTTGACCGTCAGCTCCTCCTGCACCAGCTTGGCGTGGAAGTGCTCGCCCAGGGTGAAGCGCCCGTACCCGGTGGTGCCTATGGCCTCGACCTGCTTCATCTCTATCCCGGCCATCTTCAGGGCGTTCTCCAGGACGGTCGTCGCCGATGCCACGACGTCCCCGGAGGGGGTCCAGTCCTTCCCTATTATCTTGTTGTTCTCCATCACCACGGCCTTGGTGGTCGAGGAGCCCGAGTCCAGGCCGACGGTGATGCCGGTCTGCCTCTCCCTCGACAGCAGCTCCTTCCTGGTGACGATGGTGACCAGCGCCTCCATCCTGGTCAGCAGCTGCGACGCCTTCAGCCTCTCGGTGAACGAGTACGTCACCACGGGGAGCCTGGTGTTCTCCTGGATGAACCTCCTGAGCTCGTTCCTGACCAGGGCCGCCTCCGCGCAGCGGAAGCACGTGGTTATGAAGACGGCGTCCGCGTCGTACTTCCCGTCCGCAAGCCTGACCGCCCTCGCGATCATCAGCTTGAGCTGCGCGGAGCGGGGGGTGAACCCGAACCTCTTCACGGCTTCGTCTATATCCGAGGCGGACACGTCCGGGTAGACTATCTTCGCCCCGACCGACCTGGCCGCCTTCTCTATCTCGTACTGGATGCTGCTGTACTCCGTACCGCACGAGAGCTGCGCTATCTTGATGGTCATCTCAACCCCTCCAGGAACTCTTTCGTCTGCGCCACGAACGACACGGCCTGCGCGTCGTCCTCCGGGTAGCTCACATGGAGCACCGGGATCCCGCGGCGCTTGAGAAGATACTTCACCATGAGGTTGGAGCGCTCGCACCCCACGCAGCCGAAGCTGTAGGGGCAGTCGTCCATGACGATGGCCGCGTCGGCCTCCTCGATAAGGGGGCCCCACATAGCCAGCCTCCCTCTCACTCCGGAGGGCACCTCGACCCCGGCGTACTTCAGCCCTCTGACGACGTCGTCGAGGGTGACGTTCATGGGCGGCATGTCCACCTCGATGTTGTCCACCCGCTCCTGGATGGCCGCCATGGTGCTGAGCGGCTCGTGCCCGAACCTCTCCACCAGGTCGAAGAGGACCAGGCTGTTCGGCGGATCTATGAAGACCTTCATCACTCTACCTCGCAAATCTTCTTGAAGTCGTTTACCGAAATGCGTTTCTTCTCTGCGGGAGCGACGTACTTGGCTCCCTTGTCGACCTGGTCCAGGCCGTGCTGCACCTTGGCCAGCAGGGCCCACTCCTCCTCGAGCTGCGCGAACCCCGGCCTCGTCCCGTGCTGGGCGCGGCACCTCCTGGGGTCGCTGCACGGGTATGCACGTATCTTCGTGAACACCTCGTTGCGGTAGTCCTCCCTGACCTTGTCGCGTATCCGCAGGACGAGGTCCCTGGGGCCTTCCACCAGGCATCCGTAGCAGGTCTCCTTCACCAGCGCCCCCTCGCCGAACGCGTGGACCATGCGGACCAGCTGGTCCGGGGTCAGCATCGACCTGGGCGATATCATGAAAAGTCTGGTCTCTCTGGCTTCGCTCATAGGCTCTCCTCCGTAATGTACACGTTGTCGTCGTCGCTCAGGCCGTCCATCAGCTTGTCCAGGTCGTCGACGAACTTCCCTATCAGGTTGGTCCCGTAGGGCTCCTCCCCTGTCGGCCCGTACTCCTTGCTGTCCTTCAGCCTGATGCCGATGAGACCGTGGTGGGGCCTGGCCTGGTTGGTCAGACCTATGTCCCCGCGCTTCACCTTCTTGAACGGCTCCTGGGGGTACAGGTTCTTCCCCTTCATCTCGTCCCCGTAGAAGGTGACCATCGGGAGCCCCTCGAACGTGAACTGGACCTTCAGAGTGCCCACGGGCTTGTGGTTGAGCCCGGTGATCTTCCTGAAGTACCTGACGCTCACGGGGTCGTCCTCGCTCAGCTTGATCCTGAACACCTTGTCCCTCGGCACCCCGAAGGTCTCCACCTCTCCCGCCTTAAGGGCGGACATGGTGTGCTCGGGGGACTGCTCCGCGATTATGGCGTCGTCGGAGACGTCCCCGGTCCTGACCTGCCTTATCCCCGCGGCCTTGAGGAACTCCGCCCCCGCCGCCTGGGTCATCCCGACGGACAGCGCCCTTGGAGGGTCGGTTACGACGGTGAACCTGTCGCCCGCCTTCGCATGGGACAGTATGGCCATGCCCTGCGTGACGGTGCCTGCGTTGGAATGCTGCGGGGAGAGCTGCCTCCTCTCCTTGTAGAGGTAGAGGCGCCCGGTCCCCAGCCCGGAGCTCCTGACGGCCACGGACCCGCGGTCCCTTATGGCTATGCGCTCGGAGGGGATCTCCACGTCCAGGTCGTCTGAGCAGGAGACGAAGCTCCCGGTGGACTCCGAGGCCTTTATGTACCCTCTGCTGGACAGCACCAGCAGATGCTCCGCGGACTCGGGGGAGCCTTCGTCCAGGCCTATGCTGACCGCGGTCTCCACCCTGTAGCCCTCTTCTAGCTTGTAGGACAGGTCGTCGGTGACCACCACGTTCTCGGTGCTTGTCTCGGACATGAGCGGGCGTACTCCGAGGATCCTGTCCCCCTCGCGGATGCTGTCCAGGATGTGCCTTCCGACGGTTATCCTTCCGATGACGCCCTGTCCGGCGCCGTAGGATCCGCTGTGGCTGTCCCTGGCCACCATCAGGTAGGTGGTATGGTTGTCGAACCCTCCCAGGGCGAAGAAGCAGTCGTACGTCCTGTAGCGGTAGGAGCCGCGGTCGACCTCCAGGTCCGTGGGGAACGACCCGAAGGCGACTATGTCGTGGGTAACCCATCTGGTGTTGACCCCCTTCATGGACTCCAGGGCCTTGCTCCTCCACAGGTCCGCCAGAGGCGAGTCGTTGAGGCGCATGACCATGGTCCCCGCCTCGGTGACCAGCTCAAAGTCGCTGGTCTCTGTGACGACCTTCTCCTCCGAGAGGTGGACCGACACCAGCGCGCCCTTCTCGTAAGGCTCGCCGGCGATGGCCGACTTCAAGGTGGAGCCGGCCTTGACGCTCTTCTCCTTGCCGTTCACTATTATCTTCATCGGAGACCACACTCCGGCAGCATGGACTGCACCTTCGAGACGATCTCGTCCAGCTTGTCCTGGGTGCACGTCACCCCTCTGACGACGCCGGTCACGATGTGGACGATCTCCCCCTTGGTCTGGATCTTGTCGTCCGGCGGCATAACCTGGGAGGTCTTGATGCCGATGGCGGCGAAGTCCTCGAAGTCTATGGGGCACTGGGCGACGACTATTGCGGGTATGTCGACGTTCCTGAGGATGAGCCTCGCCTTGTAGATGATGTGCGCCCTCACGTTGCCCAGGTGGATCAGCGCCACCTTGTACTGCTGTATCCTCTCCACCTCTATGGGGTCCAGGCCGAAGCAGGACCCGGTGGTCATGTCGGGGGCGTCAGCAGGGACCCCCGAGCCCGCGTTGACGACGAGGACGCTGGTGTCTATGCCCTCCTCGCGCAGCGCGTACGTTATCTCGCACACCGGCTTCGTGATGTGCCTTCTTCCGGGGCCCATAGCCACCGCCACGACGTCCCTTCCGGACTCGGAGATGGTGGCCCTCTGGGCGAGCCCTCCTCCGACGCCCAGCCCCATCGATTCCCTGCACTCGACGAAGCTCAGGTGCCTCCCCATCTTCTGCTTCAAATCTCTTCACCTTCGGGCACTGGCTCCATGTTGAACTCCTCGAGGATCTCCTCGGGCTCGCCGATGGAGACCACGACGCCGTTCTTCATGAAGGCGGCGCGGTCGCAGCAGTTCATCACGAAGTCCATGTCGTGGCTAACGACGATGAAAGTCTCCCCCAGCGTCTCCCTCGCCCTGATGACGGACTTGGCGACGATCGTCTTGGTTATCGGGTCCATGGTCCCGGTAGGCTCGTCCAGTATGATGATGCGGGGCTCCTTGATGAGCACCTGCGCGAAAGCTATCCTCTGGCATTCGCCCACGGAGAGCGAGTCGGGGTACGCGTACAGCGTGTTCTCTATGGTCTCCTTGGGGAATCCCACGCTCAGGAGCACCTGTATCGCCTTGACCTTGGCCAGCTCCGCGGGCATCTTCATCCCTATGCAGGTGGTCAGGTTCTGGAGGACGGTGTCGAACGGGTACAGCGTGTACTCCTGGTGGAGGACCCCTATGTACGGGGTGGCCCTCCCCTTCCCTGCGAAGCCGCTCTCGGACATGTCGACCCAGTCGTCCCCTATCTTGATGGACACCTTCCCCGACGTCGCGGGGGTCATCCCGGCGATCATGCGGGAGGTGGTCGTCTTCCCGGCCCCGGAATACCCTATCAGGGCGAAGACCTCCCTCTCCCTGATCTCGAAGGACACTCCGTCCACGGCCTTGACCACCCCTCTCACGACGGAGAAGTAGTGCTTCTTGGCGTCCTCCAGCTTTATGATGGGCTCACCGAGCTCCCCGGCGGCCTGCTTCTCGAAGTGGTAGTCCTTCATGAAGAGGCTGGTGACCTCTGCCGGGTCGCCCTGCTTCCTGACCTCCCCGGCGTCCAGGAATATCGCCTCGTCGGCCATCCTGGTGATGGCCTCGGGCCAGTGGGACGCGAAGACCATGCATATGTTCATCTTGCGGACGTAGTCGATGAGGGACTGGTGCACGATCTCCGCCGTGTTGGGGTCCAGGGTCCCGGTGGGCTCGTCCGCGAGGAAGAACAGGGGCTCCTTGGCGAGCTGCCTGGCCATGACGACGCGCTGCTTCTCCCCTCCGGAGAGGTCCCTGGCGATGTGCGTGGTCCTGTGGGTCATGTTGACTGCCTCGATCATCTCGATGGCGCGGCTGATCCTCCTGTCCCCTTGGTAGTCCGGCGTGACGGCCTCCATCACGTTCTCTATGACGGTCTTGTCGCCGAAGAGGGCGAAGGTCCTCTGGAGCATGATGGCTACGTGCGCTTTCACCGCCGCCCTCAATGGGTCGTCCTCCTTGAGCGCCCAGTAGTCCACGCAGAGCTTCTCGGTCTTTCCGCCGCATTTCACGCAGGGGACCCCTTCTATAGGGAGGTCCAGGTCTCCGCATTCCTTGCAGCGGTTGACGTGGTACAATACGCGTCCAGAGTCGGGCGCGTACTCCTCGCTGCCCCTCAGCATATGGATGAGGACGCTCTTTCCGGCGGCGCTCTTTCCTACGAGTCCGAGTATCTTACCAGTGGTGAGTTTGGCGCTTACGTTCTTCAGAACGCACCGTCCGTTGAAGGACTTGGAGACGTTCTCGATGACAAGAAGGTCGACGCAGTCTTTGGCCATGTTTCTTTAACACCCTTTCCCAATAAATAGTATGTGAATGAAATCCGCTCCCCGGGCTAAAAGCGTCGGGACACCCAGAGCCCGGAGGCCTGGGCGATTCCTGAGCCGCCCCAATTAATATTTAAATCTGACATCCATTCATCCGTCAATGTCCAGTTCTACCAAGATGGGCGGACCGCTCCCGAAATTCAACGACTACCACCTGTGGAAGGCTCTGGAGATCCTAGACAACAAGGAGGCCATAGGAAGAAAGAAGCTGGCCGAGGCCCTGGGGATAGGCGAAGGGAGCGCCAGGACCGTGATCTCCCTGCTCCAGGAGCAAGGGCTCATCACCATAGGCAAGAGCGGCATCCTCCTGACGGGCAAAGGGATGGAGTTCAGGAAGAAGACCCATATGGACATCGCCAAGGACATCGGAGTAAGCAACCTCACGATAGGCGAGAGGGACGTCGCCGTCCGCGTGCCCAAGATGGCGAGCACCGTGAGGTTCGGGTGCGAGGAGCGCGACAACGCCATAAAGTCGGGAGCCACCGGCGCCACCACGCTCGTCTACTCGGGCGGCAAGCTGATGTTCCCCGGGTCGGAGTACCCTGTGGACAAGAGCCTCCAGGACAGGATAAGGTCGAAGATCCCTCTGAAGAACGACGACGTCATCATAATCGGGACCGGTCAGACCGACCTGGCCGCAGAGATGGGCGCGGTCAACGCCGGCCTGAAGCTCATGGGCGGGCTGAAGTTCAACCGCGAGCTGGAGGACATACTGTCGTCCCGCAGCACCGGGAACGAGCTCATCTCGCTGGCCTTCGCCATCCACGACCTCGTGGGCGGGCTGCCGGTATGCGCTAAAAGCAGGGACAACCTGGGCATAAGGATCGAGAACGGAAAAGTCATCGACAACGCGTACACGGGGCAGGTCCTGGAAGAGGTCATAAACGCAGGGACCACGATACGCAAGATAGCGGTGTCCGGCCCCTACAAAGGGATAAGGGTCATCGTCACCCCCATAGAGCTGGACAGCCGCATCATAGCCGCCATAGGCGTGGTCGACATCAGGTCGATGGCCGGGATAGACAACCTCATAAGGCTAAGGAGCGACGACAATGAGCGAGAACGAGGGAGAATGCAGGGTGCTGGTCGACGCGGGGGTATGTAAGATGCGCACGCTCATAACCGCCAAAGAAGACATGGGGATGGTCCATCTGGACATCAAGAGCGACTGCCCCAACGTGCTGAAGCTTTCCTGGGGCCTTCAGCCGATCAGCGCATACTCGGAAGTGGAAGCGAACATACACGAGTCCGAGATCTACGGCCTGGCCGACGAATGCATACCGCATGCGGCCTGCCCGGTCATGGCAGGGATTATAAAGGCGATAGAGGTCGCCGGAGGGCTCGGGCTCAAGCGCGACTGCTCCATCCGCTTCGTCGATCCGGACGAGGATGTGGAGATCAGCCGAGGTTTCCTGCATAATCATTGAAAGAGCCGATCGGCCCGGCATGTCTCCAGAATCCTCGATTGCATACATATTTTTATGTCGACATATATCCAGCTACTATGACACCAGATCCGGACGCGCCCGGAGACAAACAGCTGGAGATCATCCGCGGGCTAAGAGGAGTCATCCATGCGTTCTACCTCGACAAGGAGATACTCGGAGAGCTCGAGAAGGAAGAGGCGAAAGTCCGCGCCATGGGCAACATAGAAGTGGACAACCAGGGGTTCAAACAGGCTTTGGAGCGCGATTCCGTCATATGCATTGTCAAGGATCCCAGGTTCAGGCCTCCGCCGGAGCCAACCGTCATCCTCGTCTCCGGAGAGGGCAACGTCATAGGCGAGGAGGTCTTCCCGTTCACCGCCCACAAGTACACGGCCAGAGACGACGTCGTCTGGCTGTCCGACGGGTTCGTCCTGTTCCCGACCGTGTCCGCCAGCGGGGGAGAGCAGTTCGTCATGCCCCCTGTGTCCTTCCCCGAGCTCAACGAGAGCAACGGCTGCAAGGACGTCATATCGTGCAGCCCGGCTCCGACCAGCGACCTGATGATCAAGAACCATTACGGTCTGGTCGACAACCCCAAGCTTGCCTCCGTCCTGGTGGCGTTCAACAGAATGTAATACCAGAGCTCTTGACGGTTAGGAATTAATACGGTCAAGAGATAGGGGCTGCATGGTCTCCAACGTCGTCGAAAGGCTCAGAGAGTCGCGCCTCCTATGCATAGGATGTCGCGCTTGCGCAAACGCATGCGAGCACGGTGCGATATCCCTCCAAGCAGACGACCATGGCTTCTACAGATCCAGGATCGACGCAGAAAAGTGCGTCGGATGCGGCAGATGCTCCGCGGTCTGCCCTCAGCTCAACCAGACGTTCGGCGACAAGACGGCCCTTTACGCGGTGCGGGCGGACGAAGGCACCCTCAGGTCGAGCTCATCCGGAGGAGTCTTCACCCTTCTGGCCAGATGGGCGTTCGACCGTGGCGGGAGCATCTGCGGGGCGGTGATGGGCGACGACCTGAGGACCAGGTTCGCCATAGCCGACGACATGGGCGCCGTCGAGCCGATGCACGGGATCAAGTGCACGTACAGCGACATGGGAGACATCTACAAAGAGATAAAGTCCAGGCTGGACGAGGAGAAGGTCGTCGTCTTCGTGGGGCTCCCGTGCCAGGTCCAGGCCGTGAAGAACTACGTCGGCGGAAACCAGAACCTGTACACCGCGGACATCGCATGCAACGGCCAGCCGTCCACCCTCATATTCGACAAGTACGTCGAGGAGATCTCCGCGTCAGGCAGAGTGTCCAGGATCATATTCGAGCCAAAGGGCGAGCCCCAGGGCACCCTTTCCATCGCCTACGAGGACGGCAGCGTCAAGATGTCCAACAAGGATCCCTACATGCGGGCGATCAGCCAGAGCCTGATAGTGAACCAGGCCTGCTCCAGATGCATGTTCGCGAAGATTCCGCGCGTGGGCAACATCACCCTCGGGAACCATTCGGCGGAGAAGGTCGGGACCAGCCTCGTCATGGTCAACGACATGAAAGGGGCCGCCCTGCTCAACGACATCACCGACCTCTCGGAGTACCTCAGCCCCGTCCAGATGAGCGTTCTGGACGAGAACAGAGGCTTCAGCCCCGACCGCAACCTGCATCTGGGATGGATCAGGATGTTCCACATGGTGGCTCGCGGCCATTCCGTGTCGAAGTCGGTGCGCTACTGCCTGGGATGGAAGTTCGACGTCGGGATAACAGGCTTCTGGCGCGTCATGAACTACGGCGGGGAGCTCACCTACTACGCCCTCTACCACATCATCCAGGACATGGGGCTTGAGCCCATACTCATAGAGTACAGGAATGACGCGAAAGGGGCCCCTAAGAGCCCTCCGCTTCTGAGCACCAAGTACCCGTTCTACAGCATCGCTCGCTGGTACTCCAAGAAGAGCGAGCAGGAGGAGCTGAACTCCAGGGTGAGCACGTTCGTGGTAGGCTCCGACCAGGTCTGGAACAGGAACTTCGTGAGCCAGAACACCCTGGAATGCTACGCCCTCGACTTCGTCCACGACGACAGGAAGAAGGTCTCGGTGGCGGCGTCCTTCGGAACGAACAGGTTCGAGGGCACCGACGAGGAGCGCGAGTCGTTCGCACGCCTCCTAAGAAGGTTCGACCATCTCTCCGTCCGCGAGAAGTCCGCGGTGGACCTCTGCAGGGACATGGGGGCGAAGGCCGACATAATCATGGATCCAGTGATGCTCTGCGACGTCCGCCACTTCGAGGCTCTTTCGGACGCGTCGACGGCCAGATACCCGGACCGCTACGTCTTCAACTACATGATGTTCGCCGTAAACTTCGGCGGGATGGAGGCCATATACAAGAGGCTGGGGTACGGCCCTGTGACCGCGGGCAACGCGTCCGCCAACATCAACGAGAAGATAGAGTACCCTCGCACCAACATGGGCACGCTGGAGAACTGGATGAAGTGCATCAGAGGCGCATCCTTCGTCGTCACCGACTCCTTCCACGGGACGGTCTTCTCGATACTCTTCAAGAAGCAGTTCGTCACGCTTATCGGGAGCTGGAGCGAGAACTCCGGCGTCGGAAGGATAACCACGCTACTGGAGACCCTTGGCCTCGAGAACCGCATCTTCAGGACCCCTGACGAGGCTGTCGAGTCCGGCGCCCTGGAAGCGGCCATAGACTACGACAGCGTCTACACCAGGCTGGAAAGGAACCGCGAGGCCTCCATCAGATGGCTGAGGAAGGCCCTTCTGGAACGAGCCTCAGACCAACGATCCCAGCAGCCAGGACTCGGACTCCTCGCGGAGGGCCGAGAGCTTCCTGTGAACCTCATCGTAGTCGATGTTCTCATCCAATGCGCCGGAGCTCAAGGCCTCTTCGTAGCTTCCGAACATGCGCCTCTCCAGCCCCAGCGAGGACAGGAGGGTCTGCATCCTGCCCTTGCTCGCCGAGTCCTTGACCACGGCGATGAAGAGCTTCCTGAAGATTATGGAGAAGGCCACGGCGTAGAACGAGTCCGTGAGGACGAAGGAGGCGCTCTTGATGCACTTGAGCCAGTTCTCCACATAGTACACGTCCGTCTGGGGGAGTCCTCCCTTGACGTTGAAGTCCTTCATGGAGCTCCCGACGTTCATCGTCCCCATGCCTATGTGGTCCAGTATGCCTTCGAACCCGTCGATGCTGCGATGCATCATGTACGTCATGACGAATCCGTCCGGGAACACGGCCTTGGAGCTCTCTATGAGGCTGGCGTAGCAGGACGGGTCGCAGAGGAACACCGGGTCCAGGATCACCTTGGCCTCGATCCCTAGCTTCTCGAAGACCTCTCTTGTGGACTCGTCGCCGACCGACACCTTGTCCAGCCTTCCGACCAAGGCGTTGAAGTCCTGGAGCTCCTCCTCGCTGCCTCCGTAGGAGTCCGTTCCTATGACCGACGCTACGGAGATCTTGTTCCTCCATGGGGAGACGAAGTCCAGGGCATAGCATCCGATGACGTCATTCCCAATTATCCTCCTGTCCCAGACAGGGCCGGGCCCGGCGATGAAGTTGAAGACCCTCGCCCCGAGCTCCCCCTGGTCAGTCGGGCTCTTGTACCATCTGGCGCGGCTGTTGACCGCATAGCGGGTCTTCAGAAGGGTAGGCTCATCCGGAAGGCCCTGGATGGCGCTCCTAGACTCTATAAGCAGGGGCTCCATGCCCTTGTCCCTGAGGAACGTGAAGAGCGCATAGTACGACGCCTCCCCGCCGTAGTCGTCCACGCGCCACAGTCCCGCTATCCCTACGTCGAACCGTCCTGCCAGGCAGTAGTCGATGGCCTTCCTGACGGAGCATCCGCGCTCCAGCATGCTGTACAGCCTCCTCCTGGCGGGATGGACCGGGAGCTCGGACCCGAACCTGTTGAAGCGCTTGACGAAGCCCAGAGGGACGCTGCGGACGTAAGGGACGGCCTTCTCGATCTCGCGGAAGACCTCTTCGCCCTTCTCCGAGTTCACCAGGACCACGCTGACGCCTTCCTCTGGATCGACGTCGCGGAGATACCTCTCCGCCCCCCACAGGTCGCCTATGGTGAGGTCGCCCGGCTTGGGGGTGTCGGAGAACAGGCAGCCGTTGCATGCGTTGCTCTTGATCAGATGCCTGTTGAACGCGGCATAGTACTTGTCGGCCAGCGAGACCTTCTCTGTCCCGTCGGCGTACTCTATGAGCAGCGTGCCGTAGGTGTGGTCCTTGGACCTGAACCTCAGGCTGGACACGGGCTTCTCGGCGGAGATCTCCGAAAGGTAGCGGCGGTAGATCCCTTTCGACGGCTGCCCCCCGCAGAGGAGGTCGACGGTGTACAGGCGGTCGTCCTCGCCGAGATAGTTCTTAAGGGCCTGAACCTGGCACGGGAGGCCGACGAACAGGACGTACGAGTCCACGAGGGCCTTCTTGATCTCGTCGTAGATCCCGGACATCTCGCTGAACACGTACTTCGAGCCGCGCATCCTGGAGACGACGCTCCTGTCCTTGGTCATGATATAGACCACGTTGAGGTCCTTGTCGAAGACCGTCCCGCAGACGTAGCCGTCCTTGGAGAGGACCCATTCCGCAAGGAGGCTGAACGCTCCGCCCGACGAGCTCGCGGCCAAGGTCTCCGCATCTGCCTTGACGGCATAGCTGGACGGAGACGGGTTGCCTTCCGAAGGACCGGTGATCTGCGGGCATACCCTGACGCACGCCCCGCACTCCTTGCATGCGGACTCGCTCACGACAGCCTTCTCGAACCCTTCCGAGTCCAAGCTCATGCGTATCGCGTCGAACTTGCATACGCTCCGACATGCGGAACAGCCTACGCATATCCTTTTGGATTCTTCGAGCTTGGTCTCGACGTTATCAGCCATGCACAGGAGTAGCGGTTCAAGATATAAAAACTGAACAAGAACCATCAGGTTGTAACCAAAGAACATTTTTATCTGGCAGTCCATAGACGCGCGTGGCCAACGTCGTCGACGCTCTGAAGGACTCCGAGAAGGAGTGCGTCTGCTGCTCCGCATGCATGAGCACCTGCCCTAAGAAAGCTATAAGCATCGTAACAAGCGAGAGGGGGTTCCTGAGGCCTTCGGTGGATCCCGTGCTCTGCATCGACTGCGGCAAATGCACCAGAGGCTGCCCCGCGCTAAACGACGCCGAGGCGGTCGGGAACATGAAGCAACCCAGAAGCTACGCTTTCGTTGCCGAGGACCGCATCCTCGCCAAGAGCTCCTCCGGAGGCATATTCTACGTATTGGCCGACTGGGCGCTCCGCAGAGGTGGCTGCGTATGCGGGACCGTCTACGACGACGACTTCAACGTAGTGTACAAGCTGACCGACGACAAGGACGTCGTCTCCAGGATGCATGGGTCGAAGTACGTGGTCAGCGAGATGGGGACCGTCTACAAAGATATCAAAGCCTGCCTCAAAGGCGGAAGGATGGTGCTGTTCTTCGGGCTGCCTTGCCACGTCAACGCCCTCAAGAGATACATAGGAAACGACGAAAACCTGTACACCGTCGACCTCATCTGCTCCGGGGTTCCATCCAAGACCGTATTCAAGCAGTATCTTAGAGAGGAGTCCGAAGGGAAGAAGATAAAGGACGTCCTGTTCCGCAGAAAAGGCCTTCCGTACGGAACCCTGGTCATCAGGTTCGACGACGGGACCAGCAAGGTAAACTACAACGACGAGTTCGTCGCCGGCTTCAACAGGAGCCTCTACAAGAACGACAGCTGCATCAAATGCGACTTCGCCGCCGCCCCGCGCCAGGCCGACCTGACCATCGGCGACCTGTGGGAGTCCGAGAAGATGTTCCACGACTTCGACAGCAAGAAAGGGGTCAGCTGCGCCCTCGTTAACAACGCCAACGGGAGGAAGCTGCTCAGCGTCCTTTCGAAGCATGCGGCGTTCATGAGGGAGGTCCCGTTCGACTTCGTCAAGCGCTTCAACAGGCTGAACCCCACCCGCGAGAGGCATCTCGCCCAGGAGAGGTTCTTCCATATGCTCGAGAAAGGACACAGCGTAAAGAAGTCCGTCAAATACTGCCTCAAATGGAAGTACGACGTAGGCATAATAGGGCTCTGGCGCGCTCCCAACTACGGAGGAAACCTCACGTACTACGCCCTCTACCACGTGATCGAGGACCTCGGGCTGGAGCCTGCCATGATAGAGGCCCGCAGCAAGAGCGGCGGCAAGGTGCCGATGAGCCCCAAGCGCCTGATGAACAGGTACCACATGTACAGCATCATACCGTGGGCCCACAACAAGGACGAGCAGATGGAGATCAACCACCGCGTCTACACCCTGCTCGTGGGGTCCGACCAGGTGTGGAACAGCAAGCTCTTCCCCGATCACCCGGAGACCGTGCTCTCCTATGCTCTGGACTTCGCCGCCAGCTGGCGCAACACCGTGGCGTACGCTTCTTCTTTCGGAAGGTCCAGCTTCGTCCCCTCGGACGCGACCGAGAAAGCAGAGGCCGAGGCGATAAAGAACATAAGGCACGTGTCGGTCCGCGAGAAGTCGGGAGTGGAGATATGCAGGAGCCTAGGCGTCGAGGCCAAGCACGTCCTGGACCCGATGATGCTGTGCAACATGAAGCACTACCATGCGCTCCTCGCCAAGGCCACCGTCCCGGTTCCGGACGGCTACGGCCTCTGCTTCGTGAGGCACGCCGGGCCCCATCTGGACCCCAACAGGCTGAGCAACTACGTCGACCTTCCGTTCATGAACGTCGCCGGCCCTGGGATCGACCTCAACACCGCGGAGACGGACTACCCTCTGACCAACGTGGAGACGGTGGAGAACTGGATCAAGACGATCTACCATTCCGAGTACGTCCTCACGGACTCGTTCCACGGAGCGGCCTTGTCCATAGTGTTCGGCAAGCAGTTCATCGTCGTGTACGGCGCCATGAGCGAGGATTCCGGGCTGGACCGCTTCAGGTCGCTGCTGGGCCTATTCCAGCTCGAAGACCGCATGTATCCGACCACATGGGACGCCATCACCGACCATGCGTACGCTAAGAAGATAGACTTCGACAAGGTCCACAAGAGGCTCGACGAGCTCCGCGCGGAGTCGCTGGCATGGCTCAAGGACGCCCTGGAGATCGACCTCGACGTTCCAGAGCATCGCTGAGCCACTGGAGGCACTCCTTCCTGAAGGGCTCCAGCCTCTCGAACACCGCCTCGTAGTCTATGGGGCGGTCCGGGGCCCCTGCGGCGATAGCGTCCGCGGTGGTCCTGTAGATGCGGTCCTCGAGCCCTAGCACGCTCAAGAGGGAGGTCATCCTTCCCTTTCCTGAAGCCTCGTCCATGCGGCCGTAGACCGATATGAAGGGCTTCTTGAAGAGTATCGCGAGGACGGTCGCATGGAACGAGTCCGTCAGGACGAAGCTGGATTTGTATACGGCCTTCAGCCAGTTCTCCACCGTGCGGACGTTCGTGATCGGATACGGAGCAGGATTGTTGTAGTCGTAGTCCGGTCCGCCCACGTTCATCGGCATGAGGCCTAGATGGGACGACATCGCCATGGGGTCCATATGGACGTTGATATGGCGGATGAACGCCAGCATGTAAGTGGGCGGATACGACATGTCCGCCTCGTCTATGAGCTCCATGTAATGCTCCATGTCGCAGAGCATTACGGGGTCCAGGACGTGCTTGGCCTCGATGCCGAACTTGCTGCATATGTCCACGCCGGAAAGCTCCCTCACCGAGACATGCTTGATGCGCTTGAGCATGCGGATGTGCTCGGCCTTCTGCGGGGTGTCCGTGTCGTAGGTCGTGACCCCGAACGACGAGGCGTAGGCCACCGAGTTGCGCCAGGACGACACGAAGTCCAAGGAGTACGATTTGAGGCTTTCAGGCGACAGCAGCCTGGGGTTCCACACCTGGTCCGACCCGACCACGACGTTCTTGACGCGCAGGTTGATCTCCGCCTGCCTCTCCTTGTTCGGATACCAGGGCGCGATGCTGAAGTCCGGATACGCATGCTTGAGGTACTTCGGGCTGGCGGGGCGGGCGCCCACAGGCTTGGGATTGCAGGCCTCCACGAAGATCGGCTCCAGCCCCATGTCCAGGATTACATTGTACAGCGCGTAGTACGTGAGGTCGCCGCCGTAGTTGGGGGCTCTCCAGAAGCCCGTGATGGCCACGTCGTACTTGGAGTTGATGGAGTAGTCCAGCGCCTTCGTGATGCTGTACCCGCGCTCGACGAGATACAGGAGCCTGTCCGAGGCGGGGCCTGCAGGACGCTTGGCGTTGAACCTGTTGAAGCGCATGACGAAGGACATGGGGATCTCGCGGAGGTATGTAGCCTTCTTGGAGATCTCGTCGAACAGAAGCTTCCCCTTGTCGTTGTTCACAAGGACGCAGCTGATGCCTGTGGACCCGTCCACGTCGTAGAGGATCTTGTCGTAGTTCCACAGGTCGCCTATGGTCACGTCGCCCTGCCTCGGGATCGTCGCGAACTCGCAGTCCGCGCAGGCCCCGCTCTTGAACATGTGCCTCAGGAAACCTGCGAAGTAGAGGTCCTTGAACCTCGTCTCCTCGCTGCCGTCCTCGCGCTTCACCGTCAAGGTTCCGTACGGGAGCCTGCTGTCGCGGAATCCCAGCCCGACGACCTTGCCCTTCGCCGAGAGCTCGTCCAGATACCTCCTGTAGACCTCCTTGGAAGGGAGGCCGGCGCAGATCAGGTCCGCCGTGTAGAGGCCCTCGGCGTCCTTCATGGATCCCTTCACCGCCGCGACCTGGCAGGGGCAGCCTACGAAGAGGACCTCCTTCCCTGACTTCAGCGCCTCCTGGATGTCCTTGTATATGGCCCCCATCTCGCTGAACACGTACTTCGACTTCTGCATCCTGCGGACTTCCTCGATGTCCTGCGTCATCCTGTACACGGCGTTGAGGCCCTCGTCGAACACGACTCCGCACACGAGCCCTCCCCGGGACAGGATCGCCTCGGCCATCGGCATGAACGCCCCTCCCGAAGAGCTCCTCAGGACCTCGTCCTCGTCGGCCTTGAACGCGTAGCATCTTGGCCTGGGGCTGTTGTCGTGCCTGATGTTGAGCTGTGGGCAGGCTTTGACGCAGAGGCCGCAGTCGACGCAGGATACCAGGTCCACCACGGCCCTGCTGTTGAGCTCGAAGTCGGTGACCATCTTGATGGCGTCATGCGGGCAGGCGTTGATGCAGGAATAGCAGCCGCAGCACTCCTTCCCCTTGCTGCGAAGCTCTATGGACACATCGGACATGAAAGGCCATCGGATGCGGAGTAGATAACAGTAACCGACAGGGTCGGAGAGAAAAAAGGCAAGAGGTTTAGGTAAGGGGTTTGAGAGGGGGATTATCCCCCTCCGGAAGGCATGAACTCGGTTATGTCGACCTCTTCGGTCTCCCTCCTGATGTCCTCGACGGACTTCATGCCTCCCTCGTACGAAGAACGCTCCTTGAAGGAGACCTCGATGTACTCGGACGGGTCCGCAGGGACGAGGTTGGACGACTCGTAGTAGAGGTCGGTGAAGTCCAGCCTGACCCAGACCTTGCCGTCCCTCTCGCGAATGTCCGTGACCTTCCCGACGGTCGCCGTCGGCACGTACTTCTGAAAGTCTCCGATCTTCAAGGTTATCATCCTTTGATGACAGCGCTTCTCTCACCGGCGGGCTGGAACTCCCTGAGGGCTCCGCGTCCGATCTCCTTGGTGACGTTGGCGAAGTCGAAGACCAGCGAGGGGTCGGCGAACGCAACTCTCACGAAGGGGTTGGCGGTGAAAGCGTCTCCGCGCGCGACGTGGGCGGCTTTCGGGATACCGGTGTATCCGGAGAGGTGACCGACGTTCATGGCGTAGTTGGGGTAGTTGGGTCCGCGGACCTCCATGGGGAGACCCTCGTCGGACCTGTATGCGAAGGAGTTGGCGGAACCGCACTGGTCCTGGAGGTCGAATCCGTAGAATCCGAGCCTTCCGGTCCTCTCTTTGTGCTGGAGCATGGAGAGGTACCAGCAGTTCAGTCCGACATCGGCGACTCCGGTGGCCATCGCACCAGCGATTCCGGTGGAAGCGGCTGCGACGGTAGCCCTCTGGGATCCTCCGAAGTGGGTCTCCATGACGGCGGGGTACCTCTCATACATCTCGAGAGCGTAGGAGTTGATGTCGTCTCCGAGTTTCATGACCTCGTCCATGTT
>JAFYAH010000052.1 GCA_017540825.1 Candidatus Methanomethylophilaceae archaeon | reverse complement strand
CCCCCTGTCGGCTATCCCGACGACCTCGGTCCATCCGTAGGACAGGAGGACCTCCGCGTCCCAGCAGTCGGCGGCGTAGTGGGCCATCTCGTCCTTCTCGTGCTCCCTGAACCTGAGCCTCTTGGGGTCTATCCCGAGGGACACGAGGAGCTGCTTGGTCGTGTAGACGAAGTACGCCAGCACGCGGTTGGCGATGACCCCCTTCTCCACGGCCTCCTTGACCGTCATGGTGGTGAGCTGGAGGGTGGTGTTCGGGATGAGGTCCAGGGTCTCGCCCTCTATCTCGGGGAACCTGGCCCAGTCCTTGTCCTCGGGGTCCACGAAGAGCTCGACCTCCATCTGGTTGAACTCCCTCATGCGTATCATGCCCTGGCGGGGCGCGATCTCGTTCCTGTAGCTCCTGCCGGTCTGGATGACCCCCATGGGGAGCTTCTCCCTGTTGTACCTGTACAGGTTCTGGTAGTTCACGAAGATCCCCTGCGCCGTCTCCGGCCTGAGGTATCCCACGCGGGCGGAGCCGGGGCCGATGTTGGTCCTGAACATCAGGTTGAACTCGCCGACCTCGCCGAGCTCCCCGCCGCATGCGGGGCACCTTATGTCATGCTTTACGAAGGCCTCCTCGAGCTCCTTGGGGGTCAGGACGTCGGGGTTCTCGTAGAATCCTTTGACCATGTGGTCCGCCCTGTAGGGGGCGTTGCACTGCTTGCAGTAGGTGATGAAGTCCGCGAAGTTCTCGACGTGCCCCGAGGCCGCCAGCACCTCGCGGGGGTTGACGGTCTCGGAGTCTATCTCCACGAACCCCTCCCTGCCCTTGTATATGGACCTCCACATCTCGACGATGTTGTTCCTGAGCGCGCATCCCAGAGGCCCGTAGTCGTACATCCCGGCCACGCCTCCGTACAGCTCGAAGGAGGGCCATATGAAGCCCCTGCGCCTGCACAGGGACATGAGGTCGTTGCTGTTTATCTCAGTCATCTGAATTACCTGCGATCGCGCACAGAACGTCGACGTCGTATATCATGCCGACGAGCTCGTCCTTGGTCCCGCGCACCGGGATCTGCCCGAAGTCGTTGTTCAGCATGATCTTGGCGACCTCCGAGACGTTGGTTTTCTTGAAGACCGTGTGCGGCTCCGAGACCATGAAGTCCTTGACCTTGCGGTCGTCGAAGTACTCCTCGCTCACGGAGTAGAACAGCGGGAGGACGTTCCTGTACCCGGCGTAGTCGCCGATGTCCAATCCCAGCGACCTCAAGGTCTCCGGGTCCTTCATCTGGTCGCTGAACAGGTCGCGGTCCGTCAGGATGCCGGTCAGCTTCCCGTGGGCGTCGAGCACCGGCACCGCGGTGACGTCGCTGATCCTCATGGCGGCGACGGTGTACGAGAGGGGCTCCTCCTCGTACGCGGTCACGCAGATCGTCCTGATGATGTCCTCCGCCACGAGCTTCGTCTTCATGTCCTTCACCAGGCGGAGGAGGTCGGTGGGCGTCACTATCCCGACCAGGGATGTGCCCTCCACCACGGGGAGCCTGTGGATCCTCTTCTCGCTGAAGATCTTGGCCGCCTCCTCCACAGGCGCGTCGCTGGAGATCGTGATGCACCCCTTCTTCATTATGAGGGAGAGCTGGTCCTCCTCGAAGTTGCGGAATATGTCCCTCCTGGAGACGACCCCGATGAGGCTTCCGTCGCTGGAGCGGACCACCGGAAGTCCGGTGAGGCCGTTCCTGACCATGAGGTTGATGGCGTTGTTGCGCGACCCGGGGACCTCGACCACGATCGGGGCCGCCGTCATCACGTCTGCCACTGTCTTTCCGATCAAGTCAGTTCCCCGCCTCGGATGCTCTGACGACCAGGACAGGGCAGGAAGAGGCCCTGACGACCCTCTCGGCGACGCTTCCCATCAGGAGCTTGGACATCCCGGTCCTCCCGAGGGTGCCCATTATGATCATGTCGTATTTCGAGGACTCCTCCAGGATGACCTTCACGGGCGAGCCTTCCTTGACGGAGATCTCCACGGGGACCCCGGCCTCGTCCGCCAGCTTCCTGACGACGTCGACGGCTTCCTTCCCCTCCGCAGCCAGGGCGTCGTAGACGTTCCTGACCGCAGCGTCCATTGGCATGTTGGAGATCATGGTCTGGTCCAGGACGTATAGGGCGGTGATCTTCCCGCCGACCGTCTTCGCGAAATCGACAGCCGCCTTGATCGCGGACTTCGTGTATTCGCTGCCGTCTGTCGGCACGAGTATGTTCTTGAACTCCATCTCATTCACTTCCGATTGTCTTTGTAAGAGACGCGCCCGACGATCCCGGACGGAATATGTTCTCGGGCAGCGGATCCCCCTCGAACGGCACCGCCATGCAGCGTCCCCGCATGGTCCTGCCTAACCTTATATTCCGATTTAATATCTTTCCACCTAGCGAGAAGAGCGAGCCGAGCACCGACGACGGGTCAGCGCCCTGGGACTCGGCGATGCTCACGAGCAGAGACGCCTCCGCCGCCATGTCCGGCTCGCGTATCATCCCGTTGTCGGTCCCCAGGGCTATGTCGGCCCCCAGGTCCGCCATGCGAGCGACGGGCGGGACCTTCCCGAAGAACGCGTTGGAGCCGGGGCATACCGCTATGGGCACCTCGGCCTCGGCGCATTTGAGGATGTCGGAGTCCTCCGCCTCGCACATGTGGACCACGAACGCGGGATCCAGGGAAAGAACCAGGTCGATGTCCTCGCGGACCCTCTCGCTGACGTGTATGGCCAGGATCGCCCCCCTGTCGCGAACGAAGTCGGCAATCTCCTCGACGTAGCGCGAGGGCAGGTCGGACACGCTTGAGACGCCTATGCCGTCCGCATGGCGCATTATCCTCTCCATCTCCTCCGGGTCGAACTCAGGGGACTCCGGACGCCCTAGGACGACGGCGTCGGGGCATGCCTCCCTCAGCAGCCTGCACCCTTCCGCCCCGTTCTCCCGGAAGTCGACGAACGCGGCGCTCCCATAGCGGGAGGACGCCTCCCCGAAGCGGCGCATCGAGCCCGAAAGGACGTCCGGCGGGGTCTCGCGCAGATACCTGTGCTTGAGGCCGTCCGGGGGCGCGACAAGCTCCTCCAGCGACATTCCAGGAGGCGCGCGGAGGCCGTAGTCGGCGCAATGGGTGTGGGCGTTGACTACTCCGGGGAAGACGGCCACCTGCAGATCCGGGCGCGCCGGGCACCGCCCCTCGCCCTCCTCGACTATGGCGCCGCCCTCCACCATCACGTAGCCCTCGCGGAACTCGCCGCGCTCGTAGATATAGGACTTGGCCGCGAAGCTCTCCGGGATCGTGCGCTCCATGATGCGCGATAGGCCCGGAGGTATAACTGGATAGCGAAGGGATCAGGCCCAGTAGGGCTTCTTCACGAACTTGTGCGCCATCAGTATGGCGGTCGTGGCCTCTCCGCAGGCGGTTGTTATCTGCTTGAACTTGCCGGGATAGGAGACGACGTCGCCGCATGCGAAGATCCCTGGGCGGCTGGTGCTCATGTCGAAGCCCACCTTGACGAGGCCGTCCTCGTTGAGCTCCAGGTTCCAGCGCTTCAGGTCCTCCAGGTCGGCGGAGATCCCTATGTTGATGACGGCCAGGTCGGTCGGTATCACCATCTCCTTGCCGTCCTGCGAGACCGTGACGGACTCCACCCTGTCTGTCCCGTTGATGGAGACCAGGTTGGCCGACATGACCTTCCTGACGCCGCTGCTGTCCAGCTGCCTGACGGTGCTCTCGTCCGCCCTGAAGTCCGGCCTGCGATGGACGATCGTGGTGTCCGTGACGGTGTCCGCGACCAGAGCCATGTCTATGGCGCTGTTCCCGCCGCCGAACATCGTGACCTTCTTCCCGACGAGCTCCTCCTTGGAGGGCAGGAGATAGGTCACCCCCTTCCCGAAGAGCTCGTCCTCTCCGGGGCACCCCATCTTCTTGGGCTTGAAGCTCCCCATGCCTATGGCCACGACGACGGACTTCGCGTGGTAGACGTCCTTGGTCGTCCTGACTACGAGCTCCTGGTCCCCGTTGTCGATGTCCTCGACCTTCTCGTTCTCCTTGATGACGCACTCCATGGACTCGGCCTGGGCGTAGAGCCTGTCGGAGAGCTTCCTGGCCTGGACCGTCTCGAACCCAGGGTAGTTGTGGATACCTTTCTCCGGGTAGAGGCTCACCAGCTGTCCTCCGACGCGTCCTGAATCGAGAATAAGGGTCTTCATCATCTTCGACCTGGCGTATATCCCGGCTGTCAGGCCGGCAGGCCCTGCTCCTATGATGACGACATCGTAACACATCGCCGTCCCCAATCGCTACGCTGATATAAAAAATGCTATCGTTTGCATACTATGGGCCGATGCCAGACTTCGTAGTCCCATCCACCTAAATCGATGCCGAACGTCCGATCCGACAACGCCCAGTAAAGATCAAACTGCGGAAAACGCAGCCCGGAGCATGGGAAAGGATCGGACCCTTCCGGACGGCTCTGGCTTCGGACGGCCGCAGGGCCTCGGGCCCTTGCATGATTTTTATATCCATGCAAAACAGTCACGTAAGCATGGCGAGGAACAAGCAGGAGATCTACACGGAGAAGCTCATGAACATGATTCTCGACATGATCGACGACATCATCATCATCCACGACTCCGAGCACACCATAGTATGGATGAACCGCGCCGCGGAGAAGGCGTTCGGCCGCACCCTGGAGAGCGTCCTGGGCACCAAATGCCACGCCCTGTTCGGGAACTCCACCCCATGCAACGACTGCACCGTGAAGGTGGTGGCCGGAGAGCCCTCCAACGCCATCAGGCGCAGGATCATCCCCAAGACGGGAGTGCTCTGCGACTGCAGCGCCGTCCCTTACTACGAGGACGGGAAGCTGGAGTTCGTCGTCCAGCACCTGGTGCCGGTGTTCGTCCCCGCCCAGACGGACGAGAGCTGAGCGGCGACCGGTGGCCCTGAACCGGAAGCCAGACGCGCCGGAGTCAGAGATTAAATAACACTATGGCCTTCACGGAACCATGGAAGTAGTCCTTGATCACTTCGTTGCGTTCCTGTGCGCAGCCGCGATATACTGCGTCGTCCTGCTTGCCGCCAACAGAAAAAGCAAGAAAGACGACTGAAGACGACAGGTGATCGAACATGGTGGACATGCCGGAGCCTGTAATGAGGATGGTCGTCCATCCCGACACCAACAAAGCCCTGTCGACCGTCTCCCTGAAAGGGGAGCCCCACGTCATAGTGTGCGGGAGCCTGATGGTCACGGCGCCCAACATGATCGCGGTGGCCGAGGCGTTCATGTACCGCACCGCGGAGAACCTGTGCAACAACCACATGGCCGAGATACTGATATGGAAAGGCCGCGAGGCGTACTCCTTGAAGGTAAAGGCGTGCGAGCGCGTCGAGTCCGGCCCTGTGTTCGACAAGATGAGCCGCTCCCTGGAGAAGATGCACATGACCCTCGACGGGGTGTGGATCTTCGAGGTCCTGGAGATCTGGGACGAAGGGATAGGGAACATGACCGGCTCGCGGATCGTCTGATGGACTTCGCGGGCGGGGTCCGCCTTTCCAAATGGCTTCTCTGGACCGGGATCGCCCTGTCCGTCGTCGGGCTGGCGGTCACGCTGCTCGACTATAAGGTGCCAGGCATAATCGTCCTGGTGGTCGGCGTCAGCCTGCTGGCCATCAGCTTCGCCTTCTCCAAGTTCTTCATGCTGTTCGACCTGCAGACGTCCGTGATGCAGAAGAAGCGCCGCGATCGAAGAAACGTTCTCTGAAAAATTGAAACTGGTTTGTGGGTGCGACGGGGTCGCCGCCGCATCCAGGGTCAGAACCTGGACCTGTCCCTTCTTCCGCCGTCAGCAGGCTGGTGCTTCCTGAAGCAGTCCCTGCAGTAGACGGGCCTTCCCTCGGTGGGCTTGAAGGGGACCTCGCACTCTTTTCCGCAGTCGGAGCAGGTGGCTTTGAAGAACTCCCTGGGTTCCCTCCTGTCGCCGTCTCCTCTGTATCCTCCGCCATATGCCATTTCTATCAACTCTCGGTATTCCAATAGACTCCCACACCCTCAGCGGAGACGGAAGAGTACTTGAACGCCAAAGGGCGGACTGTTATACTGATATAATAAACCAATACACTGCCGGGCCCGCAGGGGTCCGCGCTCGGACGTCCCTCAGCAGGGTCTTCTTCGACAGGTCCTCGGACGCCCAGGCCACCAGGTCGGAGAGCTCGTCGAAGCGGTCCGCCTTGTCGAGGTCGTAGTACCGAAGGTTCTCGGACTCGTTGTACAGGCGCTTCCTCATCTTCATCAGGGCGTCGAGGACGTTGTTGTATACGGACATGGAGACCGTGCTCTTCGGGAAGACGGAGGCGCGATAGCGGACGTCGAGATATTCCGTAGACT
Organism: Candidatus Methanomethylophilaceae archaeon; assembly: GCA_017540825.1. Taxonomy (GTDB): domain Archaea; phylum Thermoplasmatota; class Thermoplasmata; order Methanomassiliicoccales; family Methanomethylophilaceae; genus Methanoprimaticola. Next base: position 58,119 of record JAFYAH010000052.1, on the reverse strand, counting down.
TCGTCAGGAACCTGTCGAACGCCTTCTCGTCGGGCGGCACCGGGACGGAGAGGTAGAACTCCCTCGTCCCCTCCATGGACGGGTTGCGGAGAATCAGGCGCTCTATGACCTCCCTGACCTTAGAGCGCATCGGCCCCTGGACCTGCCCGTATGTGCGCCTGACGCGGCCCATGTCCTCCGCACGCGCGATCTTGGCGAGCCTCGCGGCGGCCGCGTCGAACTCGTGGCCGTCCGAATGCTCCAGCCTGTCGAACAGCTTCGGGATGAGCTCGTCGTCGTCCTCCATGGTCTTGATGTATCCAGCGCAGGCCATGCGGACGGAATCCGCGCCCTTGACGGACATCTCCCTGATCCGGGGGTACACGGCCCTCTCCCTGACGGCGGCGAGCAGGAGGACGGTCTCCGCGACGACGGCCTCGTGGCGGTAGCCCAGATAGCCCTCGACCACAGAGAGGAACGCCCCCTGGTAGTTCTCGGCGAGCCACCTGTCCTCGGAGACTGCTCCGCGGCGCCCGGACTCGACCGCGTCCACGGCGTCGAGGAAGCGGTCCCGGTAGTCGGACCTGGACGCGGCCAAACAATGCACCTCTCGACGGGTCAGAGGCCCTTGGACTGGAGCGCCTTGAGGAGGAGGCGGGCCTCTTCCTCCGTCAGGGTGACGCCCTTCCTCATCTTGCGGTCCGGAGACCAGTCCCTGATGTCGTACTTGGGCTCCTTGTCGTTCCAGCTGATGAGATTGAGCTCCTTCGTCCAGCCTTTCGAGTTCTCGGACAGCACGGCTATCTGCTCTACAATCTCGTACTTTATCTCGGTCGCAGGCATGGTAATCTGACCGCTTAACGAGCGCTCATTCATTTTAAACTATTGGTCGGTTGCCTCGGCGGCTCCGCCGACGCTTAAAAAGGCCCTCAAAACAATTATATCTCTACCAGGACGTATCATTCGAAGGTTGGAATTCAATTGCCTGATAGCAACACTCCGACGGGATGCGTGCACCTGTAATGGACATGACGCTCGTCTATGTCGTCATAATAGCATTGCTCATCGCATGCTCCTCTTTCTTCTCGATGTCAGAGACCGCTTTCACCAGCGCGAACACGATACGCCTCAAGAAGATGGCCCAGGACGGGAACGCGAAGGCGGACAAGGTCTTGGCCATACTCGAGGACTACGACAAGCTCCTCACGACCGTCCTGATAGGGAACAACCTGGTCAACATAGCAGGGACGTCGATAGCTACCCTGTTCTTCGCAATCCTGCTGGGGGCCGAGACGGGAGCGCTGGCGTCCACCGTCGTCATGACAGTCCTGGTCCTGATCTTCGGGGAGATCATCCCCAAATCGGTGGCGAAGAAGCACCCGGAGAAGGTGTGCATAAAGATATGCGGCGCCATCCGCGCCCTCGAGATCGTCCTGAGCCCGATATCCTGGCTGTTCAGGAAGATGACGGCGGTCATCTCCAAAGGGGAGGAGGACGCCACCCTGACCGAGGACGAGCTCGAGGTCATGATAGACGAGATCGAGGACGAGGGGGTCCTGGAGAAGAGTGAGAGCGAGCTCATAAAGTCCGCCATCAGGTTCGACGACATCCAGGTGTCCGAGGTTTACATCCCGAGGATGGACGTCGAGGCCGTTGACATCGAGATGACACCCGAGGAGGTGGGGAACGTGTTCGTCCGCACCGGGTTCTCCAGGCTGCCCGCCTACAGCAAGACGATAGACAACATCATCGGCATAATCTACGCCAAGGAGTTCTACGCGGACCAGTTCAAGGGCGCCATGCCCGCGATCAAGGACATCATCAGGCCCATCAAGAGCGTCCCGGAGACCGCCAGCATAGCGAACCTCCTGGCCGACTTCCAGAAGTCCAAGATCCACATGGCCGTGGTGCTGGACTCCTACGGGGGCACCATGGGGATTGTGACCATGGAGGACCTCCTCGAGGAGCTCGTCGGAGAGATATGGGACGAGAGCGACGAGGTCCAGCACGACGTGTCCGCCGGGTCCGACGGGACGTTCATAGTCAAGGGGACGGCGAACATATACGACGTGATGGAGAAGATGGAGGTGCCGTTCGACCCGGAGGAGTACGAGGACTACTCCGTGACAGGGTTCATCTGCTACAAGCTGGGCCGGGGCCCCGCCCGCGGCGACCGCGTGTCCATACCCCATGTGGACATCACGGTGAAGAGCGTGAAAGGACGCAGGGTGACGGAAGCCGTCTTCAAGAAGGAGGAAGAGGCTCAGGAAGAGCCCGAGTGACCTTCCACGGAGTCCAGGAAAGCCGCCAGGTTGGCCTTCGCGACGTCCTTCCTGGCCGGATGGGACTGTATCTTCCCGGTTATCGAGATGACGTCCCCGTGGTGGGCGACCTCGTACTCCCCTTGGACGGCCTTCTGCTTGTCCAGGCGCATGTAGAACATGCAGTCCTCGTCTACGCGGTTGTCCATGTCCTCCCTTATCCAGTCGCGTATCCCCTGGCCGAGCCTGCCGAACAGGGCCGCGTACTCCTTCTGCTTGGTGAGACGGGCCTCCAGTATCAGCATCGTCTCCCCATGCTCCCCGTCCGATACGTCCTCGGTGAACTCGTCTCCGCCCAGGAGCTCCGACATTGTCTCCTCCAGGAGCTCCTGCCTCTCGGTCGCGTAGCAGAACGCCTGCACCCTTACCCAATGGAACGCCAGCTGCATCTCATTCCTCCTTCTCGACAGGGACGGCGCCGAACAGCTCCTCCGCCCTCTGGCTGGACACCACGACGACCCTCTTCCCTTTAATCTTCAGAGCGACTCCCATGTCGTCCCCGATGACGGAATATGTCTTGTGGCTGACCCCCTTCAGGTTCCACGAGCCGTAGCTCCTGATCTCCCCCAGCTCGCCGCGCCTCTTGTCAATGATGTCCTCGCGCGGGATGAAGACCTTCCTCACGATGTACCTTATGCTGACGCCCTTCTCCGAGCACTCGACGTCCAGCTTCATCAGCGCGCATATGAGTATGATCGCAAGGAAAAGCGCCGCGGTCACCGGCAGGGTCCAGGCGGGCATGCCGGAGTGCAGGAGCAGCGCCGCGGCTGCCATGAATGCGAGCGAGGACAGCAGGACCCCGGTCATGACGAGGAACAGCTGCTTCGGAAGTATGGGGCGGGATTCCCTGAACGACGCGTCCATGCTGGGTGATGCTCCGGGAGGTTTATAATGCAGTTGATGAGAAGAAGGGAAAGAGAAAGGGCCGGAGCCCTGTTTGAGCCTCAGGCCCAAGGGTTGGAGCTCTCGGGCTGGCGGATCCCCACGAGGACGTACTGCTCCCACAGGTACCACTTGCCGTCCTTAGCCTTCCTGAGGTCGATCTGCCTGGGGCTGTCGGCTCCGCCGGACCTTATCCACACCCTTACGTAGCCGTCGTTGTCGAAGGAGTGGGGGTTGGTGGAGATGGTGATGGTGTAGGGCTGGCTGGGGCGGTAGTCGTTCTGCGGCGTGGCTCCGTTGAAGTAGGAGCGGGGGATGTAGTCGGCGTCCTCGAAGCGGTCCTTGATGAACGACCTCTGGTAAGCGCTGAGCTCCGAGGGCCCTTTCAGGTACTGGACCATGCGGTAGCACAGCTCCTTGTCCTGGGGGAAGAAGCAGAACGCGAGGATGGTCATCGCTGCGGTGTCGTAAGGCGTGGAGAGCGACGCCTGCGGCATGGAGACGAACTCTTCGTACGTCTCTGGAAGGCTGGAGAAGACGACGTCCACGGTCTTCGGAGTCTTCTCAGGATCAGTTTTTTTCAAGTCGTTGACGGCTTTGCCGATGTTGTCGAAAAGTCCCATCTGAAAACCTCTGGCGAAGAATCAGGCTCATTCGTTAAAACCCTAACGCAGTCGTTTGGAAGCAGGACGCTGGCCGAAAGACGACGAAGGATTGCGGCGTTTCCATGTTCTGGCCTGAAAAAACCCAACATTTGATTAACAGCAATAATTATATACGATAAAACTATGGAGGGTTTTGCTGGTCCCATAGCTTAGCACGGTTTGAGCGTCCGGCTGATAACCGGAAGGTCATGAGTTCAAATCTCATTGGGACCACTCATCTCCATTCTAGCGTTAGCCATACGTCTCATTTTTGGTCTTTCGGCGCTCTGGTTTTCGAGTTCCCCGTGGCCTTTGTTTTCGTCAAAAATGAGAGGGGCCTTTTCGGCCCCCTCCCTGGCTTTCCCTGCGTCCGCGTCAGTCATCTTCGTCATCCCCGAAGTCGAGCATGTTCATGTGGCTGGAATGGTCCGTCCTGTCCAACCCCAGGTATCTGAGGGTCGTCCTTGTGTCCTTGTGGCCAAGGATCGCCGCGATGTCCTCGATCTTCACCCCATTATGGAACAGGGTGCGGCCGAAGGTGCGCCTGAGGGTGTGGTTCGAGAACGGGATCCCCACGGCATCCGAGATCTCCTTCACGCGATTGTCGAAGGCGACCCCGTCCTCCGAGAACGACCCCAGCCTGTCGTGCTTCATGTATATGAGCAGCCTGTCCGGGACCGTCGCCGAGGGGTTGCGGCCCTTGACGAGGGAGATCATGGTATCGCGGTACTCGATGTATCCCCTGAACACCTCCTCGGTGTTCATCCCGGGGGAGTCGGTGGTGTTGAAGTCCACGATACGCAGCTTGCCTTTGCCGTGCCCCTTGCCCAGCACGGTTAACTTCCTCTGGGACCAGTCTATGTACTCCAATCTGAGGCGGATGGAGTCCACCCTCCTCAGGCCCAGGCACAGGCCCAGATGGATGATCATGCGCTGCTCCGGGTTCAGGTCGGCCTTCATGATCCTCCTGCACTGGGAATTGGTCAGCCAGTCGGCGTTCGGCCTGTAGTCCGTGCTCCACGGGAGCCTCTTCTTCTCTATGGAGTAGTTGCCCGCGGCATAGCAGTAGAGCTTCAGAACGTTGATGTAGGCCTTGCCGGTGGACACGGCCAAGCCCTCCTGCTGGAATATGTTGTACACGGCGTTGAGCTCCTCGGACCCTATCAGACTGGGGTCGGTCACCAAGCCGTGCTCGTCCATCTTCCTGAGGAGGGACCTTATGGATCCCCTGTAGTCGGATATCGTCCTCGGGGTCAGGCCGGGAGCATCGTCAAGATGCTTCGCGATCATGGCTTCGATGGCGCGGTCCCACCTGGAGCAGATGTCGCCAGTCACGGCTCCACCTCCGTCGCCCCCTCTGATGGGGGGAGCCCCGCAGTGGCTGGGGGTGACCCCCTCTCGTTGCAGTCGGCGTAGGCGAGGTTCCTGAAGTAGGTGCTCAGGAGCCTTCCCTCTGTCAGCGGTACGCCAGTGGCCTTGCTGATCCTTCTGAGCCTGTTGGTTATGGAGGTGGACCCCGCCTTGAAGGGCATGACCTCGGCTCCCCTGTCGTATACGAGGAGCTCCTCGGGCTCGGTTGCTCCGCGATTGTTCAGGCGGACCCACTTGACGATGGTGCTGCGGTGGCTCAGGTATCTCTCGAACACCTCGCGGGAAGACCTCCCAGCGCACGTCGTGACGAACTTCAGGACCCTTGGGCCGTCGGAGCCCGGGATGGGCCCCAGCCTGACCGTGCAGCGGGCGAGATCTATGTCGTCGACCCTCACCGTGGACAGATCGCCTTCCGTGGCCCCGAACGATAGCATGAGGTGCAGAACGACCTCCAGCTCCGTGGGGAGCTCGGCGGACTAGAGGGCGACGGTCTCCTTCCTGGAGAGAGGCGTGAGCTTAGGCTTCCCGGCCACCCTAGCGTCCAGGCCCGCCAGCGAGTGGTTACCGGCGGACTCCGCGTACGACATCAACGCGTACGCGTACGATTTGACGGTGTCCCTGCCGAGCCCGTCGCGGAACAGCTCTTCCACGAAGCACCTGCCGTCCCCGAGGCCTATCTCCGACGGGTCGACGGGCAGGCGCATGTCCTCCAGGCGGTTGGCCACGCTGACCAGCCTTGCCCTGTAGGACTCGACGGTGCTCCTGCGCACGTCAGGGCTGCTCTCCTCCAGCCGGCGGACGGCCTGGTCGATGAAGGGGATGCATCCGGGGCTCGCGGGCCTCCCGTTGCTCATGGCCCCCCCTCCTGGCCGTCGCGGGCGTTCGCCCTCATGGCCGCGGAGCCGCGGGGCTCGGCCGGGGGGCAACCCTCCACTCTCGGGAGGGCCTGGAATGGCCTGACCATCGCCGCCAGCGTGCGGAGGTCCAGCTCTCCCACGTAATCGCGCAGGTCCGAGACATCCGCCCCCAGGAACTGGAAGGTCGTCAGGACGTCGACCCCCGACCTCAGCATCCTGCGCCTGCATGCCCGCCTGGCGTCGAACGCGCCGGAACCCGGGACGAGGGCTTCATATACGGAGTCGATGGAGCCGGGGCTCGGCATTTTGGCTGCACAGGCAGGATCGTCGCGGACCAGGAGGAGGACGCCCCGGTCCCTCCAGCACGGGTCGGCCTCGATTGAGGCTATGACGATCCTGGAGCGCTCCCGAACCCATCTCGACAGCGCCTCCAGGGAGTCCTCGACGAGGGGCACGTCCCTGGGATAGGCATTTTTGTCGCCCATGACGCTGATGTGCGGCGTGTCGTCCCCCTAGTGGATGTCGTCGACGTCCAACTAGCAGCACTCATCAGCCGTGAGCCCGAGGCGCAGCTGGAGATGCACGACAATCTCCTGGAACGGGGTCTTCTCGGCCGCCATGAGGGCCTCGCACTGCAGGTCGATCGGGTCCGTCCTGCCGCAGATGTGCAGCAGCCTCTCAGCGCCCAGGCCCGCGGCGTTGCCGTGGAACTCGAGGTAGTCCTCGAAAATCTTCAGGGCTACGAAGGCGTCCTTTCCGTCCAGCCCGGAGTCCGGCCCGAAGTGCTCGCAGACGTAGGCCATCGAGTCGAGGTCCACCCAGCGTGGGTCGGCCTCCAGCCCGAGACCCCTCATGTATTCGGTCACCAGGGACAGGCCCCTCCTGGCCTTCCCGGCCCATTCGCATTCCGGGCGGTCCTTGTACTTTTCGGCCATGTACGCCTCGATCGCCTCGGCGCACGCGTCATCCTTCCCGTATTGATCCGGCGTCACTGCCATCCCCCCTCGTGGAAGTGGGGTGACCTCCTGCGCCTTCTGTCCTCGCGCTCCCAGCGGTCGTTCCACAGAGGGTTGTAGCGGCGGATGTACCTCCACCTGCCGTTGCAGACGTAGTAGAAGCCCATCACTCCACCCCCTGCGCCTCGGGGATTCCCCTAGCCGGCAGTACGTGCATCCCGACGATGCCGTGCGACCCGAGGATCTCGGCGCACTCCTCCCCTCCCAGTCTCCCGAGGGCCCAGAGGCCCACGGAGACCAGGACGTTCAGCGAGGCGCTGCGTGTCTCCAGCCTGCTGTCAGACCTGAACCTCTCCACCTCCTCGAAAATCTGGCCGGTGGTCTTGCAGGTCATGACCTGGTGTTCGACAGCAGTTCTTTTATCCATGTTTGATGATGACATCTCCGCATCTCCTTGTGAAGGGGTTGTTGTCCTGGCGCGGTTCCGCCAAGAATTCAGCCAGGACGTCTTTTGCGGTTATTCGGAACACCTCCCCGGGGCGGGGGCGGTCTCTTTCTATTCTGGCTCTGATCAGATACTCCGACACGCAGTGGCGCACCGCATCTGAGCGGCTGCAGAACAGCCCGAGCTCCACGAGTTTGTCCAGCTCATGGACTTCGCGGGCGGACATTCTGCAGTTAACGCAGTCTTCTCTCCTCATCTCTGCTCCTGCACGCGCGGCTACAAGCCCGGGCGGAAGCTCCTAGGCTTAAGCAGTGCTATACGCGTAGCGATTATTGTATTACACGATTATATTAATATGTAACTCTTCCAGCGCCTATGGAAAAGAGCAATCGCGACGAGACCTCCTACCGGCTAAACCTCACGATTCCTTCGGACATGAAGGAAAGTGCTGTCAACATGGCCAGCTCCTCCCTCTGCTACAACGGGCTGTCAGACCTCCTCGGATGCGCAATACGCGAGTACAGTATCACGATCAGGGAAAACGCCGCAGAATACCTGAAGGGCCTCGTCGACAGCGGCAAGGACGCGGAGGCCGTGCTTATGGAATTCAAAGATGGGATGAGCGCGTTGGGCGAGAGGCTCTACGACAAATTCAGAGAGTAGTACCCTGGCAAGCTGGATTCCCAAATCGTACTCCGCATGTCCTCGCCATTCCAGAGGGGCATGTTGAGTGCAACTCAGTACCTCAGGCTCGACGGGCAGCATTTCGCAAGGATCGCTCTGTGCGACTACCTCGCCAGAATGGAGCCGGTTTTCCGGAACCTCAGATATATCCGCGACACGACTAGCGAACTATCAGCCGCCAAAAAAGCCAATACCTCCTACAAGGGATCCCCCCAGTTCGCCGACCTCCTGCGCTCGATGAATGTCGATGACGAGGGAGACGAGAGCATGCACAAGCCGTCAAGCCTCACGAAAAAGAACAAACCCCTGTGAAACATCCGCTTTGAAGACCCGGTAGGGATAGTATGAGCCATCCCTAATCGCAGTTTCTACCCGGGTCCCCTGATTAGGAACACGTTCGGCATCATCAGGTCCACCACTATGAAAGACGCTGGCCCGACGTTTTGGCCCATGATGCCTGCATCTCACCTCCATCGTATTTGCAGTGCGAATGTCTACTCGACCTGACCCGGGACTAAGAGCCGCGCGATTGCAATCGCATGGTCCCACGCCATCATTCCAGCGCCCGCCCCGCGTCGGAGCGCGGTCGTTAAGTATCGTTGGTTGCATTACCCACCATGAAAGAAGTTCTAAAGGCCCCCTCATTCCCCCCGTCCCGGGGGAGGGAGCGCCTGCCGAAAGGCGGAGCCCTGTCGCTCGCTCTCCTGACTGCCCTGGCGATCGTCGCCGTCCTGTGCGCCCTGCCGTGCGCGGATAACGCCGACGCCTCCTCGTCCGGCACCTGTGGCGAAAGAGACAGCGACGATCTGACTTGGACTTTGGATGATGATGGGAATCTGACGATTTCCGGTTCAGGGTGGATGCGGGATGATTATTCTCCGTGGGGAAATGCTGTGAAACATGTAGTAATAGGAGAGGGGGTGATCAACATCGGTGCATCAGCATTTTCTCATTGCACCTACCTGGAGTCTGTGTCCATGCCCTCTGTGAGAAATATCGATGAGTTCGCGTTCAGTGACTGTGTCTCCCTGTCCTCCGTTTATATCCCCTCAACGGTCGGGATCATCAGGAACTTTGCGTTCCTTTCGTGCTCTTCCTTGGAATCCATAGACGTGAGTACCTACAACGATAGTTATAGCTCGTCGAATGGGGTCCTCTTCAATAAAAACAAGACCTACCTTATGACGTATCCGGCTGGAAAACAGGACGTCACCTATGCTATCCCCTCCTCTGTGACGTCCATCGAGAGCTATGCGTTCAGCGGCTGCACCTCCCTGGTGTCCGTAACAATACCCTCCTCGGTGACCAATATTTATAACGAAGTCTTCAGGGATTGCACCTCCCTGGTGTCCATAAACGTAAGTACCTACAACGGTAGTTATAGCTCGTCGAATGGGGTCCTCTTCGACAAAAACAAGACCTGCCTTAAAGAGTATCCGGCAGGAAAGCAGGACGTCGCCTATACTATCCCCTCCTCCGTGACGTCCATCACGAGCCATGCGTTCAGCGGCTGCGCCTCCCTGGTGTCCGTAACAATACCCTCCTCCGTGACGTCCATCACGAGCCATGCGTTCAGCGGCTGCGCCTCCCTGGTGTCCATCGACATCCACTCCATGACGTCCATCGGGGAAGGTGCGTTCTGGGGCTGCGCCTCCCTGGTGTCCGTCGATATCCCCTCCGTGACGTCCATCAGGTCAAATGCGTTCAGAGGCTGCGCCTCCCTGGAGTCCGTTAACATGCCCTCCGTGACTTCCATCGGGGAAAGCGCGTTCCAGGGCTGCGCCTCCCTGGTGTCCGTCGACATCCCCTCCGTGACTTCCATCGAGAGAATCACGTTCTACGGCTGCACCTCCCTGGAGTCCGTTAACATGCCCTCCGTGACCTCCATCGGTTCCAGTGCGTTCTGGGACTGCGCCTCCCTGGCGTCGGTGTCCATACCGTCCTCGGTCACCTCCATCGGTAATCAAGCGTTCAGAGACTGCGCCTCCCTGGAGTCCGTTAACATGCCCTCCGTGACGTCCATCGGGGAACTTGCGTTCTACGGCTGCGCCTCCCTGGAGTCCGTTAACATGCCCTCCGTGACGTCCATCGGGTATTCTGCGTTCAGCGGCTGCGCCTCCCTGGAGTTCGTGACGATACCTACCTCGGTCACGTCCATTGGAAACTATGCTTTCCAGGGTTTGATTTTTAAAGATTATAACATATCTTTAAGCCACAACGTAGATAGTCTTGCAGGCCATGTGTTTTATGGCCATGACGGAGTATTAAACACGGCCAGGGTGAACGATTCTTGCGAAGATAGCGAATCTGGGCTGATATTCAGGCTCATCTCAGAGTCTCCGGCCGAGGTCGCCGTCATCGGATCGGTCGGCAATACGCCTTCTAGCATTTCCATACCTGGCTATTTCAAGGGTTGCGCGGTGACTTCCATAGAGGAAAATGCGTTCAGCGGTTGCACCGCATTGGAAGAAGTCACCCTCCCTAGCGCGCTGAGATCAATTGGACAATCTGCGTTCTACGGCTGCTCCTCCTTGGCGTCCGTGTCCATACCGTCCAAGGTGACTTCCATAGGGGCCGGCGCGTTCCAGGGCTGCTCAAGCCTAACACTACCTTCACTCCCGGAGTCGCTGAAAACCATCGGCGATAATGCGTTCGACGGCATCAGCCTGCCAGTGGGATCAGAGATAGATCTCTCATTCAACTCGGGAGAGTTCAGCGCAAGCATGTTCGGTTCCAACTTCGGCATCTATGAGAACCCCGCGGGGTTCCGTTTCAAGGTCAGCCAATATGCCAATGTGAAATACCTTTCAAAAGACCCCGAAAGGGCCTATTTCAAGGATTGTGGCGGAGGATGCCGCATTTCCGTGTTCGATGACGGGATGATGTCCCTCGTCTATTATGGCGGGGACCCCTATCTTTCAGACCGCATATGGGACGCGGTCGCAAAAGCTAGGGAAGAAGGTGCAGAGGTCGAGCAGATAGTCGTGAGCCCCGGGAGCTCGAATTATGTCTATGCTGATAATGACGGGGTACTGTTCTCGGCAGACGGGAAGGAGCTGATATCGTATCCGTCCGGAAAGCCTGGCTCTTCGTACACCTTGCCGAGCTCTGTTGAGACCATATCCCCTGCCGCATTCTCCGCCGCCGTCAATCTCGAGGAGCTCAGGGTCCAGGAAGGGAGCATGGCGTTCATGGCTTCCGACGGGGTTCTGTTCTCGAAGGACCAGCGCGTGTTGGCGGCCTACCCATCCGGGAAAGGCGATGCCGTATTCACGGTCCCGAAATCCGTGAGGCACATAGCCCCTGCCGCCTTCTCCGGCGCATGCAATCTCAAGGAGATAAAAGCCGAACCCGGGAGCGAGTTCAATTCCCGTGGGGGCGTCCTATACAGCGACCATTTCCGTGTCCTGGAGGCGTATCCCTCAGGGTCTTTCGATGAAGAGTTCTCCATTCCAGCGACCGTGCGCTCCATCGGCGACTACTCGTTCGCGGGCAGCCCCCATCTCTCCGGAATCGTCATCCCCTCGTCGGTAAGATCGGTCGGGGATTGCGCGTTCAAGATGTGCTCGGCTCTGGAATCCGTTTCATTCGGCGTCTACGTCGAGGAAATAGGCGATCGTGTGCTGTCGGGATGCTCCTCGCTCTCGGAAGCGGACCTGTCATCCGTCCGTGACGATTGCAAGATGGGGGACAATTCCGATATCGGAATATCCATCGGCGGGATAACGAGATCTGCCGACGGGGGCCTGAGGACCTACGTCCCCGAGAACGGGCACAGCGGATTCTATCATGACGGCGGCGTCGATTCGGACGTCAGGTACTTCTCCGCGTACAGGTTCTACGAGGACATAGGGCGCCTGACGGTCTACGGGATCGGCCCCATGCACAATTTCGATTTCTCGGTGATAAAGGATGGCGTCCGCACGGTCGCGGTGACCGATGGGGTGAGCTCCATAGGCAAGGCATGCTTCCAGGATTTCCACGATTTCGGCATATCGATCGCGCCGTCGGTCTCCAGCATCCACTGGTACGCGTTCAACATGTGCGACGGCGTGATGTTCGCGGAGATTCCGATGGCTTACGTACACAAAGACGACGGCTCCCCCGCCAACGGACTGGTCTTCAACGGAGCCTCCTTCGCCCCCGGCAAGACATGGGAGCTGAGGGCCCCTTCCTTGGAGGTTGCGCAGGAGTCCGGGGTTTTCGTCAAGCCGGTCATTTCCGGAGGCAACGGGACTGTCGCCAGCTTCACCGTTTCGGGGCCCGGGTTCTACGAGGAAGGCTCCTGGGCAGAGGTGGGCCTGTACCTAAATGACGGCACTTACGAGTTCGTCGGATGGTACGTCGACGGGAAAAAGCTCGAGCCGCAGCTGTCGTACGAGGAAAGGTCGCAGGACGGCGCCATCAGCAGCGCGTACTACACGCTGATGCTGATAGTTACCGGGGAGGAGCGCACGGTGGAATGCAGGCTGTCGGCCAACCCGATATCCATCTCATACGGGCCTACGGGGGAGGGCTTCTTCAATCTGTCCGGCCCGGCCGAGGGGCTAGCCGGGGAGAGCCTGGAGTTCACCGTGGAGCTGGACACGGATTACGTCTACGACCAGGATTGGGGCAACGAGTTCGTCCCTTCCGCAGTGATAAGGCTGAGCAACGGGAAGGCCGTGGTGCCAGTTTCGAAGCTGACCCGTATCGACGGGTCGGAGATCGACATCCCGGACGACAGCATCGGCCCGAAAGTGCTATGCACGTATACCGTGCGGGCCGGCCTGCTGGACGACTCGTGCGAGGTGAGCCTGAATCTCTTCGGGCCCCGGCAGACCGTGCATCTGACCGCCGACTGCTCTCCGGGAGGATGGTTCGAGAATCTCAGGGAGAACGGGCGCTACAACAACGGGGGGAGCTACGAGATCACCCTGGTGACGGACAAGACCCACGAGCTGGGATACCTGTACGTCGACGGGGCCGAGACGTTCGAGTTCCCGGGCATTTTCGACGGCAGCGGGGAGTTCTCAGAGAGGAGGGCGGCCACCGCCACCTTTGTAATGGGCGAGAGCGACCGCGTCATCCGCGCCTCGTTCGTGGACGACACCTTCGTCCTCGGGATCAAGGGCGCCGGATCGCCGATAAAAGGGGCCGTCGAGGTCGAGTACGGCAGGGAAGGCAGATACGCCTACCCGTTCATCGATGGCGGCAGCGTGACGATATACCACGCCTCCTTGGCCACTCTTGCTAGCGTCCCAGCGATTGGGGCGACCCCCGTGAAGGTTTGCTTCGACGAGACGTATTTGGGCAAAGATATCCGGATAGAGTACGGCCTCTACGAGGAGGGCGAAGGCTTCTATTACGGCGAGCAGCTTGTCTCCGGGGCCTCGGGCCTTTTCCTGATACAGTCCATGGTCGGGCACGACATAGGCGCGTCAACCTTCTCGGTGAGGGACGCGGACTTGGGGGAGAGCTTCGACGTCCTAGGGGACCGCTACGTCCATACGATAATGAAAAGCAGGGAGGCGGACGGCAGCTACCAGGTCATCGGCGGTGACAAGGACGTCGATCTGGCGTTCAACACCAAGACAACGGGATACGCGAGCGAACCGTGTCTGTGCATCAAATCCGTCAGCGGAGGGTTCTCCGATATGTACCGCCTTTCAGACCTCGCAGCGCCTACGAGGTCAGGATCGACGGACGACTGCTACATCCTGGACAAATTCACATTGTCCAAGGACGGGGATTCCGAGGTAAACGGTACCGTCTACGGATATTTCAAATACTACAACAGGGACAGGGAGGAAAGGAAGTCCCCGCTGATGAGGCTCAATTTCGGGACACAGAATTTCGACGTCGATACCGATGGCTTCCTATCCGGGATGGAGAACAGCCTGTCTTTCTCTCTATTGGGCAATGCCATGTCGACTCTAGCTAAGTTCACCGGCGAGTCTTTGGAAAACATGGACATCAATCTGCATCCGTTCCTGAGAGTCTATGTGGAGACCGATTATCGCACAGGAGACATCAGCTACCAGCTGAGGATAGGGAAGTTCTCGGACGACGACGGCCCATCCGTTGCAGACCTAGTGGACTGCATCCCGAAGGAGGGCAGGAACAAGGCCTTCGAGAAATTTATTGACAAGTGCAAGAAGAGCAGTGGACCGAAGACTGACAAGCACGCAAAGGTGGATCTGAAACTGGCAGAAGTATCGTACTTCATAGGGGGGTACGTAAGCCTGACGTTCGACCCCACCGGCCAGACCTTGAAGTCGAACGAGGCGTGCATAGACGCTGTTCTGAAATGGCAGTCCAAGGAGCACGTCCATCCTTTCACTGTGTTGGAGATACCGATGTATGCCCATTTCCAATGGGGGATCACTCTGGAATGCAAATTCGGAGCCTTCGATTTCCTGGTTGCATCCGAGGGCGTCTCGCCGAGCATCGGGACCGTGCTGACCTTCGCCATATGGGCGAACGGCGGTGTCGATGCCGGCGCTCCTTTCTTGAGCCTGGGGCTCTGCGGATCCTTGGAGCTCAAGATCGAGTTCAGTTCCAAGTCCGAGAGCATCATCGAAGGTTCGATAAATGGACAGATATACGTGCGCATAAAGACCCCGTTCAGCGAGCACAGGGTGGTCATGGCCAATGTGACTACGGGCATAGGCGCCGAGATCGGCAAGATGAAGTTGCTTGCCAGAGCGATAGAATGCGGCAACGCTGACGACTTCCTGAAGAAGAGCGGCTTGGAAAGCACCATCGTGGAGTGGAGGTATCTCGACCATCGCACCGAAGGATGGGTCGTCTGGGACTACTCTTCCGACACGCTTCAGGAATGGGCGTATCCGGCCTCCGAGCCGGATGCGATGAGGCACAACGGGGAATCGGTCATGTCGCTGGCGTTCGACGACGGCTCAGGCGTCACGATGGACTACTCCTGGTTCGACGGAGGCGCGTGGTCGGTGCCGGCCCCCATAATCGAGAAGGCTGACGGGACCGTGGACTACGGCGCCGAGATGGGAATATCCGGGGAAGGGATCCGCGTCGTCTGGTCACGCGTGGCCTACTCTCTCTCGGAGGGGGAGACCCTCGACCAGTACCGCGACAAGATGTCGTCCTCGGAGCTGTGGACCGCGGCGTGGGACCCCCTGTCCAAGGAGTTCCGCGACGCAGAGCCGATCCCCGCGACGTCAGGAAACGGATGCTCCGAGACATCGTACGGGCTGTCCTCGCACGACGGCAACGCCGTGGTCTTCTGGGCGGAGGTGTCAGGTGAATCGATCCTTATCAAGGCGTTCGAAAGGTCCGAAGATGGCTGGACCCCAGCATATTCCGAGTCCATACCGGTGTCCGGGGATTTCTGCAGCGTTTCCGACCTAGACGTGTACTGGGACGGACAGTCCTTCTCTCACGCCATATGCTATTCTGTCACGGCTGACGTCATGGATGACGGGACGTGCGGCTATTCCGAGGCCAGCCTATCCGTCGGCGACATCACCATCGAGGGCGCATCCCATTTCAAGCGCGATGGCGACAAGATCTACGTTCTGATGGGTCAGGACGTCTACGCCTACGGACTGCCAGACGCGGACATCGGGCGCCTGGTATGCTCGGGCGTGTCTGGCCCCTTCGAAATCGTATCCGATGGCGTCAGCAGGTACCTGTGCTGGTCTTCCGGCAATTCGGTGCTCGCCGCGGTTCAGATGGAGGATGCCGCTTCGGGATCCGAGGTCTTTTACGGGCCGCTAGAGCTCTTCACGGCGGAGCATCGTGACGAGGGGGGGACCGTGGCAGACAGCATCCTCTCCTTCAGCGTGATGGCCGAAGGGGGCGGCATCCGCGGGGTCTACTCGGTCCTGCGCGATTGCAACGGGGACGGGACGTTCGATTACGCGGAGGAGAGCACCGAGATAGCGCAGTCGTACAGGACCCTTTCCGGGGACCCGTCCATCAGCGGAGCTCTGGCATACCAGGAAGTCGGCGGAAGCGCGCTCATACGCGTCGAGGTCTCGAACCAGAGCGCCCTGGCTCACGAGGAACTCAGCGTCGTCGTTATGGATGGCGGCCAAGCCACCGGAGCCATGGAGGTGGGTTCCGTGATGCCGGGCGGATCCTGGATTATGGAATTCGAATACGCCAACGTCCTGGACCGCGAGCGCGACGTGGGGCTCGTCCTCCTCAAGGGCGACAAGGAGCTGGCGAGGGCCGAAATCCACATGGCCCCCGCCGCAGAGACGTCGACCTCCATGAAGTTCGTAGACGGCATCACGCAGGACGACTCCTACTACTCCCTTTCCACGGACCTTTTGGCGTCCAACGCGTCGGATTTCTGGGCGGAGTTCGAGCTATGCGAGGCAGAGTTCGACGGCTCAATGTTCCAGGTGGGAGACACCATCTCGGGCCTCGTGTCCATAGGCGGGGCCGTCGCCAGCCTCGGGGAGAAGCCTTCGGCGGTCTCCGGGTCCGTCATCTTGAACGTCCCGTTCACGGACGTCTTCCCGGAGGACGAGGCCCCGACCCGCACCGCCGTCCGCGCGCTGGTGGTGTCGCTCCACAGGCTTGTCGAGAACGAGGATGGGACCGAGTCCGAGGTCGTCGTGGACGGTTTCGTCGAGATGGTCACGTTCTACAACTTCAGGATGGTGTCCGCGTACTTCGATTACGGCGCGCCGCAGAACAACGGGTCGCTGGCGGTAACGCAGGTAGTGGGGTATCCCGGTCAATCGTTCGGCAAGGATTCCGAGGGATACGATCTGCTCCAGAATCCCGCCAAGAACGGGTTCAGGTTCACGGGGGTGTGGGAGATCGATGGCCCCGCGGGGGTATACTACGACAGGTTCCCCGCATGCATGCCGGAGCATGACGTCAAATACACCGCCATATACGCGCCGATGACCGACGACCTCCACGGGGAGTGCGGGAGGAATGCGGAATACGCCATATCCAAGGTCGGCAGGGAGATAACCCTGACTATATACGGCTCCGGGCCCGTCGAGAACGACGGCTGGTACAGCCCGTACAAGGGCCTGTACAGGGAAGGCGACAGCCTCAGGGTGGTCATCCAAGGGGGCGTGACAGAGATAAGGCCCGCGGCGTTCCGCGGGTACTCCGAGCTCGAATACGTGGAGCTGCCCTCCACCGTCTCGCTCATAAACGCCGAGGCATTCGACGGATGCTCGGGCATCGCCGAAATATCGATCCCTGACGAGAACAGCGCCTTCGTGTGCAAGGACGGCATGCTCTTCAGGCACACGGACAGCGGCCTGGAGCTGGCGTTCTGCCTGGTGATACCGGAGGGAGGGGAGATAGCCTTGCCCGCCGACGTCGCCGCTATCGGGGACCACGCGTTCTACGGCAAGCCAGTGGCGTCCGTACAGGCCCCCGGGGTCACCCACATAGGGAAGTACGCGTTCGGGTTCTGCGGCTCGCTGCACTATCTGAGCGCCCCCAGTGTCGTGGACATAGGGAAGTACGCGTTCCAGAAATGCTCATCCATCGCTTTCGCAGGGCGCGACGGTCAGGGGCTGTCCTTCGGGTCCGGCCTGAGGGCCATCGGGGAGGGCGCTTTCGAGCACTGCGAGGCGCTCGAATCCGCAGACCTCTCGGAGATGCCCGGGCTCAGCTCCGTGGGGGCGTACGCATTCATGGGCTGCAGGTCAATGGAATCGTTCCGCATCCCCGCGGTCGGATCGGTCGAGCTCGGCGACAACGCGTTCGCGTTCTCAGGCCTCAGGAGCTTCGAGGTAACGGAGGCGCTGGAAAGGGCCGATCACGCCTTCTACAACTGCTACAGCCTCGAGTCATTCACGGCGAATGGCGATCCGGACACCTCCGAATGGAAGTACACGGCCAGGGACGGGATCCTCTACGAGAGGACAGGGGGCACGCTGAGGCTTTCCGCATGCCCGTCGTCCGTCGCACTCGACGGAGGCGTCCTCCGCATAGGCGACGACGTCTCGGACGTGGCGGAGGGGAGCCTTTCCGGCATACCGGGGATAAGCGGGATATCGCTGGGAGCCAACCAATATCTGGAAGTGATCGGCGGGATCCTGTACAAGAGAGCCTCGGGGGGAGCTTACGAGCTCATACTGTGCCCGACCGGGATTCAGATACCGGGCGGATCCCTCGAGATCAACGTCAGATGCGTCATTCTGTCCAACGCATTCGTCGGCGTCGGTTCCCTCGAGCACCTCACCCTGGGGCCCAACGTCACGGAGACGAGGGCGGGGGCGTTCTACGCCGACCTCGGCCTCAGGACGGTAACGATACTCGCCGATTCCGATACCAACCTCTCCAGCATTTGCATGGGCAAAGGCTCGTTCTCCGGGTGCACTTCCCTCGAGTCCGTGTCGATGCCCAAGCTGTCGCCCTCGCTTTTCGGAGAACAGAGATTCTACAGTAGCGGTTCCGGGTGCGACGCGTTCCTTGCCGACAAACTGGACGACGGGACGGCGGTGCTCCTGAGGAACGGGTCCGCGGTAACGTGGGGGTACTTCAGGTCGATGCCCGGCGTATTCGAGCTCGATGGGAGCCCGCTGTCTCTGAGGGCCATGCACACGATCTCCATAGACGCCGACGGAGGGCGCATCGAGGACCCGGATTGGGTTTCCGCGGAGGAATGCGCCATGGGCGGCCTCATAGTCAGGAGCGCGCTCTACCATCGGACCGTGTCCGAAGGCTCCGAGGTCGTGCTCCCCGCGGTGAACAAGGAAGGGCGCAGCGGCGTGGAGTTCTCCTTCGACGGATGGGGCCAGCGCACCGTCGTGGCGTCAGAGGACGTCCTGCTCAGGGCATCTTTCACGGCGGAGGGGAAGGCTGGGCCCCATGCCCTCTTCGAGTTCCGCGAGGGGGAGATCACCATCTACGGCGAAGGCCCCATGCTCGATTTCGACGTGTCGCCGCCTTGGGGCGGCATGGACGTCAGGTCCGTCCTGATAGGCGATGGGATCACGAGCGTGGGGGATCACGCCTTCTCAGGCTGCCCAGGGATAGAGAGCGTGGAGATATCGGCCTCGGTCGGACACGTCTCCCCGTCCGCGTTCATCGGGTACTCATTCGTCTATCCGGATGGGAGCTCCGATCCTGTCCCGGCCCCAGGATACCGCTACGAAGGCAGCGGAACGATACTCTCGGTCACTGGCGTGCTGATCGAGGCTGACGTCGGGGACCGTTTCATCTCGTCAGGGCTGGTGTACGAAGTAGCGTCCCTCTATCCGCTGTCCGCATCCCTCGTGGGCTACGAAGGGTCCCCTACAGACGTCGCCGTCCCGGCCTGCGTCGAAGTCGGGGGCTGGGAGGCACAGGTGGTCTCCGTCGCCTCCAAGGCGTTCTATAACTGCGGGTCGTTGACATCGTTGGATCTGGGGTCCGTGACGGAGGTCGGGGCCAAAGCGTTCGCGAGGTGCCCTATCGATTCGGTAATTGTCAGGGGAGACGTCGGAAGCTCGGCGTTCGCAGGATGCAAGGAGTTGGCCATCCTGTCCGTCCTCAGCGGCTCGTCCCTCGGCAGCTACGCATTCCACGGCTGCTCGTCGCTGGAATCCATAGAGTTCGGCGACGATCTCGGAGCCATCAGCGAAAGCGCGTTCAGCGGTCTGGAGTTCGCCGAGCCCGACGGGACGTCTGTGCCGGTCTCAGCAGGCACTCTCGAGGGGAGCACATTCCATTCCGACGAGAGCGGCAGGATGGTTCGGCATCTCGAATACGTTATAAGCATCGTCACCGAAGGCATGGGGACCGTCACCGTCGACTCCGTCGCCGCCGTCTTCGGAGACAGCATCACCGCGTCCGGCAGTGTCCTGACCGTCGCTGGCACCCAGTCCATCGCGGTCCCCTCCCCGGCCGACGCGCAGTACACCTACCGTTTCGTCGGATGGGAGATCCCCGAGCATTCCGTCACCGGGGACAGCACGGTCACGGCAGTCTTCGAGAGGGTCGTCAACGAGTACACGGTCAGCGTCGTCTCGCAGCCCGCCGGGTTCGGGTCCGTCACGGTCGACAGGTTCGAGGGCGTCCCCTACGGAACCGCCCTGTCCACCGCCGGCGGCGCCTTCACCGTGGCGGGGAGGAGCGATTCAGTCGCCATCCCGTCCGAGGGCGACGGCCAGTACGCGTACCGCTTCGTCGGATGGGAAGTTCCTGTCGAGACTGTCGTCGGTGATGTCGCTGTGATCGCCATGTTCGAGTGCAGCATCGATGCGCCGTCCCCCGTCTTCGGCCTCGTTTATAACGGCGAGGAACAGACGGGCGTGCCATCGGGGGCGGGATACACGTTAGAGGGCGGCAGCGCCACCGGTGCCGGGACGTACACGGCCGTCCTGACTCCGGACGAAGGATGTGTCTGGGATGACGGCACTTCCGCGCCCAAGCACGTGGAATGGGAGATATCCAAGGCCGTCCTGACCGCTGTGTACGTCGGCGAGACAATCTTCGAAGGAAGCTCGCCTGCCTACGAGGTCTCCGTCACGGGGTTCGTCGGCGGCGAGTCTGCGTCGACCGCATCCGGCTACAACGCGCCAACGATTGTGAATGACAATCTTTCCGTCGGCAGCCGCCTGCTGGCGCCTTCCGGAGGGTCCGCGAGGGACTATGTCTTCGAGTACGTCTCTGGAACGCTGACGGTGAAACTTGCGACAACCGTCGATTCGGGGATCTGCGGAGACAACCTGACTTGGACGTTGGATTACCAAGGGGTGTTGATTATTGAAGGGACTGGACCTATGGCGGATTGGAATTCGAACTCTACCCCGTGGGGGGCGCATTGTAAGGATGTCGTAACCGTAATCATTGGCGATGGCGTGACTTCCATAGGGAGTTACGTGTTTCATGGTTGCTCCGCCCTATCCTCAGTTTCCATCCCTTCCTCCGTGACCTCCATACGGAGTTATGCGTTCTGGGGATGCTCCGCCCTATCCTCAGTTTCCATCCCTTCCTCCGTGACCCACATAGGGAGTTTCGCATTCTGGTTGTGCTCCTCCTTGGAAAGGTTTGAAGGAGAATACGAGGGAATAGTCAATGGCGTCATGCTTCTGTACAGGAGTTCTGTCGTGGCTTTCGCCGTCGGCTCTGGCGTATCAGAGGTTGTTATTCCTGAAGGCGTGACTTCCATCGGAGGCGGCGCTTTCCACGGGTGTTCCGCCCTTTCCTCCGTCCACATCCCTGAGGGCGTGACCTCCATCGGGATTTACGCGTTCGATGGGTGTTCCGCCCTTTCCTCCGTCCACATCCCTGAGGGCGTGACCTCCATCGGGGACTTTGCGTTCTGGGGATGCTCCTCCCTCTCCTCCGTACATGTCCCGCCCTCTTTGACCTCCATCGGCTCCGATGCGTTCCGGGGATGCTCCTCCCTCCCCTCCATATCTATTCCGTCCTCTGTGATTACTATCAAGGATGGCGCTTTCTTTGGATGCTCCTCCTTGGAAAGGTTCGAAGGAGAATACGAGGGAATAGTCAATGGCGTCATGCTCCTTAACGGGCAGAATTTTGTGGCATTAGCTGCTGGTTCCGGCGCGTCAGAGGTCGTTATCCCTGAGGGCGTGACCTCCATCGGGGGCGGCGCTTTCTATGGGTGTTCCGCCCTGTCCTCCGTCCACATCCCCGAGGGCGTGACCTCCATCGGGAACTATGCGTTCGGGGGATGCTCCTCCCTCTCCTCCCTTTCTATCCCCGAGGGCGTGACCTCCATCGGGAACTATGCGTTCGGGGGATGCTCCTCCCTCTCCTCCCTTTCTATCCCTGAGGGCGTGACTAATATCTGGTATGGCGCATTCGGAGATTTGGTTTTTAGAGGATATAGTGGCGAGATGCTGAGCCATACGCCAACAGCTCTTGCGGGCCATACTTTTCTTGGCTCCGGGGACAAGGTCCTCTCGATGGCCTATGGGGTATCCGTATCCGCCTCCGATTCGGACGCATGTCTGGTGTATGGTTCCGGCTGGTATCTGCCCGGCGCCGAGGCCGTCGTTTCTGCGGAGCCCGCGGCGGGCTGCGTCTTCGAGGGATGGTATGACGGGGACGTGTTCCTGTCCTCCGACTCGGAGTATCGCTTCGTTGTCCAGGGCAATCTGTCGTTGACCGCCGTCGTCACGCCGAACGGTGTCGGGACGCAGGTCCGCGCCTCAGGGCTGGTCTACGAGATCACGTCCCTCGACCCGCTGTCCGCGACCCTTGTGGGCTACGAGGGGTCCCCTTCAGACGTCGTCGTCCCGGCTTCGGTGAAGGTCTGGGGCAGGGATGCGAGGGTGGTCTCCGTAGCCTCCAAGGCGTTCTACAGATGCGGGACGCTCGCGTCGGTCGACCTGGGCTCGGTCGCGGAGGTGGGCCAGAAGGCGTTCGCCAACTGCTCCTCCTTAACCTCCCTTGAGGTCCCCGACACCGTCGAGCGGATCGGCACCTACGCCTTCTACGGATGCAAGAGGCTGACGTCCTTGACCATACCCGGGGACGGCGTGGTCCTGGAGCCGAGCGCGTTCAGCGCGTGCGTCAGGATGAAGTCGGTGTCCTTCACCGGGACCGGCGCCGTCATAGAGAGGAACGCGTTCTACAAGAACAACGGCGTGGAGACCCTGGACCTGTCCACCGTTGCGTCCGTCGGCTACAAGGCGTTCCCGTACTGCAAAGGCCTCACGACCCTGACCATACCCGGTACGCTGGAGTCCCTGGGCGGCTACGCGTTCTACTCCTGCGCCAAACTCAGGACCCTCGTGGTCGAGGAGGGGGTGAAGGCCATCGGCGCGAGCGCGTTCAGCGAGTGCAGGGCGCTTCAGAGCATCAGCCTGCCCGGCTCCCTGGAGTCAATCGGCAGGAACGCGTTCTACGGCGTTAAGCTCTACGACCTCGGAGGATCCCTCATCAGCCAGAAGGCGGAGTTCTCGGCGAGCGGGACCTTCGAGGGCGCCGACGGGAAGCTCTGGCAGACGGCCTCGTTCTCCGTTGACGGCTTGGAATACTCTGCATCGAACGGGACGGCCGTCGTCACGGGATACGAGGGAGGGATTGTCGACCTCGTCGTCCCGAGGACGGTCGAATACGGTGGATACGCGCTGGACGTCGTGGCCATAGGCGACAGGGCCTTCCGCGCATGCGCCGCCCTCACCACCGCAGACCTCGGAGGGGTCCTAACCGTCGGAAACAGGGCGTTCTCCGAATGCTCCGGGCTGTCCAGCGTCGAGATGCCAAGCGTAGAACGCCTCGACGACTACGCCCTCTTCAACTGCAAGGCGATCGAAAGGATATCCTTCTCCGGATCCCTTTCCCATATCGGCACCAGCGCGCTGTACGGCGTGAAGCTGTACGGGGCGGACGGGGCCACCAGGCTGACTGCCGCCGAAGACCTCGCGGGAACGATCTTTGAGAAGACGGGCGGCAAGCTCCGCCCCGCCCTCCCCGAGGTCGGAGACGAGCTGGTCTCCGGTGGCGTGAAGTACGTGCTGACGTCCTCGGACCCGCTGGCTGCCTCTGCGGTTAGATTCGTCGGCGAAGTCTCGGCCCTCCCGTCGGCCGTCGTGTTCAGCGGCTACGAGGTGCCCGTGACCTCCGTCGCGGACGGCGCGTTCAGGCTCTGCACCACGATCTCGGCCCTGGACCTGTCGAACGTCGTGTCGATAGGCACCAAGGCGTTCTCCGGCTGTACCGGCCTGGAGAGCGTCACGTTCTCCGAGAATCTAGCCAAAGTCGGGAGCAGCGCGTTCTACGGCACGCAGTTCTACTACGGCGGGAGCTCCGTACCCAGGACAGCAACAGGCCTCTCCGGCCACTCCTTCGAAGGGTCCGGCGGAAGCCTGCATCTCGTATCCTGAAGCAGAACCGAGCCTTCGGGCTTATAAACCAATTTCCGGCATCGGAGCGGCCGACGATGCCGGAACCTCTTCATCCAGCCTCACTGTGAGACAGCATCATAGCAGGAGCCGAACCGTGGCCTGACAGCTTGAGTCGCCCGGTTTATGGCTCGACGAAGGGGCTCGTTTCGCTCTTCGTTCGCCAGTCCTGCGGTAACGTCAGGCCAGAAATGCCATCCCGTCGTCTACAGTTCCAGAATGCCCTTGTTATACTGGTCCGTACCGCACATCAGGCACAATCGGGTCCCCATCGGTGCGCCCTAGGATGTTGGAGGGATGCAACCGCATCCGCCTGGAATAATGTGCAAAAGGGATGGCGTGCAGAAGAGTCGCTAAATCCGAGGAAAACACTTGCAGAAGGGAGGGTTGCGAATGACTTGCATAAGGGAACCCTTTTGCACGAGATGTGACGTCGAAACCGTCGACGTCGCATCCCGGTTCCGCAAGGTGAGACTTCAGGGCGTCCGTGTTGCTGGTCCGCGATGTGTCACATTGCGGATCGGAGCTATCGAGCCCCCGTCGAAATGGTCCACGAAGACGGCGTGGAGGGCCTTCCCGCCCTCAGAGTACTCCGCGTCCCGCTCGCCCTCCGTCCTGGGGTACACTAGGAACGCCTCGGAGCAGCCCTCGTACTTCGACATGTATGCGAACATCTGGTAGGCGTCGCCCCGGGACACGCGACCGCCCTCCCCCAATACCTTCCACTTGGCATCCAGGACGTAGGTCCTGCCGCCGTCCCTGACGACGATGTCGGGCCTGAGGTCGAACTCGCCGAACAGCCTCTCCCCGCGGTCCTGCGCGGACACCGAGGCCTCCGGGCAGTTCCTCCTGACCCAGTGCGTCACCCACCTCTCGAATGGGACGTCCATGTCGAACAGGAGGGAAATCGACACGTGGTCCCCCGAGTACAGGGAGTGGGAGCCGTCCAGGACGACCGCGCACATGTCCAGCAGGTCGCCGTAGTGCTGGGCCGAGTGCCCGCCAGTACATCAACAGATAATTCTCGCCAATCTGATGAAAAATCATACGTCCATGCTGGAAATCGCCTTCGTATACCGCCCCGTGCCGGCGGACGGCGGCCTCCCCCGATGCGCAGCACCTCCGCGACTCCTCGCTGATCCTGGGGCGTCCTGAAGGGTTCTCGTCAGATTTGAATCGGTTATTACCTGGATATCGGACTGAAATCGCCCATCAGGACCCGGAGGGCTCGCCATTTTACCTTGGCCGGTAGGTCGCTTCGAGAGATGTGTGGGCACGGACATGTAGCCTAATCCCGGGGAGCGGACAGCGGAGCGATCCCTTCGCTCATCCGCGTAGCTATTTACGTCCGGTGGCCGTTAGCCTCCTTTCGCCAGGGCCTGTCCCACCCATCCCTCCGGGCAGCATCCTTGCGCCCACCAGGCCCTGGTTCCACCGTCATTCCAGGAGGCGATCGGCGGACAGACCATCGACCAGAAGAGTCGAACCCCCGGCCCGATCGATCCTATCCGACGGATGGGACGAGAGGCTACGTGACGAGCGCGAGGCCCATTAATCAGGGCTGGGACACTTCAGTGGCTGACCGGCCAAAATCACAGTTGCTCCAGGATATCGGTTAGTTCTGGCAAGGATATCGACTTCTCCACGCGAGAATCCTTGGACTTGAACACCATGAAATATCTGAAGTCCGGGCCGGTCAGGTTGTCCCATATCTCGCCCATGTCCGACTTCCTTCCGGAGTCGTCGCCATCCAAGTGCTGCCCCTTCGACTCTATGAACACGAGTCTTCCGGTCTTGGTCATGAGCACGAAGTCGGGGTAATGGTTGAGGAACCCGTTCAGATGGAACTCATCCGGATCGTTAGGCCTTATCCTGTGCCACCACCTCACGTTGGCGCTGCCGGCTATGGCGGTGCGTACGTCGGCCTCGAACCCGTCCACTCTCTCCTCGTAGGTGTACAGGGAGTTGGCGAAGGGCATGTCAGCCCTGCAGGTGTCGAAACTCCTCTTAAATATGAACGGCTCGTCGTCGATACCACAATTGATCTTTCCAAGGTTTTTCAGATCGTAAAATGCCTTGCGGCGATGCTGCTCCTTGAAACCTCTCACCGCGTTCTGTATCTGTTTGGCTGTCGACCCTATGTTCTTGCGAAGGTAGTTGATGGTGTCCAGGTCCTTGATCGATATGGCGTCCTCCACGAACCTCGCTAGTTGCTTGTCGGATACGGCATCGTCGTTGATCTGTCTGACCACCTGGCGAACGAATTCCGAGACTGCGGGGTCGTCGATGTCAGTGACAGAGCGGAACGTCCGGTTGAAGAGCTCCCTGTCCCTCCTCTCCATGGGCCTGAAGTTGAGGATGTCTTCACGGTCCCTGTCTACGTCGATATAACCTATTTCGGTGCCCACAGTATTGAAGCTTATGTTTGGATCATAAGCGGACAACCTGAAACCGTCCATAAGCCTTCCGAACGTCATCAATACATTGACATCGACCTCGTCGAACCCCCCTCTCATGGAAATCTGGAAGCGCGGAACTCTCAACTCGGATAGTTCGGGCTTGAACTCGGGACGTATGACCGCCTTTTTGACGCTCTTCCCGAAGAAGTCCGTCGGAGGCACGGTGTCCTCTTCAGGGTCCTCCACAGCATGCTTGTCCTCTGCCTCGGCTTTTTCGAAGACCTCTTGAACCGTCGGCTTGGGCCCAGGACTAACGGGCACGGGATTTAGGGGTTCGATGTGTCCCATCCCGCCGTTCTGAGTGTCCTCGGCACCCGTCTCTGCATTATCGTTCTGAGCGTGGGGCCCTTGGCTTCCCGGGCTTTGGGGTCCGTCGTTTCCGCTTCCTGTAAGGCCGTAGTCGTCCAGGTTTGTGTACGTAGCCCTGACTATGCGCGCGTCCTTCTCGCTGAATCCCTCCATCACCAGGGCTTGACCGACGGACCTGACTGTTTCGGAGAAATCGTTGGAGCATGTCAGTATATATGATGTATTCAGAGGGGAGTATGTGCTGCGGGTGGCGAACGGCTGCCTCAGTATGCGGCCGATGATCTGCTCGACATCCGTCCTGGAATTCTTGTTGGCTAGGGATGCCAGTATGTATGCGAACGGGCAGTCCCACCCCTCCTTGAGGGCGTTGACGGTTATGATGTACCTTATCTCGCAGTCCCTGGAGAGGAGGTCGACGTTCCTGAGGTCGTTCACCGTGCTGGTCTTTATCGCCACCTGCTCCTCCGGGATGAGGTACTTCTCGACGAGGACCTTCCTGATGTAGTCGTACGTCTGGGCGTCCTCCTTAGTCTTCGGCTGAGCCTGGAACAGTACTATGGGGCGGATGTATACGCCGGCGTCGGCCTCGTTCTTTATTGCCATCCTCTCCAGCTCGTCACGTATGTCGCGCGCGGTGGTGATAACATCGGCGGAGTCCTCGCGGCGGTACAGCAGCGCCGGTATCTTCACCATATGCTCCTTCTTGAGCTGGCCGGCGGAGACGAACGAGAATATGTTGCTTGTCTTGAGGGGCGTGGCGGTGAGTTCCAGGACCATCGTGGGATGGAGGTTCTCCAGCATCTCCCTGCTGAGGGGCGACCCAGCGTTATGGCTCTCGTCGAGTATCACCAGCGGGGCAAGGTCGTAGAGGCCCACCATCACCGAATCTGTGTCCGCATTTGCGATGGGGGATTCGGTGTACCTCTCTCCGAGCTCGAAGGTCTGCATGACGCTGTTGGTCCGGTACATCCTGCGGGAATCCTTCTTTTTCGCGCGGAGCACGTCGTAGCTCAGAACGAATATCGACAGCTGGTCTTCGATGGAGAACGGAGAGAAGTTCCGGCCGCTCAGCAGCTCTTCGACATTGTAGACCTCGACTCTGCCCGAGAAGTCGACGTTGAGCCTCTGCCTGTATGGATGGTCTGGGTTGCGGAGATTGTCCAGCGTCTGGGTGAGTATCGCGTCGGAAGGCGCCAACCAGACGACCGCTTTCCTCTTCCTGGGGAAAACATCGAAGAATCTCCTGATAGAAGACACAGCGATGAACGTCTTGCCTCCGGCGGTGGGCACCTTAGCGCAGATGCGGACGGAGTTGGTCAGATTGTCGCTGAACTCTTTGATCCCATCCTTCCCTATGACGTATCCTTTCTGAGTCCAGAACCGGTTGTATGCCTCCTCGGCGCTATCGCTTTCATGGAGGGTGCTGCAGAACAATCCGAAATCGTCCACTACCGACTGCTGGTAAGGCTTCAGTTCCATGGTATCGCCTCATATCCTCGGGATGTCCCGAGGGATTTTCTTGAAGGTAATCCCTCTCTTGACGAGTTCATCTTTGGACATGGTGCACGAGTCGGCGTATATGACATAGGATTCGGAGGGGGTGAGATGCTTAGCGTATTCCTCGTCCAGCCGGGTCTCTCCGTCTTTATCGAACATCAGGTAATAGGCGCAGCCGTTGCACTTCCCCAGATAATGCCCGTCTCCATTGATACCGAGTTGCGTTCTGGTCTCCGAATACCATATATATCTGCGGACGACCTCGGCGTCGATGTCATCCGCGATGTAGCCCTGGTCGTCGAAGAGGGGGTCGCCTAGGACCATGTAGTCGAAGGACCCAGGGATGCCCGGCTCCTTCTGGTATCCTATTATGGCACGCTTCATCCTCTCGGCCGTGACGTCCTCCGCGTAGTCCAGCATCTCGATCATGATGAACCTGCGATGTCCGCCGTCTGCCTTGTTTGCCCTCAGGACCGCATGGCCTGTGGTCCCGGAACCTGCGAACGAGTCGAGTACTATGGAGTCCTTGTCGGTCGCGACCCTGAGAATCTGCTCAATGAGACGGGTTGGCTTGGGTGTGTCGAACACCGCCTTGCCGTCGAAAATCGACAGGATCTCTTTCTTTGCCTCGTCGGTATGACCAACTTCTGAGTATGGCCAGTAATTGGTCGGGGGTTTCCCTCCGACATTGCTTAGGTAGGTCTTCCTGCGGATGCCACCTTTTCCATTTTTTGTAAAATAAAAGCGTGGCCATCTCCCCCTATCCAGTATTTTTTTAGCATCTTTAGCTGCTTCATTCAATGGCTTAGATAAAACGATGGCTTTAATATCGCTGCGAACATCCGAGGGATCGACGCCGCATATTCTGGCACGCTCCACAGCATCATCCAGATCTTTGAGTTCATAACTAGTCCATTCTTCCATATAATCCAGCATCTGATCCTGGCTGAACGTCCAGCAACGACCGTTTGAAGGATAAATCATCTCTCCTGTAAACGGATGCTGGATAGCATATACCATGCCCTGGTGGGTAGCTGCACCTGGCGCAAATGGATTATCACTAGCCCAAGGCACATTATCATTGTCAGGATTCTTGTAAATCGAATCCATCTCTTCAGTACGAGGCAATTTGTTCGGTGTCCATCCTGGCTCGCGGCTGTAGACCAGGATGTGCTCCACCTCGTTCACTATGCCCTTGGAGTCGTTGCGAGTGGAGTACGTCCTCTGCCAGGATATGTTGGAGACGAAGCAAGAGGAGCCGAAGATCTCGTCGCAGACGGACTTGAGATTGGCATATTCTGTGTCGTCGATGCTGATGAATATCGATCCCCTCGGCGACAGCATCTTACGGAGAAGGCTGAGCCGGGGGTACATCATGCACAGCCACTTGTCGTGGCGGGTCATGTCCTCGCCCTCCTTGCCCACGACCTCTCCCAGCCACTTCCTGATCCTGGGGTCGTTGACGTTGTCGTTGTACACCCATCCCTCGTTGCCCGTGTTGTAGGGGGGATCTATGTAGACGAGGTCGACCTTCCCCTCGTACTCGGGGAGGAGGGACTTGAGGGCGTAGAGGTTGTCCCCGTGTATGACGAGGTTCCTCCCCTCGCCACCGTCGGAAGGGCCCTCGTCCGGGAACGAGTAAATCTTCTTCAGGGAGTGGAACGGGACCTCCTTGTGGTGGTTGACTATCCTCTCCTTCCCTATCCAGCTCAGCGTGGGCACTTGATCTCCTCCTCAGGGAATCCATTGGGCCAGCCGGTCCAGCGTTATTCCAGCCGTGCCGTCCAGGTTGCAGTCGTATTCGGCGTTGGTGAGGTTGCCGGGACTCTTCTCCTTGAACCTGGGCACCTCCGAGGCAGGTATGAACCTGATGTTGCCCTCCAGGTACGGTGCGTCGTATACGGCCTTCGCGAGCTCGGCGTCGGAATGGCCGGCCAGCCGGCTCTCAATTATGCTAAGGCGAGCGAGGTCGGATGCATACCTTCTGCGGCCGTAGTTCGCCAGGTCGAGGACCGATATCCCCTGGTTGGCCTCCCTGAGCATCACGGAGACGACCATTATGTCGTAGTCCTCGTAGTACAGCTGCTCGTGCCTGAAATGGTGCCTGCGCTCCTGCCCGGAGGTCGTCTTTACCTCCATCCTCTTTTCCGGGTCCAGGCTGAAGTCGAACTTCATCAGGTCCTTCCTCTGCCAGTAGCCGGAGACGTCGATGCCGCGGGAATCGAGATAGTAGATCGTGTAGAGCTCCCCGAACAGCCCCGAGACGGTCCTGGGGTCGGAACGTCTCTCCGCCGTTAACATCCTGGTGAGAGCGGAGAAGAGTTCCGCCATCGAGCGGCTGTTCAGGTCGTCACCTGCGAAGGCCGCGCACAGGCGTATGAACGCAGACAGCTCGGTCTCATCCGTGCTCTTGCATACCAGGACGTTTGAGAGCATCGTCCTCTCCGATCCGTCGATGGTAAACTTGCATTCCGTGTCAAGTATCAGCTCCAGCTCCCTGGTCGAGCGTGGCGATTTATGGGGATGGGCAGAGAACGACCTGACCACGAAGCACGTCTCCCCCTCGGAGCCCCTGCCGAAGAACGGCCCCTGCTCCCCGTCGATCGTCATGAGAGAGTAGATGCCCTCCCTGTCGGCAGGGGGCAGGTCCCTGAGGCATCCGATGATCTAGTCAGGCATCATTGAGGTCACTCCCCCTTACGAACAACTTGTTGGATATGCCTTCCCTGAAATGGCCCGGGAACTGGAGATGGAGCGCCATGGCGGGCCTGAACTCGTCCATGCCAATGGGCTTGACGAAGTGTATCTGGAGCTTCAGGTGGGTCGGGTACTTCAGCTCGGTGTCGAAGTAACGGTCGCCGGGATAATTGCTGTTCGAACCGGACATGAGCTGGTTTATCCTGCCGTCGGGGTCGATGGTGCGACCCTGGTCGTTCCCCTTCCTCATCCAGATGACGTCCACGGGAGGGTCAACGTGGTTCGCCTCCATTATAGTCTCGATGGTTTTGCTTTTTATCCTCGAGAAGCTCCCCTCCTCCGGCAGCTCGATCAGGTCGAGGAACCTCTCCCTGAGGACGTGGAATGGGACACCGTACGCGACGTGGTGCGTGGTCGTGCCCCAAGAGACCTTCTCCGTCTGCAGAGACGAATATAGCGCCTCGGAGACCTCCATGTTGCGCTTGGAGACAACGTTGTCAAGGATTATGTATGACTGGGTCTCGCTGCGAGGAATCTTCAGCCTCTTCGCCCTCGCGACGTTGGTGCGGGTGAAGTTGAGATCAGAACTGTCGAGCTCCAAGAGGCGCGGTATGTCGCCGAACTCGTACCCCTCGTTGAGGTATCCGCCTATGTGCGCCCAGAACTCCTGCTCGTGCTCGAGTATGCTGGAATAGTCGCTCTCGATGTGTGCCGTAGCGTACAGCCTGCATACGTTCAGGTGCTTCATGCGGTATCCGAACCATCTGGCCCTCTGCTCGGTGGTGTCGACGTTGGACTTCTTCTTCGCCCTGCGGGTCATGTAGGTGACGGAAAGGCCGTCGATCGTGATTCCCCTCTGGAGCTTATTGCCGCCGACGAAGATGTTGTTCTTCTTCAGTCTCTGGTCGGCGCTGTCGTCCCTCTCCCCGTTGCATATCAAGATCTTCTTCTGGCAGTCGTTGAACGCCTGAACAATGTGCGGGTCCAGGTCCTCGTAGCTGGGCAGATGGGTGTTGGTGAGACGGAGGTCCTCGTATGCGCCTTTGAAAAAGCATTCTATGCGGTTGGTATACGTGTCATCGGGGATGCCCTGGGCATGGACCTGCACGTAGCTGTCCCAGCGCTTCAGCAGGTCCTTCAGGCGTTCCGCGACCAAGAACTGGGGCTCCTTTATGCCAGTGTTGTGGATCAGCATGGCGTGCTTGCCGTTGTCCCCGTTGTACCTCCTCAGGGCGGCACCCACGAAGAACATGGCGAACGCCCTCAGGAAGGACTCCGGGAATCCGTCCCCTGGGGTCTCCATCGCTTCCGAATCCTCCTCCGATATCTCCCTGAAAAAGCGGGCCTTGTCCTCGCCATGGAACACCGAGAGGCCACAGTACCCATCCCCCGGCTGAATCAGTATCCCGAACCGGGGCGATATGGGGTCTTCGGAATCGATGAGATAGTTCCCTTGCGGCGTCGCCGTCACGGAGATGAACCCGCAGCGACCGGGTATGTTCAACATGTCTACAGCGGACTTGTATGTGCTGCTGCAACGCTCCCTGTATGTCATGCCGTTGAGGGTGGCCTCGTCCCCTTCGTCGTCCACAATGAGCACGGGCTCCAGCCCTATCTCGGACCGCATCATCTCGGAAACGTTGTCCATGCGCGAGCTGTTCTTGAGGACCACCAGGACGACCTTGTCCCCGTTCCTGATGAGATCGCTGATGAACCCCTCCTCCAGGACCGACGAGTTGTCGTTGTTGCCTCCTATCGCCATGACCTTCACGTCCTCCGAGTTGTCGAAGAACTCGGAGATGCGACTGCAGTTCTGGTCCACCAGGTTCTTCTTGGTCCCACCTAGAACAATGATGAGCGGGTAGCCGTTGTCCATAGCAAGAGCCGACAGCCCGATGAAGTTGGAGGTCTTCCCACTCTGGACCTTTCCTATCATGATGCCCACGGCAGGCTCGCATGCGCGGTCTCCGACACCAGGGCAGCGGCTCAGTATGGCGGCAGCGTTGTCGAATATGCGGTCTACCGCGTCCGCAGGATACGTGAACTTAGTCCTGAGGTTCTTTACATGGGCACCGTCCATGACTATCGCGCCCCCGGTGTCTTCTGGGATCTCCATCGTTATGCGCATCGCCTGACCTCCTCCAACTCGTTGTACGCGATCTCGTTGAGCTGCTGGCGCACCGAGTCCGCTCCTATCCTACCTATGGTCGTGTCGGCCTCTATCTTCTTCTCGGAGAGGGCGAGGAATACCACCATCTCCACGAGCGTCCCCATGGATCCTGGAGACGTCTGGGCTCTCGCCACCATGGGGTGTGAGAGGTTGATGAAAATGCTGAACTGGTTCTTGTCAGATGATTTGGTGAAGAGTACAGTGGACCCGGGTAGATCTTTGAAGGTGACGCGGAACCCGTATTCTTCGGAGCCGATCCTCACGCGGTAGTTCCTGGTGTTGGAGTCTGTGATTCTCTCGTAGGTCGGGACTACCTGCCCTGTGGACGAGGGCAGAGGCCTGGGGTCCCGGGCAGAGGCCTCAGGGGGCTTGTGCTCCATTGCCGATGGAGGGACGCTCACGGGCTTAGAGGATGGGTCGGTCGACGGTACTGGCCTGAACGAATCCACCGGGACCACAGGCGTCGGCGGCTTGTGCGCGTCCTCCGCCCCCTCCTTCTCCTTAGTTTTGACGCGATAGTTCTGCGCCTGGTTCTTCAGGTCCCCAATGCGTTCGTTTATTGATTCCTTGAACAGGTCCTCCAGCTCCTCCCCCCAGGTGAACTGGTCCTTGGCCTGGGATACCGGCCAGTTATCTAGGTTGATTTCCCCGAACAGCCTCTGGTAGGCGAACGAATTCGACTGGCCGAATATCTCCTTCGGCCTGTAGGTTCCGCTGAAACCTCCGATGATGACCCTGTCGCGGCGGAACAGCGTAAGCCCGGCATACTCTGTGCTGGCCTTCTCCCTTATCGCCACGAAGCCTTTCACAGTGTAAGTCTCACCTTTGTAAGGTATGACGTAGTCCAGTTCTTTCCTCCAGATCCTCCTGACGCCGTCACGATCCTCCGCCTCGAGGATGGGGGGCGGGGAATACGACAACGCCTCGTCGTTGAAACGTATGATGACGTTCTTTTTCCCGATGTCTCTACGGTATATTCCACCGATGTCCTGGCGCAACTTGCCCAGTGCCCTGTTGCGGGGATAATCGCGGATGACGTTCTCTATGACGATCAAAGTATAGTGGGAGTCCGGTGAGACGATGTTGGTGACCAAGGGGATAGTGGCGTCTTTCGTTCTGGCTAGCTCCTCGGTGTTTACCGTTGCCATATACTCCTTCGTCGAACCCATCATCGTGCTCCTCACGGTCCATTTCGTGCCGAACCATGATGCGGCGGCCTTCAGTCCCATTCCGAACTCGTTCCTTCCGGTCGTGACTTCCGGGGCACTGTTGAGTATGATTGCCCTCTTGAAGTCATCCAGTTCCATGCCGTAGCAGTTGTCCGCTACGGTTATGACGTTCTTCAGGGCGTCGTGATGTATGTCTATAGTGCAGCAGTCGAACATCTCGTCCTTCTCCAGTTCCTCGCGATGGTCGAAGAAGCTCTGGGTCGAGTTGTCTATGAACTCTGCGTACGCGGTGCTCTGCGTGTAGTTGTATCTCTCGAAGGTCTTGTATACCGCCGTGGTCGGCCTGATGTTGATTGTCTCGCCTGATTCGTTCATCCTTCGCCGCCTCCAATTTGAACAGTTTCTCTCCTAGGATCTTCAGTATCCTGACGTTGACCGAATTGCCTAACTGTGCGTACACCGTGCTGTCATCTCCCAAGAAGCGGTACCTCCCATGGAAGCTCTGCATGTTCGCAGCCTCTCTCGGGGTGATGTAGCGATACGCGTCCTTGACCCGGTCCCAGATGATGGGCGTGTTCACCATGGCCACCAGGGCAGGATAGCATGTGGCACGCTTGCACCGTATGCCCGACTGGCGGATCTGAATTACCGTGTCCCTCATGCGAACGTCCTCCTGCCCGAGGTTCCATTCGAACTTCTGATGGGTCCTCTTCCTGCGGAGCATGTCGTGCCTTTCCGCCCATCCGTCAATGAACTCGCGGTTAGCGTTGTAGAGCGCCCGGTTCTTGTCGTAGAACCTCCGTTTCCATTCTGGCATGCGGTAATATCCGGAGTAATACCTGAAGACGTAATCCTCCTTGATTCCTATGCCGAAGGCGAACAGCCACACCGGGGCCCCGATCTTTGTCAGTCCAGTGCCCAGCCTGAACTCCTCCCACGCGTCCAGGACATCGACGATGTCGTCCGGGACGAGATAGCTGTCTGGAACGTCCTCAGGAGGTTCGAGAATAGAGAACGCATCTCCGGGTCTGCAGTCTCTGTAGTACCTGTCTAGATGGAGGTCCTCCAGACGTATGCGCGGCTCGGGCATCCTCCTCCGATCCGCTATGTCCTTCCTTATACCCAATATGTACACGCGGTCCCTGACCTGCGGAATCCCGAACCTGTGGGGGGACAAGATAAGTGGGTCCTCCGTGATGAAGAAGCCAGCCCTGTTGAGCTCCGAGATGACGACATGCCAGTTCTTCCTGTTGTCCGCCAGGTTCCTGACGTTCTCTAGTATTATGAACCTGAGATCAGGGTTCGCCCTGATGAAGGACATTACATGAAAGAACATGTCACCCTTGGTGGGGTCCTGGAACCCCAGCCTGTAACCGGCCTTGCTGAACGGCTGGCACGGAAATCCGGCGCAAAGAACATCGTACGGCCCTACGCTATGAGGGTCTATGGACGCGATATCCCCTAGAAGAAGGGTCTTGGGGAAGTTGAGCCTGTAGGTATCCTGGCAGCTTGGGTCTATCTCGGAAGCCATTACGCACGTCCCGTTGAGATACCTCATCGCCTGATGGAATCCTCCAATCCCCGCGAAGAGGTCCACGTACGTGAACGGCTTCTTCTCCTCCTCCTTGTGGCGACCCATCTGCATCCCTGTGTAAATTATCCGTTGGTGGAGGATTGCTGTATCGCATTTAAACAAGATTATTAATGATTTATAAATGCAATACAAAAACCAGACAACCGTGTTATTCCGCCCCTGTCCTGTGGAGATCCTCGGAAGACTTCCTTCCCGCCTCATCGTAGAAGGCGATACTCTAAGCAACTGGCACTTCTCCGCTTCCTTCTCCGCTCTGGGCCTCTCTGCAGACTCCTTGACATTCCTGCCTGACTCGATCTGCTGGAACGAAACGGCCTCGCAGATTCTCTCCTCGTTCCTCTTCCTGAACTCCTCATCGAGGGCATCTAGGTATGGGTCGTCAATCGGTGACTAGGCCCCGCAGCGAGAGCATCTTATCATTTTGTTGTTTCCGGTCATTCTTCTCACCTTCCATGGCTCACGCTAGCACGATGTCTTTCGATGGCATTTCCTAAGGGGTTCACTGCCCGATCTCGACGATCAGGCCGTTACGGCTTTGAGCGGTTCTTAGGTTACAGGGCAGGCTACGGGTCATGAACAGGTCGATGCCCGGAATCGTGACGGAGTCCCCGCTGCGCACGATGTCCCCGCGCTCGTCGGGTATGAGCTCCAAGCGCGTCCCGTCCAGGCTGCGGTAGGCGACGTACCTTTCCGCGTCGAGCTTGGAGCATCTGAGCGTGTCGTTTCCGACGGCCGACGCCCCGCCCGGCTCGGAAGCGGGGATTTCGGCCTTGGCCTCTACCCTGGAGACCGGCCATGCGAAGTAGTACCTCCCATCCTAGTCCAGGGCAAGCCTGCACTCCCACGTCTCCATGAGTCCCACGCTGGTGCCCCTGTCGTTGTCGACGAGCACGACCCTCCCGTCGTCGGCTCTTCCGACCACGCCCTTGTCGCTTCTCCTGCCGAACGTTATCGTTCTGGTCTCCTCGGGATAGTAGTATTCGCGACACATTCACTCCGCCTCCGCGTCTCTGGACCGCATCCGGACCAGCGGCATCCTGTCGGCTATCTCCACTCCGTCCGCGGAGCACCCCAAACGGTCGCTGAGGTTCCTCCGCAGGGACGTGACGTTCACGCGGACCCCCTTCGAATGGAGCCACTTGATCAGGACCGTGTAGTCGCCGTCGCCCGTGATCAGCTCCACCACGTCGCACTTGTCGGCGAGGCCGAATGCCACCAGCGAGAGCTCGATGTCCACGCCCTCCTGCTTCCCATGCCCGTTGGTGGCCTCCACTAGGTCCACGGTGAAACCGCTCCTCTTGAGCTCGTCATGGAAGATGCGCGACACGTCCCTGCCCCTCTCGTCGTAGAACACCCCGTCGACGGCCACCGCCAGCACGCACCTCCTGCCGTCGAGGATGTCCTCTAGGAGCTTCCTGTAGTCTATGGCCGTGTTGCTGTAGACCTGGCTCTGCCCGCACACCAGGTTCTTCACGTCCAAGGCGACCAGGACGCGGTCCCCTTCCCTGTTGCTGTCGTATATGCTCGCTCTCCCGTCCAGACTCTCGTCTATATAGCTTATCATTTCACCTCGTTAGTCACAGAAATGGTTTGGCTCAGGTCACTTCTTCTGCTTCAGCTCGCACATACCGGTGCTCTCTGAGCCGGACAGCTCGATGAGGTTGGGCTCCCCCTCCGGCCTCGCCAGCTCCCCTTCCTCGTCTTCGAATCCCGTATCCTCGACGCAGGCGACGATGTTGTAGTACAGCGGGGCCGACAGGAACACGTCGTCGATGACGAAGAAGTTCCTGTTCTTCACCGGCAGGTAGTCCCCGAGATGGGCGTACTCGCTGCCCACCTTAGCATACAGATGGAGGCGGTAGTGCACCGGCTCTTGTCTCTCGCGCCCATCGGGCTCCGTACAGGTGATGGTCTTGTCCCCGGTGTGGACGACCATGCACTTTCCGTTCTCGATGAAACAGCTACTCTTAATGTTGAACACCGGGCTGGATGTGCTGGGGGCGGTTTTTACGTCCTCCAGCCTGGATAGCTCCGCGTTAATCTCAATGAGCTTGTCTTCGGTCTCATGAATTATGCCGCTGCAGGTCATGCACTCATTCGAGATGACCTTGAGTTCGGCCGTCATCCTGCCAATGTCCTTGTTGGCTTCGGGATCGTCCATTGATTTCTTCTCGAGAACCTCGATTTCGTATGAAAGGGCCTCCTTCTTCAAGAGAAGTTCCTTCAGGCGGGCCTTCTCCAACTCGAGCTTGCTCGCGATCATCATCGACTTGTCCGTCAGACTCGCCCTCTTCATGACGTATACGGGGTCGTCTTTCGGAGTGAGCTTGTGCTCGAAATACTCCACCACGTCCTTGGGGAGCTTATCGCGGTCCCCCCTGTCGAACTTCTCTATGTACTTGTATATCGTGGGGCGGGAGAGGTTGAGCTCCGCCGCGACCGCGGACACGCTCGAGTTCTCATCGATCCATCCTCTGATGCTCCGACCGTTCGCCGATTCCATGTATATGTCAATGCAGAACTAGTATATAACATATTGTAAATCAAAAATAATTTACGTCAATATTGACACCTTAAATTTACAATACGATTCTATCGGATGCACCATCGGTGAAATGAACAATTATACGGCTTAAAAAAACGAATGTCTTTCTTATTATTGGTCAACAATGGAGCATATCTGTTTACATCATCGTTTACACTTCCTACGAAGTCCTTGGACTCATCAGATCGATTGCTGGCAGGCGCACGAAAGCTCCGCATCCGTGTAACGGCTCGGTCCGATGCGCATGCTATCGAACGATGCCGACGTCCCGCCTAGCATGAATCGTCTGCCGCGTCGCCCTTGCATCCCAGGAATCGAAGACAGG
Organism: Candidatus Methanomethylophilaceae archaeon; assembly: GCA_017540825.1. GTDB lineage: Archaea > Thermoplasmatota > Thermoplasmata > Methanomassiliicoccales > Methanomethylophilaceae > Methanoprimaticola. Next base: position 19,415 of record JAFYAH010000052.1, on the reverse strand, counting down.
GCATCCGCTGACGGCTGCGGCAGGCGGCAATGCGGCCCTCGGAGCGTTCCTGAATGGAACCTCATCAATCGATCCGAATGAGCGCTTTAGCCCCGGTAAGGATCGGGCATCATTCGTCCCCTCGACTAAGAATACTACTGACACTTGTTCGATCGCATATCGCTTCCGGGGCAATCTTATCACGGGACTGCGTAGGTTCACGGATGCCAAGATCGCCAGTCGTAGACGGCGTTGCGGCCGAAATACCTCTCCACGTCCACCTCCCTGTCCAGCCCCTCCCTCCTGACAACCTCGAAGGAGATGAAGCGCTTCTCGTACCCACTGTTGACCATCCACCTGCCCAGGGGATCGAACATGACGTACGAGGACACCATGTCATCGTTGTCCTCGAAGACTATGCCGGGTACGCCCTCGTGCCTGCGCCTGAAGTCCTTGAACTGCTCGTCGGTGACCGACCATGTGTCAGGGACGTCGTCGTTGGCGTTCCTGAGGGTGAGCGCCCTGAGGCACTTGACCCTGTCCGGGCCGACCCTCTCTATGAGTGGCCCGAAGTCCTTCATCCAGCTCCTCCTGACCACGGTGATATTCAGCTTCACCCTGATCCCGTGCCTCCTGGCCATGTCGGCGACCCTCACCACGTTCTCGAGGTGGCCGCCGGCGCCCCTCCCTATCAGAACCTCGTCCTCCTCGTCGACCGAGTCCACGGACAGCCCGATCCAGTCGACCACGCCCTCCATGCGCTCCATCCAGCCCTCGGTCATCAGGGAGCCGTTGCTGATGATGGACAGCTTGAAGCCCATGCCCTTGACCAAGTAGCACATCTGGTCCAGGAAGGGGTACATCATCGGCTCCCCTCCGGCCAGGTTGATCTTCTCGACGCCGTACTCCCGGAGGAAGGACAGGATGTCCGCCCAGTCCGCCGGCCTCATGTAGCTCCTGGTGAGGCACCTATCGAAGCAGTGCTCGCAGCAGTAGTTGCATCTCCCATAGACGTGGATATTGGCAGATCTGAATCTCCTAGTGGTATCGCACTCGGTGCTCATGAACGGACGATGCGTTCATAATTATAAAGCAAAATTCTTTGATAATAAAAATAATATTTTGAATATGGTGACATGGCCGGGGAGGGCGACCGGCCACGGCGTCATGTCCACCTCAGCACGAACCTCCCCTCGCGCCTTATCCCGATTGCCTTCCTGCGCTTGTCGACCTCCCCTTTGGGCGTGTGGGCGTCCTTCAGCTCCACGACGCCGGCATCGACGAGCCTGCCGACGTGGTACATGACGGCCTGCGGCTTCATACCGAACCTCCTGGCGATGTCGGCGTTGCATACCTCGAAGCCCTTGTCCTGCTCCTCGGCCACGAACCTCAGCATATCCAGCGACAGCCCCCCGAGGCGCCTGGCGTCAGGTATCCTGGGCGACGGGATCGTGACCAGGAGCTCCTCCAGCGGCCTGTCCCTGAACCTGCGCTGGTCCATGATGTAGTAGACGTCCGCGTCCATGAAGAAAGCCGTGTTGCACGCGGCGGCGGACATCAGGTTGGTCCCGCTGGTGATGTCGACGGAAAAAGTGGTCGACCCCTCCTCGCTGTACCTCTCGTAGACGCCGTATATGGTGTCGACGATATCCAGAAAGACGAAGGGCCTGATGGCGCTGGACTCACACGGGTACCCCATCTCGCCGAGCCTCCTTGCCAGGGTCTCGGCCGTCCTCTCGTAGGCCCCGTCGTCGGAACGGCCATAGAGGATAACGACCCTGTCGATGGCCTTGGGGATCGCCTTTATCGTGTTCAGGGTGGGGTCCGGCTCCTTCCCTGCAAACGCTATGTGGACGTGCATCTCAAAACAGATATGCTTTATGATATAACAGGCTCGCTTTCATTTCCGGCGGTCCCTGTGCTCTATCGCCAGGCAGGTGCTCATGATCGCCTCCTTAACCAAGCAGAGCAGGTCGCAGCATCTGGAGGCTAGCTCCCGCTCGGTTACGTAGGCCATCTCCCTGTCGGACCTCCTGCCGCTGCCCTCCACCGTCAGCGACACTCCGGAATGGATGATGTGATGCCTCAGACTATCCATGTGGACCGCCCCGGGGAGCATAGCGTAGAACGGCACGCCCTTCTGCGTCCTGTATATGAAGCGGGGGTTTATCTCATCGAATATCTCGCAGAGTGTCTCAAGATAGAGGTTCCCGCCCGACCTGCCGCGGATCTCCTTCACGATGACGCTGTACGAGGGCTGCGGGGGATACCCGCCCTCCTCCCTCGGCTCCGGCTCTATGCCGAAGACCCTCATCACTATGTGCGACAGCTTGTCGAGCACCGAGTACAGGCGCGGATAGACGTCCAGCAACAGTTCCTGGCTGTAGATGCGCTTGGCCATGGGGCTGAAACTGTACGCGACTCCCGCCACGGGGCTCGGGCAGTTCGAGGCGACATACGCCTGGAACCTGCAGTGGGCGAAGGTCTCCATCACGTCCTCCATCATGAGGTTCAGCTCGGGGACGTGGAAGTCGAAAGGCAGGTCGTCGCTCACATACCGGTAGCGGAGCGCCAGGTCGGGCACGAACTCGAGGTAGGAGAGCGCGAGGTTGCAACTCACAACCCATGCTGCGTAATCCTTCTCCTCGAAGGTTCCCTCGTTTTCCAGGTCCCTAATGGACAACTCGGGGACGTCCAGGTACTTCTCCGGCAGATTCGGATTCTCGAGGTAGAAATCGCGGAAAGCATCACTCAACACTAATCTTTGATCTTTTTCGAAAACCGCTGCCGACATTCTGTAGGTCCAGGCCACGTACATGTCGCGGTACCGTTCCGGAACCTCCTTGTAGACCTTGAACAGTATACGGAGCTTCTTGTCGTTGATGGCGTCCAGAAAGTCAGAGTACAGAAACTGGAGGGCCTCATCGACGATGCTCTGCCTCTGTCTCGCCGACATGTTACGCGGGATATCCCTGAATTCTGACAGCTTCCTCAGCTCGGAAACAACCGCAACCAGATCTCCACTGGCCATCGTCTTGTAAAGATCGTGGACAAGCAGGTTCTCCGCGTTCACGACTGCGCCCATAGCGGCGAAATAGCGATGGGTCTCCAGGAGCATCATCGAGTAGTGGATGTACAGCCAGCCCATGTAGTGGTTGTACAGCATGTCCGGCACATCCTCCCCTTCGGCATGAGCGTCGTACGCAAGGTTCAGACCGATGTCTATCCCCCTCCTCGCGACATAGAGGGCTGTCTTGTTGTATTTCGCGTACTTCTCCTGGTCCTTGGGACGGCCCTCGGATTCAGCGATGCACCTCTCGTTTACAGCGGTCCTGGCCAGCAGACGTGCGATCTCGCCCGAGTAGAGGACCTTCTCCGCCCCTTCCTTGGCGTCGACGACGTCCTAATGGCTCTTCAGCAGGTAGTCCATGAAAACGGGGTCGTCCCTGTGATTGTCGAACTCTTCGAAAGACTCCACGTTCACGACCATTCTCTGCAGCCCCTAGCAAACAATGTCTTCCAGATTATTAATTGTCGATGGCACGACAACGTGACCAGAACCATCGAGCGGTCCTTTGAGTTCTGTGGATAAAACGGTATCAATGTGCGGAAATGGATAATGGATCATGCGTTCCCGCGCATCATACTAGAATAGCGAAACACGCTATAACAGCATGGGCCGCGAGACCCCGTGTTTGTTTGTGTTCATAGTATTTCAAACATCGCTTTGAATTCAACCGTCCAGATTGGAAAAGGTACAAGAAAAAGAAGCATCGTCCTAAGTTACGGTAGACAGCGTGTTGGTTTGTGTTAACCGTATTTCAAGGTATGCTTTGAACCCCGGAATCCAGACGTTCTAGAACACTAGTGCTACATAAGAGCGGAACAGTCCCTTCTCAGACCGCATGAAGAGGACGGGAAATGCCCCTTTCCGACCATGCTGATTCCCCTTGGAAGCGGCTAGAGGGCCGTGTGATCTTTTCCAGACAGCCAGCATCGATCACACACCCACACCTACACCCCTCGCGCAGCGCGTATATATCTATCTTATCGGGCCTCTTTGGATAGTTTTCCGGGCGAACGGTGTGCAGGGGCCAAGACCATCGCAAGATGGAAAGCATGCATTCACGCAGGATCTTCATTTCTTTGTTTCAGAATGTCTAGTGGTAATGCTATGCGGCTTGACACGGCTCTCGGACATTTCAGAGCATCCAATTGTCCAATCGGCCTGAGATGAGGCTGCAATACGCTTGAATCGAACTCCATGCATTGATGATGCGATGCGGACGGCAACCCCTACGAAGAAATGGAGGTTCATGGTCGAGAGACTGGCAACAATGCGCCTCACGACCAGTTTTGGATGCGTATACGCCCATGCTAGGGCTGTTCCGAGCGAGAAGTACCCCGACCCTTCGTCTACCCGAATCCTCTTTGCAGGGCGTATACGCAGAAGAGGCGCACAGTGCCGGAGCGGTAACCTTCTCGGAAACCGCCGCGGCCTGTGCTGGGGACTTTCGTCCTTTCCTTGCTCCTTTTTTATATGTTTCTATGTTTCTCTGTTTCACAGGTTTCCATATGTGCGCAGGCGCGCGCGTACGGCTTTCGAATTCGAGCGAAACATCGAAACATGGAAACACGTCAGTCCCCGAGCGATTTCGTGCTCGCAGGCGGGACGTATCCCCTGGGATGCAACCTGGTCCTGCACTTCTGGCTGGTAGAGGTGCACTTCGCCCACTTGCGGCCTTCCGGAGGCAGGCGTTCCTGCTTGGAGGGGCCCCATTCCGGATGGTATATCCTCCACCATATGGCGGCGGCCCTCTTCGATTCCTCCTCGTACTTCCCGTAGCCATCCATCAGCAGCTCCACGAGGTCGTGGACGCAGAGCTTGTCCCCCGGGAGTGGGAAGTGCTCGTCCACTAGCTGCGAAAGGAGATCCACGTCCGGATTGTTGATGACGGCAGCCTCCTGGGCCTTCCTGCAGAGCTCGTAGGCCTCCTGAGACATACTGTAGTCCTCCCCCCTGAGATACCTCTGGTATGCTTCCGACCACACCTGCCTGATGTAGCGCTGACCTTCCTCAGTGCCGAACCCACCGAAGCCAACACAAGCCCTTCCGGGATCGACCTCGAACGGGAAGTACCTGCGATTGCCGGTCGGATCGGTCAGCATCTCGTACTCGTTGCTGGTCCCGATGAGGACGAAGCGCCTGTAGTTCTCCGTGGCGAACCTGTCGTAGGCCATGCGGAGGTAGTCCGAGCTTCTGGAAAGGAAACCCTTGAGGTACGCGTTGCTTGTGTTCCTGGTGGCGTTCATCTCCGAGAGCTCTATCACCAGCTTGCCCTTGCTGGCCTCCACGAATGCCTTCTCGGTGAGGCTCAGCATGGATTGGTAGAACCTCTCCTCCATGGCCAGCCACTTCACCGCCGAGGTCTTCCTCACGTTAGGAAGCCCGATCATAATGGGGAGTATGTCCAGCTGCACAAGCCCGAACTGGCGGGCGACCCCGCCCAAGAACCAGCATCTGCACACCTCGGACAGCGCCTTCTCTGACTCCTCCGTGTCGAGGCCGAGCATCTGACCGCCGAACACATCGATGAAGAGCCTGTCCAGGCGGGGTCTGCCATCCCATATATCCCCGCGCATGGCCTCCAGAAACGCGTTTCTGCGGTTCTTGTCGGCCAGAGACACCAGCACTTCCAGGGCCAGCTCCTTGGACGGCGACCTCCCTTTACATCCGAGATCGCGCAGCCTCCTCTGTAGGAAGCATGCGGAGCGTGTGGCGATAGAGTCGGAGAGCTCCGCAACGCCAGACTCCCCTATCATCGACGTGTCCATCACGATGGAGCCTGTCGTCACCTCCCTCCAGCACATCTCATTGAACTCAGGGAAGACCGCCCCCCACGCATCGGTGAGGGTGCTGAGGTCGTTCGGCATCATCGGGGATCCGTCCTTGTCGATGATGAACCCCTGATATGCCTTGGGTTCGGAGTATTCGGACCTTGGCAGCCTCACAGCAGAGCCGTCGTCCAGAATCGCATCGATGGCGATGTCATCTGGACTGGTCTGGACCGCACTTATGGATCTCAGGGAATCCAGCGGTATGGTTCCCTCCCCTTTCTCGAGGAACAGGTCCTCGTATCCGATGCGACCGTGGCTGTAAGCTCCAGCCACGACGAGCCCGTTGACGATCCTCGCCCCGAACCTCTCGAAGAGCATGCAAGCTTCGGAGCCCTTCATGCCGCCAACCTCCCTGCCTCGAAAGCGCCGCTATGGGTGATGGTGTTCAAAGGTCCCTGGTGATTATTGACCGAGTTTCTGCCTGTAGGTGTATAACGCCCCTTCCCCCTGATCACTTGGGAACGTATCTTGCCAGATGCTCTGTCCGAGAACCGCCCCTGCCATTCAAGAATCTTGATAGCCTGAGTATATTCGACAGAGACGGGCTTCCATCCTCCTGACGTAGGCAAGAAACGTCCAAAAATGAGAAGTCTGGCAAGTTCAAGGTATCCCGAAACAGGAATACACATCTCATTGGGACCACTCATCTCTATTTTCAGCATGCACTGGGCCGATCAAATCGTTATCTCATCGCGCTTTGTAGAGTATTCTTGAGGGATGAGCCTTTGCGCCTGACGGCTGTATCGGAGAAAGACGTTAAGGGCATCGCCATGTGAACCGCTCCGTCTCGGGAGCGTCGGAAGAGAGAAGCTCCCTCAGCCGCGAGTCCGTCGCGACCACGCAGACGTCGTCGTAGCGCAGGACCATGCCCACGTACCCGCAGCGGTCCCTGACGGCTGTGATAAGGGACTCGTCCCCCAGGAGATCGTCGGCGACGCACCTGGCCTCGCGCTCGCCCGTCATGCGGAACAGGTCGGTCTCGGTCGAGACGGAATACCCGCGATAGGTGACGCCGTCGCCCTTCCTCATGCTGACGAAGATGCGGTAGCGGTGCAGAAGGACGTTCGCGCCCCTGACGGCGACTGGGATGTCCGCGGTCGGGACGACCATGATGGCAGCGCCGTCCCTTCTCCTGAACGACAAGAAGCGGCCGTCGACCATGGCCGTCTCCTTCCAGACCCTTTTGATTTCTTGCTGGCCGGTCTTGGAGATGTGGTACACCGTGCCGATGTCGCCACTGTGGTACCGCAGTGAGTCGGCCACGTTTGACGGGTCGAACCTGGACATGACCTTCTCCTCCAGGACCGGGTCCAGAATGCCCGACCTCTTGTTGCTCATTATCTCGCAGAGGTTGTTCCTGCTGTGCACGAGAACAGGGGGCTTCCCGCCGTCCGGGCCCTGATACAGGTACTGGAAGTAGGCCTTCCCCTCTATGTCGACGGAACCTATCTGCGCGACGTGGACGTCCCCGCCGCTGAAGCTCAGGCGAAGGGTGGTCATGTCGTAGCGGCGCATCAGCAAGGACGCCGTCGCGGACCTGTACCTGCTCTCGTCGACCATGCTCAGCCTCGGGTCCTTCCTGTCGGGGAAAAGGCTGACGCCCAGCCTGTGCTTCTCCTCGGACATGAAGTCGCCGATCCTGCGCCCTTCCCAGAAGAGCTTCCCGAAGTCGCCGGTGGCCTCCAGGCACACGCGGTCCTGCACCAGGTCGGTCACGCAGTAACTGCCGTCCAGCTTCACCACGCTGTAGGCATGGCCCTCGTTGATGGCTATGTGGTTCTCGATTCCTTGCCTAAGGAGCAGCTCTCCCAGGATCACCGAGAACCCGAGGCATATGGTGAAGCCGCTGACCAGGCCGCGGAGGCTGTTGTCGTCATAGCGGGCCTTGTTGCATCCGTACGGAGGGACGATGACGTACAAGCTGTCCTCCCAAGAATCGTGGTATGTGATGGTGGAGATTATGCGGCTGTGGAGGTACGCGAACTTCTTGAAGCCGCCCCAGCCGGGACGGATCCCCCTCTCTATGTCCTCGATGGCTAAGAGGATGCGCTCGAGCTCGCCGGAGGAATATATGAATGGGCCCTTCAACGCCATAACGTCCGAACGGGAGTACGCCTCCAGACTGTCGACGCCGTTCGAAGCCATGCTCGACCGGGATACGGCTCCGAACGGCCAGCTTATGAAATAGTCCGCCTTCTTGTTGAAGCGCCCGACCAGGCGGAGGAGCCTAGCGCTTAGGCCTTCGGTAGTCCTCAGGGTTACGGTCGTCTCCTCTCCTGCAGCGGCCAAGAGAATCCCGTCCGCCTCTTCTTCGCTTATGGTGCCGCTGTGCAGCAAGCATTCGACGATGCTGATGAGCTCGTCCGCCTCCCTCTCCGCCCCAAGAGCGCGATCCAGGATGCGTTCGCGGATCGAGTGGGCCTTCTCGGGGGCAGGGGGACGCGAGGACATGGCGGCCAGCCTGCCCTTGGCATAGGCGTCCCCCTGCCTGGCGGCCAGCCTGTACATCCTCGCGGCATCCTCCTCCGACTTCGGGACCCCTCTCCCGTTCTCGTACATGAAGCCAAGATTACGCTGGCCCCAGGCGCTGCCGCATCCGGCGGCCAGCCTGAACAGCCTGACGGCCTCTTCGTCCGAATGCTCGACGCCCAGCCCGCCCGCATAGAGGTTCCCGAGGGCGCACAGCCCGTCGGCGTCCCCTGCATCGGCCGCCGCCTTGTAGAGCTCGGCAGCCCTCTCGTACGACTTCTCTACGCCGAGGCCGTCTTCGTACATGACTCCGAGGTGCCTGATGGAGCAGGCGTCCCCCATGCCGGCGGCACGCTCGTACAAAGCGAATGCACGAGCATAGGACCTCTCGACGCCGTTCCCGGTCTGGTGCTTGAACCCCAGGCTGCGCTATGCCCTGGCGTCGCACGCCTCTGCCGCGGGATTCTGCGCATCCTTCTCCGTATTATGCTGAGGTCCGGGGGCCATTCTGGTCGGCCACAGCATGGCAAGGAGACGATAAGCCTGTTGCCTCGACGGCTTGTCGATGCGGTCTACGGATCTGCACAGCATCCCATCATCGCGACCTGCGAATCCATGAAGCGCTGCGACCGCATCACGATGGCTATGTGGCACTTCTTCGGACAAATCGACGACATGTCGGACAAGGGCCGTTGACCCGCCCTTTCGGCCGTTCCGATGCTTGACCGTCAGGCCCATTTCGTCAAGGGCTTCGAGCAGCCGAAAAAGAGGATGCTAGCCCGTTGATGATGATCAGGCGAGAGGGTATTAACCGTCCATGCGCATGCGTCTGCCATGAAGGTAGTGATAATAGGCGGCGTGGCTGGAGGAGCGTCCGCGGCCGCCAGGCTCAGAAGGCTGGACGAGAGCGCGGAGATCGTGATGCTGGAGCGCACCGGGTTCGTCTCGTATGCGAACTGCGGCCTCCCCTACTACGTAGGCGGCGTCATAGACGAGAAGAGGAAGCTCACCCTCCAGACGCCGGCGTCCTTCGCGTCCAGGTTCAACGTGGACGCCAGGGTGAACAGCGAGGCGGTGAGGATCGACCGCGTGAACAAGACAGTAGCCGTAAGAGGGCCGGACGGCGAGGAGTACCTGGAGAGCTACGACAAGCTTGTCCTGGCCCCTGGCGCGAAGGCCGTCCGTCCCGACCTCCCGGGGCTGGACGACCCCCGCGTCCTCAGCCTCCGCACCGTGGAGGACGCCTTCGACATGAGGGACTTCATAACGGAGAGGAGGCCAGGGAAGGCTGTCGTGTGCGGAGCGGGGTACATAGGGCTGGAGGTCGCCGAGAACCTCGTCGGGATGGGCGTCGAGGTCTCGATGGTCCAGCGCCCCGACCAGGTGCTCCCCCCGATAGACCGGGAGATGGCCGCCGACGTGCACCTGTGCCTCCGCGCCCACGGCGTTGACCTTCGCCTGTCGGACGCCCTGGAGTCCGTGGAGGCGGGCGACAGCCTGACGGTGGTCCTGAGGAGCGGGGCAAGGCTGGAGGCCGACCTCGTCGTCGTGGCACTCGGGGTGGCCCCAGACACTGCCCTCGCCGGAGAGGCGGGCCTGAATCTCGGCGTCAAGGGCTCGATCGTGGTCGACGACCGCATGAGGACGTCCGACCCCGACATATACGCCGTGGGGGACGCCGTCCAGGTGAGGAACTTCGTCACGGGGGAGCCCGCCAACATCGCCCTCGCCGGCCCTGCGAACAAGCAAGGCAGGATCGCAGCGGACAACATAGCGGGGATCGGCTCCAGGTTCGACGGGTCCCTCGGATCCTCGGTCATCAAGGTGTTCGACATGACCGTGGCCGCCACCGGCATAAACGAGAAGCAGGCCAGGGCCCTGGGCATCCCCTATAACAAGGTCTACACCTATTCGGCCTCCCACGCCTCCTACTATCCCGGAGGCAGGAACATGTCCGTGAAGACGCTGTTCGACCCTACGACAGGGAGGGTCCTCGGGGCCCAGATTGTTGGCTATGAGGGCGTGGAGAAGCGCGCTGACGTCTTCGCCACGGCGATACACGGCCGCATGACCGTGCGCGACCTCGCGGAGCTGGACCTCACGTACGCGCCGCCGTTCTCCTCGGCCAAGGACCCCGTCAACTACGCCGGGTTCGTGGCGTGCAACGTCATCGACGGGAGGGTGAGGCAGTGCTTCTGGGACGAGGTGGACGGCATGGCCGGAAGGGAGGGCTGCTTCCTGGTCGACGTGAGGGGCCCTGCGGAGTTCGAGGCGGGCCGCATCGAGGGATCGGTCAACATCCCTCTGGACGACATCCGCGGAAGGATCGGGGAGATCCCCAGGGACAAGAAGGTGGTCCTGATATGCCACAGCGCCCTGAGGAGCTACATAGCTTGCAGGATTCTCGAGCAGAAGGGATACGACTGCTGCCACCTGGCGGGAGGATACAGGCTGTACGCCTCGGTGATGAGGGACTCCGCGTCGGGATCTCCGAGCGACCACCCGTGCGGGGCCAAGAGGCGATCGACTGGCTGAACGATACTTTCCCATCATCAGGATAGAATGGCCAGGGCGCTTCCAACGCATATTGGACCTCCATAGTCCGGAGTCCCTCCATTTTCAGATCAGTCTATGCAAGCCTTCCCTTGATGCCAGTCCGTAACCTGGGAGAAAGGCCGGGAACGCCCGCAGAACGAGGGGATATACCGAGGACGTTAGGACTAGATATATCCCCTCGTTCTGCGGGCTTTATGTCTATTCAAATTAATTCCTCAACTGTAAAGAGAACTACTTCTCATCAGAATGGGTTGTATGGTGGATTGTGTACTTTGCATCTATTGATTACGGTTTAGCAGAGCCTGGCGGGATAAGCCACCAGGCCCTGCTTGATCACACTATGACGGGATCGTGGGACGTCAAGCGCCCTGCGAATGGCCACGAATATGCCTTTTGGCCGTCCCCATACTCGAAATAATAAGACCTGGCGTCCCATTTATCCAAATAAAGAATCAGCCAAAAGCCATCGTAGTATAGCACCTTGTCAGATTTCCAGCTTACGGTTTGGTCTATATGCCCCACCTTGTACACAAGGCCACCGTCCTGGTGCCCCACTATCTCGCCCATTCTAGGCTCGGTATTGGCACCAACGTTACCCGTAAGTAGGAAAGAAATATCCCCCACAATGCAATGCTCTATTGCACCGCCTTCGGAATACCCGACGATGCCGCCGATACTGCGACTGCTCTCTACAAGGTAGTAAGTGATCTTGGCGCCGTTGACCTCGGAGCACTTGACCTTCCCTCCTGCAAGCAGATGGCCGCATATTCCTCCAGCATCTCCGTTCACATAAAGGATGGAATTGCCAGTCACCTTGCAGTCCCTGACTTCCCCCGTGTATGTGCACTCTCCGACCACAAAACCGGCCCTCGACATGTCCCGGTGAACCTGCAGCTCACAGCCGACTATCTCCACATTGTCCACGGTTCCGCTGTTCTTCCCTGCTAGAATGCCCGCCAGCAGCCATCCCTCCCCATCGTGGCACGAGCCCCAGTACACTGAGCACCCCTCCAGTTTCAAGTCCGACACGATGGCGCCGTACTCAATCGACGAGAACAGGCCCAGGCACATCTCGGCGTCGAGACTTGACCCATCCCTCTTTATGGTGAGGTTGCTGATGGCCTCTCCGTTGCCTTCGAGGGTACCCTTGAACGGCTTCAACGGAACCCAATTGGACGGCAGGCTAAACGACCGCGTCAGAACGTACTTGCCTGAAGGATTATCGTCTATCTTGCGAAGACTGGCGGCGTCGTATACGGCCAGATAGCCATCGAAACCGTCCGGAACGGCGTCCATGTTCGGCTTCCACAGGCTGTAGCAAACGCAGTCCTCGGTGGGCGTTATCTCCTCCATAGGGTTGGTGCCATCCATAGAGAGGGACCATCCCGCATGCGTGAAATACTGTCCGTTCTCCTTTACGTTCCCTAGGTCTTTCGTGCTCCCGATGTCAAGCCTGAGGCTCATGCCCCTGGGCACCTCCACACTGGGGATGGCTATGCCAGTCTTGGTGTCGACGAAGTCCACGCGGAATGTGGCGCCGCCATATAACTCGAGATACGAATCGCGAAGCTCCTCCACCCTCTCCTCTCCCAAGCAAGACCAGAAGATCTGGTCCGAGTTCTCCAGGCTGTCGCTCAATGAAGCTATGCCGGCAGGCCTCACCTTTGTGAACATCAGGACCACCTCGGTATGGTAGTCGTTGCCTTCGACTATTATGTATTCCAGGACGGCCAGGTCGCAAACAGTCGCGGCCCCGTAGTACAGGCTGGGGCTAGTGTTCTCGAACGAGACGCTGAACGACTTCGAATAGGCTTCGGACAGGGAGCTCCCCGTGGATTTGGCGAACTCCGATGTGCGGGTGAACTCGTTTATCGTCTCGGTGGAGTCCGACCACTCGTGCTGATATGAAAGCGACTCTGTGAAAGATCCACTAATATCAGCAAATCCTTCTATTTTAGCTCCCACCGTGAGGGTCTTTGATAGCTCTACGCCTACCGTATTGCCATCGGTATGCGTGTAGTTTGTTCCGGTGGTATTGGATTCGCTGTTGGAAACGGTATTCGTGAGTGACTCCTCGGAGGCCGTAGTCCATTCCGTCCCGAACGTCAAGGTCCCTCCATTTCCAGAAGAGGGGCCGCCGAGAACCGCCAATACCACGTTCTTGAACTCAGCTATCTTCACACGCACGCCCTTGCCCGCTTCGTAATCCACCTTCTCGGTATAGTCTGGCTTCAGCGCGTTTGTCGGCTCCAGCACCTCGCTCCATCCTGCGTAGAGGAACATGTCACCTTCCACCACGTCCTCGCCGATCGCCCATCTATCCTTGCAGTCTGGAAGTTTGTACCAGCCTGTGAAGAGCCATCTGGTGTCGTAATGTCCGATCTTGTTCACCGCAATGAGGTCGTATTCCGAAGGTATCGGCTCCCCGATCCTGAAGTACTTCCTCAGGCCGCTCCCGGAGGACGTGCCGTCCATGGCAGCTATCTCTCCACCGAGTGCGTCGAAGGTCACACATGCCATTCTCTCGTATTTCCCGTAAATGGTCACGTCCTCTTTGGCGACGATCGGTGTGAACTCGTTCTCGCACTCCTTGTCCGAGAACCATCCGACGAATACGTATCCTTCGAGCGTTTCAGGCGCAGGAGGGGGGCTGACGTACGTTCCATAATCCGCGCTGCTCCATGTATCGAGGACGTTAGAGTTGTTGTAGACGCAGTGGACCAGCACCTCGCCCTCGACAGGGATGAAACATGCATGGATTACCGTGTCGCCCTCTATTATCGGGGGCGCCCCTTCCCATCTGTCGAACGTAAATAGCGAACGGCCTATGGGGTCAGACGGTATAGCGGTGACTCCGTAGCCGCCGATCAGCAGCGAGTTGCCGCTAGATGACACCTCTGCTCCGTATTCCACGTAGACGGTTTCGGGGAACACCGACCCACGCTCGGGGTAGTCTGGATAAAGGTGCACGAGGTACCTCTTCGTCATCCTGTCAAAGCGGGCGGTGATGGTCATGTCCCCGTTCTCGTCGGACTCGATAGCGGACCATTCCACGAAGCTGTACTCGTACTGGACGTCGTCAACCAGAGGGATGGCTACGGAGGCGTAATCGCCTGCTCTGACCGTGTCGCCGTCGATGCTGACTGCAGTTCCGCGTCCAATGGCGAACACATCTAGCGACACAGTTCCGTAGTCCCCTGCGATTACATGGACGGTGCACTCGTTGGACACCAGCCCGAAGCGAGCGTGAATCACGGTGTGGTCGGTCACGGATCCTCTGTCGGGGACACCGTTCCATCTGACAAACGTGTAGGTGTAGGTAGAGTCGGGCTCGTTGGGAGAGGCTACGGAGAAATAGTCGCCTACAATGAGAACCCTGTCTATGGCGCGTATGGACGTGCCGTACTCAACCGTGAACTCCGTCCTGGAGACCGTACCGTAATCGTCGGCCACGACGGCCACTATGTAAGTATTAACCTCTTCGACGAACCTTGCGGTCACGGTTGTGTCGCCGGTGACGATCTGGGGGACGTCTTCCCACCCATCGAACGAGTATGTGAACCGGCCGGTGGAGTTGCCGGGGGTTGCGGCGACGCTGCCTTTGCCGATGGCCAGTGTACTGCCGATGATTTCGACGTTCGACCCAGCCTCGACCATCATCGATTCGACAGAGGTGGCGCCGTTGCCTTCCGTCTTAAAAGTGACGGCGTACATGAGTGGAACCTCCTTGAACACCGCTTTAATTGTAGTGTCCCCGGAAATGGCAGGACCGCTGAGCTCCCATCCCGAGAATTCGTAGGAGCATGTGTCCGAGTTGTGACCGGGGATGGCGGAAACCCTCGTTCCTCCGACCGTTAAAATGTTGCTTTCAGTCGAGACCGATGATCCGTACTTGACGGCAATGCGCTCGTCAGAGACGCTGCCACAACCCTCAGCGATTATCATGACTACGCACTCGTTCCCCTCAGACAGCATTCCGCCCGATCCTGTAAACTCATGGCCTGCAAGGTTCGCGACAGTGGGATCTACCTCGCGCCCTTCCATCAGGAAGGTCGTGCCGTCGAAGGCCTTTGCACCCATCTTGCTCAGGGAAGGCGATATCCTAGCGTGCCCGAGGTCGCAGTGTCCGAATGCATTTGAGCCTACGGTCTTGACCCCCTGTCCCATATCGACATCCTGCAGGGAAGTGCATCTGAAGAACGAATACGAACCCAAAGAAGTGGCGCTGTCCGGTATGCTCACGGATTCCAGCGAAGTGCACCTGTAAAAGGCGTAGGCGCCTACGGTCTTAAGCGAAGAGCCGAAGGTCACATCCCCTATCCCGGTGCAGTATGCGAACGCCTTGACGCCTATCTTCTCGACGTAGACGATGTCCACAGACGATATCTGCTTCGATTTATAAAACGCCTGGTCGCATATCGAGATGACCCTGAAGCTGCGCCCGTCGTGATCGACCCTGCACGGGACGACGAGGTCTCTGATGCTGGTGTCGCACCCTGTAACGGAGGCCAAGGCGGGAACGGCGGAGATCACCCTGTAATGAAGCCCCCCTGACTCGAACTCCATCCCCTCCAGCACGTCTGCGACCCTGGTCCTCCCCGAGTAGCTGTATCCAGGGAGGGAATCCGTGTCGAGCTCTATGCCGTGCTCGTCGGTGAGCACTACGGAGAACACATTTTTTCCGATAGTCTTCACCGTCGACGGAACAACGACGTCGACCAGGGAACCGCATCTGTAGAAGGCGTATGACCCTATGGTCTTCAGCGTCCTCACGTCGTCGTCCAATGCGACCGATCTCAGCGACTTACAGCCGTAGAATGCGTATGCGCTGACGGTCTTAACCGAGTCGCCCAAGTTCACCGTTGCCAGGTTTGTGCAGTTCGCGAAGGCCTTGACCCCCACCGTCTCCACGCTCCCAAGGTTGGCCGACACCAGCGACTTATAGCCGTAGAACGCCTTGCCGTCGATTCCGGTGACCCTCAGTTCCTCCCCCTTGTAATGCACAGACTCAGGAATGACGACGGACGTCAGAGACACCTCGAAGCCCACGACCATTGCGGTGTTGGGATACGTCGTCAGGACGCGATAGGACAGCCCCATATCTCCGAAGGACTCCCCGACTACGGGTCCGGAGTGGACCAGCATGCTCCCGGCCCCCTCAAAGTAGCGGCCGGAGAGGTCATCTGCCGTCTTTGCTAGGGTCCTCCCGTCCCGGTCCGTGAATGTGCACTTGTAAAACGCGTTCTGCTCTATCGTGACGACGCTCGAGGAGACCGTCACTTTTTGCAGGCCAGTGCATGCGCTGAATCCGCTCCTGTGTATCGTCTCCACGCCGTCCGTGATGACGATTTCCCTCAGCCCGGTACATCCGTAGAACGCGTATGCGCCCACGTCTGAAGACACGGATATCGATTGTAAGGAACGGCATTTGGCAAAGGACTTCGAACCCAACGACGAGACGTTGTCCAGATTTACAGATTCCAACGACTCGCAATTATAGAAGGCGCCATTTCCAATATCTATACCATCCGGGATCGACAACGACACGATATCGCTGTAGGCGAAGGCCCAGTCGAACACCGAGCAGACGCGGAAGTATAAGCCGTTGTATTCGACGCTGGACGGTATTACGAGATTATCGTCGGGGTCGGAAGATCCGAGTACCGTCACAATATGGGGCCCGGCGTAGCCGTAGTCCAGCCCCCCATCAGAGAACAGCAAGGTGGGAACCGAATTCCCGTCCAAGAGGACCGCTCTTTTACCCGAGAACGTCTTGCCAGCCAGGTTTGCAACATTGGGTTCCAGCTCCGTGGTCCTGTCGTCCGCGAGGAACAGAACGTTCTTGAAGGCGTCTAACCCGATGCGCTCCAGGCAACCAGGCACTTTCAAGTAAGAAAGGTTGACGCATCCCTTGAACGCCTCCGCACCGATGGCTCTGATGCCGCCTAGGTCCACTGAGGACAGCGCCTCGCATTGGCTGAACGCACCGTCTCCCACGGAGGTGATATAGACTGCCTTTCCGCCGTATGACACGACGGATGGTATCGTCAAGACATCGATCGATTCGTCGAATCCTACTACTGCCGCCTCCAGGGGGTCATCTGACACGATCTCGTACAATAGGCCTGCTGAGGCGAATCTGACTCCTGTGTCAGGGGCCCTAATCATGCTCAGGGTCCTGTTGAGCCCTTCGAACACCTCGCCGGATAGGGCTTGCGCCTCTGCCTCGATTGTGCTGCCGTCCGAATCAAGGAATGACAGCCCGCTAAACGACTCCTTGCCTACGCTGGTCAAGCAGTCGGAAAATGATATGTGGATCATCGAAGTGCACCTGTAGAAGGCATAAGCTCCTATCGTGATTATGGAATCCATAGCCACCGATTTGAGATTTGAGCACCGGGCAAAGGCTTTCATGCCAATCTTCGACACTCCTGCCAAGTCGGCGGATAACAGGTCGGTGCATCCGTAGAACGACTTCTCTCCGATGGAAACCACCGGGACCTCCATGTGATCTATGACGATTGCGTCGGGGACTACGAGCGATTTGATCGCGCCTTCGCATCCCACCAGGGAGGCCTCTAAAGGGCTTTCGGATATTACCTTGTACTTCAATCCATCGGAAAATGCCACCCTTCCGCTTTCTATGTACGCGTGAAGAACTCCTCCAGAGCCCACATACGTGCGGCCCTTGAGATCTTCGGCCGTGCTGGACAGCAGCTGACCATACGCATCGTAGAACGTACACCTGTCAAACGCCCCGGCTCCGACATGGTCGATGCTCTCCGGCAATATGACACGGCTGAATGCAGCGCAATTGCTGAACGCCTCGTTACCAATGGCTTCTACACTTTCCCCTATGACCAATTGTTCCAGGGAGGTGCAGTATGCGAATGCGTGCGGCCCGATGGAGGCCACAGACCCCGGAATCGTCACCGAGAGGAAAGAGGAACAACTATAGAAAGCGTGATCGCCGATGAACGTCACCGACGGCATGGATACGGACGTCAGGGAGGTGCAGGCGGAAAACGCGTAGTCGCCGATTGACGTTGCAGATGGCAGCGAAACGGACGTCAGGGAGGTGCAGCCCTCGAACGCCTTGTACCCCACCTCGGAAACCGACCCAAGATCTGCCGACACCAGCGTCGAACAGTTGTAGAATGTTTTGTTGCCGACTGACACAACAGAGAGCTCAACTCCATTAGCCTCGATTATGGCTGGAACTACCAGACTCTCAATTGCATCTGAATAGCCTGTCAGAGAAACCTCTGCTGGGTTCACAGAGGTCACGGTGAATACGAGACCTCCAATGTCGAGCTGGAGACCGGCGTACACGTCAGGAACCTGACAGAGCCTATCGCCTCTAAGTGAAAACTCCTTCCCGCGAAGAGTCTCGGCCGTCTTATTGAGAAGAGTCTTCCCGTCTGGCCCGTAAAAGGACAGTCCGTCGAAGGCATTCTTCTCCACAGACTCCAATCCTTCCGGGAAGGATACATAGGACACTCCAGAGCACATACTAAAGGCGCCTTCCTTTATGGTTATAAGAGCGTCTGGTAGGTCAAATACAGACAAAGACGAGCAGCCATAGAAAGCATAAGACCCGATCTGATTTAACGAGTTACCAAAAATCAAGGACTCCAAAGAAACACAGTTGGCGAAGGCGTAGTCACCTACAGATTTCACCGGTATTCCATCGACAACGTTTGGTATACATACACTGCAATCGTCCCCATTGTATTCTGTCAAGCATAATCCTATATGTCCGGGGCCAAATGATAGTTCATATCTCATACCATCCACAGTTGCATATGGAGCATTAATCGTCGTTGTAGTCTCTGTCAATACACCGTTTCCAGTCCCTGTGAATAACTTACCTCTCAGAGAGTTCGCATCGGATACAGTCACTCCATTGAGTTTTTTGAAAGTATTGTCGTAAAAACTATATGCATCAATATTACGCAACGAAGAACCGAAATAAACGCTTTCTAATTCAGAATCAAATGCACCCAATCCAATAGTATTGATCTTTGGCATGAATACATGCTTTGAAACACCGCCCATTCCAAAAGCATAATCTCCAATTTTGACTACTTCGGGCAAGTACAACGTGTCGATACCGCACATTAAAAATGCTTCATCGCCGATGATTGTTACTTCTGGCATCTCTATAGTCTTTATGCTACATTCGAAGAATGCCTTACTTCTCACCGTATTCACTGTTTTTAAGCAAACATAATCCAAACTGAAAGCACCGATCTCGTTATACTCGTCCCCACCAAACGCGTTCTTGCCGATTGAGGTAACACCCTCTTCAACAATTATCCTATCGGTGACTTCATAGAGATAATACCACGGTGTTTTCCCAATACTATATGATCCTGAGATGAACATAGTTTTAGCATTAGACCGTTGAAAGGTACATCGAGTTCCTGTACTCGGTTATGCTCCGACGAGCGGGCGGCTTCAGGTCGAACAGCTCATAAGCCTGCCTCGCCTGTTTGTTCACATATTCCACT
>JAFYAH010000051.1 GCA_017540825.1 Candidatus Methanomethylophilaceae archaeon | reverse complement strand
GTCAGAGTCAGAGTCAGAGTCAGATGGGAGACCAGACAGCATGATACCGATAAACATCCACTCCATTTTAGATTCCAATGCTGTAGAGAATCAAAGGATAGAATTCAAAAGAAACTGGAATCCGGAAAAGGTCCTCCACTCCATCTGTGCGTTTGCCAACGACTATGACGACATATTTGGAGGATATATCATCATAGGCGTCGAAGAAGAAAACGGGATGCCTTCAAAAATCACAGGTATTCAGAAAGAAACGATAGACCGCATTAACAAAGAACTCCTGAACATAGTGAACATTATCGAGCCCCGCTACGAAGTGTTCAGTGAATGCCAAGAATACAAAGGAAACAATGTACTCCTTATATGGGCCCCAGCAGGTCGTGATCGTCCCTATCAATGCCCTACATCTCTTTCCAAAAGAGGCGGCAAGCTTGGATACTTCATAAGAAAACATTCCAGTTCGGTATGCGCATCCCCTGAACAAGTAAGAGAACTGTTCAAAATATCGGAGACCGTCCCGTTCGATGACCGCATCAACTATCGTACCAGCATAGACGACCTTAGCTGGGGGCTGATGGTTGATTTTCTTAAAAGAACAGGAAGCGAATACAAAACAGACGACAAAAGCACGTTGGAGCTCGCTAAAGATCTGCATATAGTAGATGGCCCGCCAGAGAACCTGCATCCTCTGAATGTTGGCCTGATGTTCTTCAACGACCATCCAGAACACTTCTTTAGGCAATCATATATCGATATACAATACAAAAGAGATCCCACAGGCACCAGAATGCTGTCCAAAGAAGTGAGAGGCCCGCTGGACAAGCAGATCGTCAGCGCTATAGACTATGTGAAAGGACTGGCAATAGAGAACATGATCCTCAAGATTCCGGGGCAGCCGGAGTCCATCACCATATCAAGCTATCCTATAGAAGCTGTGGAAGAGACCATAGTCAATGCAGTCCTTCACAAAGACTACTCTATAAGCGAACCTGTGAGGATAGAGATACTGCCAGACCGCATAGAGACGTTGAGCATACCTGGCCCTAACAGGGACATCTCTGATGAGGATATACGTGAGGGCACATTGAGATCCAGATCATACCGCAACAGACGGATAGGGGAGTTCCTCAGAGAACTAGATCTAGCAGAAGTGAAGAACACCGGAATACCCAAGATAATGGGAGAGATGGCAAGGAACGGATCCCCCGAGCCAGTCTTCGAAACCGACGAGCACAGGGGATACATGATCGTCGTGCTGCCCATCCATAGGGAGTTCCTCAGAGACCTCCCCCCATATGCTAAACGCAGAACCGCAGAGAGCATCAATGCGGAGCTGTTATCGATTCTCTCAAAAAGAGGCGAGGTTTCGGTGGCTGACCTCGCAAAAGAGATGGGCTACACTTCTGTTCCGTCCTCGCTCAGAAAGGCCATAGCGTCCCTGGTGGCTTCGGGTTCCATAGAACGCACGGAAAAGAGCATCAATAGCCCGAACCAGAAGCTGAGGCTGAAATACAGACGATAGCCGTCCGAATGGCGATGTGCAGACCGGATAGAATCCGTACGAGTTCGGTCATGCCGACGATTAGCGCCTCTTTTATGATCAGACATCCTCGGACGCTGTCAGGAACGTCCGAGGGATGAAAGGAAGCGGTTTCAGGCCTGGAACCTGTCCATGAGCAGGACCCAGATTATTATGATGGCTCCGAGTATCAGCATCGAATAAGCGACGACCCAGGTGATCGTGAAGACCCTCTTCAGCTTCTTCGGGTCGTTCCTGATCTCCTCTGCGCGCTCTTCGAGCGATTTCATGCTCACTCCTTCTTCAGATGCTTGAGGCGGGTGGTGTTCTCCCTTTCCATCTCTTCGAGACTGAACTTGACGAACCTTTCCGACTCTTTGAGCTCAGGGATGATCTTGAATTCCAGGGCGTTGACCCTTCTCTTGGTCTTCTCGATCTCGTCCAGGAGCTTCTTCATGGTGGTCTCTACCTCGGCGGCGCGGACAATGGTGTCGAGGAGCTTCTCGAACGCCATGGCGGCCTCCTCGATATAGGAGGAGGTGGTGATCACACCGTATCCTTTGTCTATGATCTTGGTGTGGATCCTGTCGGCCTCGACCTTGGGGACCATCATTCCCATGATGCTCTTGCTGCTGAGCTTCACCTGCGGGTCCGCCTTCAGGGCATACGCCGCGGACTTGACGGCGATCTCTCCCTTGACCGTGGTGGCGATGTTGATTTTCTCCATGGCCGACTCGTAGTCGGAGGATACTCCTGCACGCATCTGCTTGGCCTTCTCCAGGACTTCGAAGAACTCGATGATGAGGCCGTCCCTCTTCATCTTCAAGACCTTGTGACCGCCCTGGGTCAGCTTGATCTTGCTCTTCAGCTGGAGCAGTACCGAACGGTTGGGGGTGACATCGTGTGCTCCCATCGGGATCACTCCTTCTTGGGCATGTACTTCTCGATGTACTTACGAGAGATCTTGGTGATCTGCTCGAGGTCGAGGTTGGTGAACAGCTCCCATCCGAGGTCGAGGGTCTGCTCGATCGAGCGGTCCTCCTCGGGTCCCTGGCGCACGAAGCGGTCCTCGAAGACGTCTGCGAAGTCGAGAAGCTTCCTGTCCATCTCGGAGAGCGAGTCCTTACCGACGATGGCCACCAGCCCGCGAAGGTCCTTTCCTTCGGCGTAGGCGGCGTACAGCTGGTCGGACACTCCCTTGTGGTCCTCACGGGTCTTGCCCTCTCCGGTTCCTCCTCCCATGAGCCTGCTCAGGGACGAGGACACGTTGATGGGCGGATAGATTCCGTTCCTGTGGAGGTCCATGGACAGAACGATCTGTCCCTCGGTGATGTATCCGGACAGGTCGGGAATCGGGTGGGTGATGTCTCCTCCGGGCATGGACAGGATGGGGATCTGGGTGATCGATCCCTTCTTCCCTTTGATCCTTCCCGCACGCTCGTAGAGCTGGGCGAGGTCGGTGTACATGTAACCGGGGTATCCGCGCCTTCCGGGCACCTCCTCACGGGCCGCTCCGATCTGACGGAGGGCCTCGCAGTAGTTGGTGATGTCGGTCATGATGACCAGCACCTGCATCCCGAGGTCGAACGCCATGTACTCCGCGGTGGTGAGACCGAGACGGGGAGTCAGGGTACGCTCGACGGCAGGGTCGTCCGCGAGGTTCAGGAAGACCACAGCGTTCTTCAGAGCGCCGGTCCTCTCGAACTCCTTCATGAACATCTGCTTCTCTTCGTTGGTGATGCCCATGGCGATGAACACGACGGCGAACTCCTCGTTCTCTCCGCGGACCTTCGCCTGCCTGGCGATCTGAAGGGCGATCTCGTTGTGGGGAAGTCCCGACGCGGAGAAGATAGGCAGCTTCTGACCCCTGACCAGGGTGTTCATTCCGTCGATGGTGGATATCCCGGTCTGGATGAAGTCGGAAGGGCTGTCCCTGGCCCAGGGGTTGATGGCCGCTCCGAGGATCTCGCGCTCGTCCTCGGGGACGATGTCGGCTCCTCCGTCGAGGGGCTTTCCGGACCCGGAGAGGATCCTTCCCAGCATGTCCTTGGACACGGGCATCTTCATGGTCTCGCCGAGGAAACGGACGGACGCGTCTTTGTCGATACCGGAGGTTCCCTCGAAGACCTGGACGACGACGATGTCGCCGGACGAGTCGAGGACCTGTCCCCTCCTCATGGATCCGTCGGAGAGCCTGATGTTGACCATCTCCTTGTATCCGACAGGCTCGGTGTTCTTGACGTACACCAGAGGCCCGGCGATCTGGGAGATCGTCTTGTACTCTTTGGATATGTCTGCCATTCGAATCACGCTCCAAGGGCCGCGAACTGCGAGTCCATGTCCGCCTCGACGCCGGCGAGCTCCTCGTCGACGTTCTCCTCGTACTTGGACTGGTTGAACCTGGTCCTCACGGGGAGGTGCACGATCTTGTCGACCTGCGCTCCGGAGACCAGAGCCTTCTCTGCGAGGTCGGAGTATTTCTTTATGAGGGTCAGCATCTTGTACTGCCTCGGGAGCGGGCAGTAGCAGTCCACCGGGTGGTATGCGTTCTGCTGGAGGAAGATCTCACGAATCATCTTGGCGATCTCGAGGGTGACCTTCTGCTCGTCGGGCAGGGAGTCGGAACCGACCATCTGCACGACCTCCTGCAGCTCCGCCTCTTTCTGGAGGGTCTTCATGGCCCAGGCCTTGAGCGCGGGGAAGTCGTCGGCGACGTTCTGCTTGAACCACGCCTGGAGCTGCCTGTCGTACATGGTGTACGAGGTCAGCCAGTTGATGGTGGGGAAGTGCCTCCTCTCCCTGAGCTTGGTGTCCAGGGCCCAGAAGACACGGACGATACGCAGGGTGTTCTGGGTGACGGGCTCGGAAAGGTCTCCGCCGGGAGGCGAGACGGCTCCGATGACGGATACGGACCCGTCCAGGCCACAGAGGGCCTTGGCGCGGGCGGCACGCTCGTAGAACTCGGAGAGACGTCCTGCGAGGTACGCGGGGTATCCCTCTTCTCCGGGCATCTCTTCCAGCCTGGAGGAGATCTCACGCATGGCCTCTGCCCACCTGGAGGTGGAGTCGGCCATGAGGGCCACGTTGTATCCCATGTCCCTGAAGTACTCGGCGATGGTCATTCCGGTGTAGACGGAAGCCTCACGAGCGGCCACAGGCATGTTGGAGGTGTTGGCGATGAGGACGGTCCTCTTCATCAGCGACTCTCCGGTCCTGGGGTCCTTCAGCTCGGGGAACTCGGTAAGAACCTCGGTCATCTCGTTCCCGCGCTCTCCGCATCCGATGTAGACGACGATCTCCGCATCGGAGTACTTGGCGAGAGACTGCTGGGTGACGGTCTTCCCGGTACCGAACGCGCCGGGGATGGCGGCCGCTCCTCCCTTCGCGAGGGGGAACATGGTGTCCAGGACGCGGAGGCCGGTGACCAGGGGTATGTCCGGCTGGTACTTCTCGGAGACGGGCCTGGGGTTACGGACAGGCCAGTACTGGACCATCGGGACGTCCTTTCCGCCTATGGTGGCGACGGTCTCGTCGATGGTGAAGGACCCGCTCTTTATGTTCTCGACCTTGGCGTTCTTTATCCCTATGGGCACCATGATCTTGTGGACTATGGGCCCCTCCTGCACGGTTCCGATTACCTCTCCCTCGGAGACGACGTCGCCAGTCTTGGCGGTGGGGACGAAGTCCCATTTCTTGCTGTGATCAAGTCCAGGCGCGGAGACCCCACGGTAGATGTAGTCGCCCATCTTCTCCCTGAGAATGGGAAGAGGCCTCTGGATACCGTCGTAAACGGAGGTCAGAAGCCCAGGGCCGAGCTCGACAGAAAGAGGCCTGCCCGTGTTCGTGACAGGCTCTCCGGGTTTTATACCGTCAGTGTCTTCGTAAACCTGGATGATAGAGTACTCGCCGACTATCTTGATGACCTCTCCCATCAGCTGCTCGTTCCCCACATGCACGACGTCGTACATCTTGGGCGAGATACCGGTGGCGGTCACGACAGGTCCGGCGACTCTGTAAATTACACCTTCAGTGCTCATTTATTCATCCTCGTTCTTGTATAAATCTACGCCAATCGCTCTCTTGACCTTCTCGCGGAGGTCGCTCTCGTCGCCTCCGACCGGCACGACGACAGGCTGGATGGAGTCTGTGACCTTCTGCCTGACGTTGTATGAGAGATTGTCGAGGTCCTTTGCATCCACTGCAAGGATACCTATTGTTGGCTGGCTCATTGCCTCCAGCATCTTGTCTTGGTAGTTGTCCGAATTCGCGACGAACACGCGCCTGATTCCTGCGAGCCTGAACCCGAGTACGAAATCCTCGCTTCCTATGACTGCTATCTCCATCAGATCACCAGCAATCCTTTGATGGTCTCTCTGCTGAGACCGCCGTCTACGCCCCTAGCCACTATCCTGATGTTCCTGACCTCGGTCTCCTTGTGGACCATGAAGTCGATCACGGGAAGCACCGACAGAGGGTACATGTGGGCCATCTTCTTGGCCTGGTCCTCCTGGTACTTCTTGATGGACGTGACTACGGCCTTGTTAGTGACGTTGTCAGAGTCCATCACGGGCTTTATGTAGTCCTCGTACACCTCGAGACGGGACATGTCGCCGGAAGCCGCGGCTACGGTCTCGGCGTTGGCTAGAACCTGGGCGAACTTGGAGTCGATCTGCATCCCGCCGGGGATGTAGTACTTCATAACCTGCTCGCCGTAGATGCCCTCGCCCTTCAGCTTCATTATGGTCCTGAGGTTGACGACGTCTATCTCCTTCCTGATGTAGTCCAGGAAGATCTTGGTAGGCTGAGTGTAGGGGCTGATGCTGTCCAGGAGCCTCTGGTAGTGGAACTTGTCGAGGAAATCCTCGATAACTCCGGCATTGCCGGTCTCCTTGTATTCGGAGATGACATCGGCAGGGAAAGTGACCTTTCCCACTTTGCTGTACTCGTTGAGCACATCGTCGACGGAATCAAGCGAGATAAGCTTATCCAGGGACGCCTCGTCCACCTTGCCCGCGGGGACAAGGTCCTCCTTGATTCCCGAGGCGTCGACGCCGTATGACTTGCCGCGGAGGATGACCTTCAGGTTCCAGATATCCCATTTCTCGAGATACGCTGCGACCATTATGGCCAGCTCGCCCTGTGAAGCTCCGAGGATGCTCTTGAACACGTTCGCCATGTTCTGGTAGGTGGCGTGCTCGACGAGTGCTATCCCGGAGAACTTCCCGGCGAGGTCGGTCATCTCTTTCTGATAGCCGGCCTCGCTGATGTAGCGGGAGATCTCCGGAACGCTCATCTGGATCATCTTGTCGTAATCCTCTTCCTTGAGAAGATGCGACTTCTTCGCTTTCACCCTGGTTACGGTGTAGGCGTAGTTTCCTTTCCTTACGCTGCGCTTGAACATCTGGCTCACCCGAAGAGGATGCTAGACACGGTCTTGATCTCGCGGTTCCAGATGGACTGGAGTATGGTGGAGTATTGCATATCGACCTCCACCTGCCCGTCCTCGCTCTGGAGGATCAGGCCGGCGGCGACCCTTTCGTCCTTGGTGACGCTGGAGACCCCGAGCTGCTCGGCGGTGAAGTTGTCGTTGACGGACATTATCGCCTTAGGGTTGGGGATGATGTCCTTGACCTTCTTCACCATTGCCCTGTACTGCTCCAGCTTTTTCTCGGCAGGAGCGTTCTCGAGGTCGGAAAGGGTCTGGTCGAAGGCTTTGGCGAGGACTTCCTTCTTCTTGGCCAGGACGATCTTCTTGCTCTCCAGCTCCGCGCTGGAGATCTCCTGGCGCTTGAGACGCTCGACTTCCTCGTCGCGCTTCTTGGCCTCTTTCTGTTCAAGCTCAGCGACCTTCGAGCTCGCGTCGGCGAGGATCTTCTCAGCTTCCGCTTGGGCCTCTGCCTTTATGCGGGAAACCTCGTCCTCGGCGGTCTTGAGGATCTCCTGAGTGACGTTTGCTAATACTGCCATGAGATTACCTCTTGGCGGAATCACATCACGAAGATAGCAAGGATGGAAATGACCAGTCCGAAGATGACGATGGTCTCGGGAAGGACCATGAAGATCATTGCTTTTCCGAAAAGGCTCGCGTCCTCGGTGATCGCACCGACGGCGGCCGCTCCGACGTTTCCTTCCGCGATACCAGCTCCAAGACCGGTAAGTCCGACTGCGAGTCCTGCTCCAACTGCGATAAGTCCCAGTGCTTCTCCTTCTGCCATTTGTATACCTCTTTATGCTTTGTCTTTGTTGGAAGTCGTTTTCACGCGTTTGATTTTAAGGGGTTCGTACTCTACTCCGCCGCCCTCGTAGAACTTGACCATAAGCTCGACGAACTGCAACCTGAGAGAGTGAAGTCCCGCAGACAGAATACCGAGGGTCCAGATCATGAGATGCAGGAACGCGAAGAGCGCAAAGGCTATGACGAGCGCGATGGGCCCTTCTCCGAGTCCTCCATAGATCATTCCGATGCAGATGTAGTTGAAAGCGAGAGCCATTCCTGCCTTGGACATCCCTATGGCGGCGATACGGGTGTATGAGAGTATTCCGCCGACGATTCCAGGAAGCTCGAGAACAGCCTGCATTCCGTCTTCAGGTATGTTGAGTATGACTCCGGCGACCAGGAGGACAGCCCCTATGGCCAAGGGAATCATGACGGTATCGAACGCCTGCCCGTTGATGAGGATCATAGCGAGCGAGTAGCAGATGAGGACCATGCCGATGAAGCTGAGGACCCATCCGCCCTTCTCCTTGAAGGCGTGGGAGAATCCGTGCTGAAGGGTCTTGTTGTAGACGCCGCAGCAGTACGCCAGAAGGAGGTGGCAGATACCGATGTACACGGAAAGCTTGAGCTGGAATCCTATCCAGTCCGCTCCGAGCTTGTGGACTCCGCCGTACTCGATCTCTCCGTTGTCAAGAACGATAGAAGGCAGGATGCCCTGGAAGAGATCAGGAAGGTTATGAAGGCCAAGAAGCGCTTCCCATGTGTATTCAACTGCTGTATTTTCCCCGATGAAGTGCATTCCTAGACATTCTCCATAGAAGAACAGTCCGAATATGAACGCCCATATTCCACCGAAGAACAGGACTGTGGCGATAGCGCGCCAGTCCTTGTGGTGCGTGACCTTGAGGCCGTACGCTCCGAGTATTATGAAAGGAATAGAATATCCCACGTCGCCGATCATCATTCCGAAGAACAGGGGAAGGAATATCGCAATCAGGATCGAAGGGTCAATCTCCTGATACTTGGGCACCGACATAAGCTTGGTCGGATATTGGAATTCCTTCACGATTCTTCCGTTGTTGAACTTGGTTGGGACTTCTTTGAATCTGTCCTCGGCCTCCTCGACCTCCTTCATGGACCTGGTGCGAGTCTCCTGTATCTCGACATAGGTGCCCTCGACCTTGGCCTCGATGTCGATCTTGACGGCCTCGGCCTTCTTGGTGGGAACCCATCCGTCTATGACGAAGGAGTAGTCGCTGGCGGCGATCCTCACAGGGATCTCGCCCTTCTGGGCCTCGATGGAAAGCTCCTCTTCGGAGGCTTTGAGGAAGTCTTTGTGTTTATCAAGAAGCTTGTTGAGCTCTTCCTCGACTTTAGCAAGCTCAGCCTCGGTGGCGACGAGATCGTGCTCGGTCTTCGCCAAGGCCGCGGAAGGCTTCCCGGTCTCATCGGGGACCGAGATCTCGGAGAAGTCGCATTCGGAAAGAACGGACTGGACCTTGTCCTTGTCCTCGTTCTTGGCGAACACTGCTACGACTCCGCCCTCTTTCTTGCTGATCCCGCTGCAGACGACTTCGCAGGGTATGTCTGCGAGAAGCGGCGTGGGATCGGAAGTCGCGGTTCCGACCATCGAGAATATGCTCCTGTATCCGGAGTACATGTCGAGGTCGATATCCAGTTTAGAAAGCTGCTCAAGACTCTTCTTCGTAGCGTTTAGCTCAGTGATTCTCTGATTGAGATCATTCTTCTTGTCGATGACGGCTATTACCTCGTCCTCGACAAGCTCGACGCTGTTAGATGATATCTTGCTTTTGATCTCGCTCTCGGAGATGGGGGCGGTGGGCGTCTTCTTGGTGATGCCCAGGTCCTTCTCCATCGCGCGCACCTTAAGCAGCCTCTCGGATGCTTTGGCAGCGTACGGACGCGATGTTCCGAGCGTGAAACCTTCATCTGCGTCGACAGTATGATCGATCAGGTGGACGGCCCCCACGGAGTACAAGGCCTCTATGGCCTCGTCCATGTGAGACTTTGTGCCCACGATCACAATCCTACTCATCGACTCAGGAAGTGACATTTAAGGTCCTCTCGAATTCTTTATTGAGAAAATCTTTCACTTCCTGCATCTTCACCGTCGACCTCTGCTCGATCGAAGCGGCTGCGGTGGTGCCGTCTTTCAACAGCTCCGCGCGCTCGGAATCGAGCTTGACCTTGGCGGCGGTGATCGCAGACTCAAAAGCACTGCGGCACTGGGCCTCAGCGTCCTGAATCTTCTTCACAGAGTTCCTGCGAGCTTCAGCAATAGCGGTCTTCCTGGCGGCCTCTGCCTCAGAGATGAGGGCATCGGCATCCTTCTCCGCCTGCTTGATTCCCGAAAGTATGTCAGTTCGGCTCATATGCACACTCCCAGACCCTAATTACGTAAATAGGCAGGTGTACTTAACTGTTAGTACAGGAATTAGGATAAATAATATTGGAAAACGGTTTATATACGTTCTTCAAAGCGAACTCTCGTCGGAAGCATCGTCGGGATGCTCCGTCTCAAGCCTCCTGACGAGGATGTTCGTCTCGGAGAGGAGGTCCCTGGAAAGGTCGTCGACGTACTTCTCGTCGTAAACGATCTCGACTATCCCAGCGTTTATAAGGATCTTCGCGCACATGGAGCAGGGATAGGTGGTCGTGTAGAGGGTGCCGCCGTTCACGCTGGTGCCGAAATAGGCCGCCTGTATGACGGCGTTCTGCTCGGCGTGGACGCCCCTGCAGAGCTCGTGGCGGGTCCCGGAGGGTATGTGCAGCTGCTCCCTCACGCATCCCAGCTCCTCGCAGTGGCGAGTTCCTTTAGGGGAGCCGTTGTAGCCTGTGGAGAGCACCCTCTTGTCCTTCACTATGACCGCCCCGACGCGCCTCCTTATACAGGTGGACCTGGTGGATACCAGCTTAGCCATGCTCATGAAGTACTCGTCGTTGCTGGGCCTAGTCATGTTCACCTGTATGTGACATCAGATATAAACTGTAATCCGAAGAATGCCCCATTAATCATCTGTATATATTCGCATACTATTTCCACGACCGTGAACAACGAGAACAAGAAGATGGTATTCGTCCTGATAGCTGTCCTGGCGATCATCGTAGGCGGGTATGCCTCTCTGATCTCATACACGGGGATGAGCACCCCTTTCAGCGTCGTGATGTCGCAGAGCATGCAGCACGACAACGAGAGGTCGGAGATCGGATGCATAGACACCGGAGACGTCATGGTCGTGAAGAACAAAGCCAACGCGACGATCCAGAGCTATGTCGCAGGGACGAACACCGGATATTCCACCTTCGGAGACTACGGGTCCGTGATCATCTACGAGAGGAGTTCCAATTCCAATCCCGTGATTCACAGAGCGATAGTGTGGCTGGACTGGGATTCGAAGAACGAGACATGGTCGTCCAAGGAGCTGAAAGACTACAAAGGCGAGTGGTACTGCAGCAGCGGCGGAACCCAGGATGAAGACTACAGCAACCTCCATGGGACGCTGACGTTCAAGGACCTCACCCAATCCAAGAAGACCGTGAGCATAAACCTGAACAGCCTGACGAAGAAGAGCGGATATCTCACTCTGGGAGACAATCCGAAGACCAACATGTCCTTCGACCAGGCCTCGGGGATAATAAACCACGCGATCGGATACGAGGACATAAGGTCGGTCCCGATAGCGGAGATCCCCTGGCTCGGAACGATAAAGCTGTTCATAAACGGAAACACCACGAACCTCTCCTATGTTCCCAACAGCCTTCCCTCCCTCGCCATGAGCATCGTCACGATAATCGGAGCCCTGTTCCTGATAGACATAGCGTTCCAATGGAAAGCGATGACGGGATGGAAGTTCAGAAAGAACGACGAAGATTCCGAGGAGTGAGGGGTCAGACCCCCCCCACCCCTCCATTTCCACTGGAACTGGAAATCCGGAACAGGGTCTTTTTCAGAGACAGGAAAAACCATGTCCCAATACCTGGAAACAAGAATGAAACCATTGAATAGAATGAAAAATCGAGATCATACAGCATCATCTGAGCATTTCATCAGACGATTGGACGTCTTTGCAGAAAGGAAGGTTCAGAAAGACGATCTTTCCTATGGACCTCAGCAGATCGTCGTCTGCTTGGGAGGTTTGTAGTTGTTGAGATCTTTGAAAGCATCGTCGTTCTTGATCATGTTGACGATTTCTTTAGGAGTGCTGAGCTCGATCTCCTTGGTGCGACCTGCCCTTCCGAAGGATTTGACCCTTGCATGAACTATGCCGAGCATGTCGAGCTCGGATATCAGGCCGCCGACCCTTCTCTGAGTGAGTATGGACTGGCCGATGACCTCGCAGACGAACTTGTATTTGGTGTAGACGTCTCCAGTCGTCATAGGTTCGTTATCTTCCTCATGGTTCAGGATTACGCTCATAAGAACGGTCTTCGATTGGATTGTAAGAGTCTTGATGACTTCAGACACAGCGTCCAGCTCTATCTTGTTCTTTGCAGAGCGGACATGCGCAGAAGTAACCTTCTTGTCTCCATTCCTTTCTGCCATATCGGCGGACATCCTCAGCAGATCCAAAGCCCTTCTCGCATCTCCCATCTCCTGGGCAGACAGCGCAGCGCAATAAGGGATCACATCGTCTTCGAGGACTCCGTCGTCGAATGCGAACTTTGCTCTTTCATAAAGAATGTCCTGCAGCTGATTGACGTTATACGGAGGAAATATTATCTTCTCCTCTCCTAACCTGCTCTTGATTTTGGGGCTGAGGAATTCTGTGAACTTCGCATTGTTGGTAATCCCTATGACGGAGACCTTAGAGTTCTGAAGGACTTCGTTGATAGTGGTAAGGTAATAGAATATGTCGTCCCCGTTCTTCTGGAACGACCTGTCTATCTCGTCGAGGACTATGATGAAGATCTTGTTCTCCTTGTCGATGTAATCCGTCAGCTCAGCGAAGACTTTGTCGAGGCTCCATCCGGTGAACGGTATCTTCTTGCTGGGTTCCGATATGATCTGGTTGGATATGTTGTAAAGGATTCCATAAGGGGTGTCGACGACTTCGCAGTTCACATAGATGAAGGCACAGTTCTCCTGGTCCGGGTCCGCTTTCTTCAGCTCCTTACCGATATAGTTCATCACAGCAGTTTTTCCGGTTCCCGTCTTTCCGATTATCAGAATATTGGAGGGTTTGTCCTTGTTGAGCGAGGGAGCGATTATCTCGACGACTTCGTTGATCTTATCCGTCCTGTGAGGCAGATTCTCGGGGATGTACGAAGATTGGAGTATCTTCTTGTTCTTCACAATCACATTTCTTTTTTGCATGTACTGTGTGAAGATGTTCGTCTCGCTCATTTCCCTCACCTTTCATCGGAAAAACCTTTTTTCCGATTTCTTTCCAGTGTATCTTGACGATGTTTATAATGATTTCATTCTCGGTTTTCCGATGTCTCTGTTTTCCAATCAGTTTCTCTAGTGGAAATATGGGGGTGTCCCTGTTCCGGACCTCAACCATGTTAAATAATAGGTCCCTCTTACTCTTTACATTACTTCCGGAGGGTAATCAAAATGAAAGGTTGGCTCGTTATCGGCGCTTGCATTCTCGGAATTGCCGCTTTTATCGGCGTTCTCTGCCTCATCAACTCCATTCTCTGAAACTCTCGTTCTCGAATTTCGAGTTCCAGTGGAAATGGAGGGGTGGGGGGGTGTCTGTCTACCGCACCCCTCTCCTTCTTTATTCTATCTCGGATTTTTTGTTCCGATGGTCCGGTTGAACAGGTATCTAGTCCTAGCTCTCGCAGTTGTAGCTGTCGTATCCGTGTTTCTCGTGTTCAGCAGCAATCCTCTTATGGATTTCGACCAGAGGGGGATAGTCCATGACGTGAAGAAGGGTTCCAACGGATACACCTTCCAGATGGACTGCTCCGACGGAACTTTCATGAGGTGTTTCTCTAAGGAAGCAGTCGTGGACCTGGGTCATTATGGCGTATCCGGCGCTTTTTCCGACGACGGCTCCATCTTCTTCGCGTCTTCCGTGATGCTTCTCGACGATCGCATGCAGGCAGATTATAAGACGGCGGTCTCCATGACGATGCTCGATGTTCGTTGCTGTCGACGATACCGATTCAATGAAGGGGAACTGCACCACCTATCTCGCTACCGAGATCATACGCGAGTTCTCCGATCTCGACCTCATCGGCAATCCTCGTCTGGTCCGTCTCAATCCCGCCGTTCCATGGAAGACCCGCGGGAACGGGGCCCTCGTCATGCGGTTCGGAAAAGGGGTCGGCGCCAAGAGGATGATCGGCCGTATAGGCGACAGGGACGTCTTCTGCTATGACAGATGCTCCTCATTCGAGCCGGATCCCGCTGAGATGAGGGAGAGGATAATTCCCCATATCCAGGAGCATCACGAGGACGATTCTGACCCAGGCCTCCTGATATCCGCTGTCAAGCCTTCGCAGTCCTTCTATTGGAGGGGTGTCAGGACCATCCTCTCCCGCGACGACGTCGATCCGGAGATCAGAAGGATCTCCGGCACGGTCTTCACCATCGGCTGCGGCAGAGGACTCATCGGATGCACGTGCGGCATGGCCTGGAGGCCTAGGGACAGCACTTTCGAGCTTCTTTCATACAGGCCTCAGGAGAGGTGGGGAACCGAGAGGGTGTTCGATCCTCTCACCATCCGCGACATCGAGCACGGGTATCCCACCACCTTCAACAGCTGGGAGGACCGCATGCAGAAGGTGGCCATGGTCCCTTCCACCCCATGTCCGGTGATGTACGGCCTTCGCGGGGACGTGGAGTCCGACCTGATAGAGGCTTCAGCCAAGATATCCACGGAGCCTCTGGAGAGGTGGATGGTGTTCCTCACGAACCAGGGCACGGACGACCACATCATCCGCGATGCCAAGGCCCTGGTTCCCAATCAGTCCTATCTGCTGAAAGGCAAGGTGTCTTCCCTTTCGAGGCATATACCCGGCGGACATGTGTTCTTCGACATCGAGACCAAGCATGGAAAGGTAGAATGCGGAGCCTACGAGCCCTCGAAGGAGTTCCGCATGTCCCTGGACTGGCTCGACGTCGGCGACGATGTGGAGGTCCTGGGGGAGCTTAGGGAGGAACCGCGCACCTTGAACATCGAGAAGCTCCATGTGGTCTCGACCGTAACCGAATGGAAGAAGATCTCGAACCCAGTCTGCCCCCAGTGCTCCAGGACCATGGGGTCCGCCGGCTCGGGAGCTGGGTTCAGATGTAAAAAGTGCCACACGCGCGCATCTCTTCCTGTCATGGAGCGCGCAGTCCGTCCTATGGTTCCCGGGTGGTACGAGCCGCCTACCGCGGCCAGGAGGCACCTGTCCAAGCCTTTGAAGAGGATGGGCGAGGTCCAGCCCGTTGAGTTCGTCAATAGTCGTAGTAACTAATCGACACTAATTTATATACACCGTCTATGGTTCGATCAGAAGGTCGTCCCATGGATGAAGCAGTCATACTCAGCGCGGCGAGAACGCCGATAGGAAAGTACGGAAAAGCTCTCGCGAGCATAAAAGCCACCGATCTCGGAGCGATTGCCGTCAAGGAAGCCGTCTCCAGAGCCGGTATACAGTCCAGCGACGTGGAAGAGTGCATCATGGGGAACGTCATCAGCGCGGGCCTCGGCCAGAATCCCGCTAGGCAGGCCGCCATCGGAGCCGGTCTTCCCGTCGAGATAGGGTCTTTCACAGTGAACGCCGTCTGCGGCTCAGGGATGAAGGCGCTGATGCTCGCCGCCGACGCCATAAAAGCAAAGGAATACAGCGTCCTGGCCGTCGGAGGGATGGAGAACATGTCCGCTGCCCCGTACCTCCTAAACGGCGCAAGATGGGGATACAAGATGAACGACCAGACCATGGTCGACGCGATGGTCCATGACGGCCTCTGGGACATCTTCAACAACCAGCACATGGGCTTCACCGGGGAGATCGTGGCCGAGAGGTTCAACGTCACCAGGGAGGACGCCGACAGGCTTTCCATGGAATCCCATCTCAAGGCCGCCGCCGCCACCAAAG
This sequence comes from Candidatus Methanomethylophilaceae archaeon, assembly GCA_017540825.1. Taxonomy (GTDB): domain Archaea; phylum Thermoplasmatota; class Thermoplasmata; order Methanomassiliicoccales; family Methanomethylophilaceae; genus Methanoprimaticola. The sequence continues at coordinate 50,639 of JAFYAH010000051.1, read as the reverse complement.
AGGGCAGGTTCAAGGACGAGATAGTTCCGGTCACGATCCCTTCCAAGAAAGGCGACATAGTCGTGGACGCGGACGAAGGCATCAGGGCGGACACCACCATGGAGGTCCTGGCCAAGCTCAAGCCCGTGTTCAAGAAGGACGGGCTGGTGACCGCCGGCAACTCCTCCCAGCTCAGCGACGGTGCGTCCGCTCTCATCGTCGCCTCCCGCAAGTGGGCCGAGGAGAACGGGCTCAAGCCTCTCGCGACCATAGAGGCCTACGGGGAGCGCGGAGTCAAGCCCGAATACATAATGGAGGCTCCCATCCCCACGACCAGGCACGTTCTGAAGAAGGCTGGGATGACCATCGACGACATCGACCTCTTCGAGCACAACGAGGCCTTCGCGTCCGCATCATGCGCGGTGAAGAAGGAGCTGAACGTCCCCGACGAGATATTCAACGTCAACGGCGGCGCGGTCGCCCTCGGCCACCCGATAGGATGCTCTGGAGCCCGCGTCCTCACGACTCTCCTCTACGCGCTGATCAACCGCAAGAAGGACGTCGGCCTCGGGACGCTATGCCTAGGCGGAGGAAACGCGGTGACCACGATCATCCGCCGCTGCTGACCAGGTGTATCCAAACCATTCGTGTGATGGGAGGCGGCTTGTCGAAGGGTCTCCAAGGCAGCCGCCCCATCTCACCTTTTTATGACTCCGTTCATCATCCGTCTGCAGCCGCAGTGTCTTAGCATCTTGTGGTTGTCGAGGTTTGAATCCTGCTGTTCCTCATCCCTTAGGTCAATGATTTTAACGATTACGCCATTCCATCCGTCATGAGGCCTTTGGACCAGATCCTCTCCGAGATCGAATCCTCGAAAGACGAAATCGCGAGCATGATGATGGGAATGATCCGCATCCCTGCTCTAGCCCCGGAGAACGGGGGATCGGGGGAAGGCAGGAAGGCCGACTATCTCATGGAAAGGCTCCAAGGATTCGACGAGGTCCGCAGGATAGATGTTCCTGACTTCACCGATCCTTCCGTTAAGAGGCCCAACATACTCGCCCGGAAGATCGGTCCCGAGAAGGGCACAGTGTGGATCGTGGCCCATACGGACGTCGTCCCCGCAGGAGACCTCGACAAATGGGACTCTCCTCCCTTCGAGCCTGTCCTGAAGGACGGGAGGATATACGGCAGAGGCACTGAGGACAATGGGCAGGCGATAATATCGTCGTTCTTCGCCGCGCGTCCGTTCCTTTCTGAGAAGCTGGAAGGGATGTCGATAGGCCTTGCTTATGTCGCCGACGAGGAGACCACCAGCGAGATGGGCATAGGATACCTGCTCGACAACGGATGCTTCTCGCGCGACGACGTCATCGTGGTACCGGACTGGGGCTCTCCCGGCGGCAGCAGGATATGGCTGTCGGAGAAGAACCTGCTGTGGATGAGGTTCGACGTCGAGGGGAAGTCCGTCCACGGCTCCACGCCGCACAAGGGCATAAACGCGTATCGCGTGTCCACCTACTTCCTTGCGGACCTGATGGACCTCCTGGCGGAAAGGTTCTCCTCGCAGGACCCCATGTTCTCGCCTCCGTTCTCCACGTTCGAGCCTACCAAGAGGCCTTCCACCGTGGACAACGTCAACACCATACCTGGCACCGACAGCTTCTGCATGGACGTCCGCCTTCTGCCTTCTTACTCCATGGACGACGTGGTCGAGGCGGCTGAGGAGCTGGCCAGGGAGCATTCCGAGAGGTCCGGAGCCACCATAACCGTGTCCGAGATCCAGCGCAACCTGTCCGGAGCGCCTTCTTCCACAGAATCCGCAGGCTTCAGGGCGTTGTCCGACGCCGTCGAGCTGGTGACCGGGTCCAGGCCTATCCCTTCAGGGACCGGTGGGGCGACCTGCGCCAACTTCTTCAGGCTGAAAGGGCTGGACGCATACGTGTGGCAGTGCGGGGGAGGGACCCTTCACGAGCCTAACGAGTACGTGGTGCTGGAGAATCTGATGACGGACTGCAAGGTCTTCGCCTCCCTCTTCTACAGGCTGTGCCTGGAGGGGGAGGAGCGAGGAGGCTCACTCCTCGAACATCCTGTCGATCATCCAGTCCGTGTTGAACTTGATGATGTCGTCGTATTCCTGGCCGTTGCAGACGAACGCGATAGGCTTTCCGATGGTGTGCGCTATGGACAGCGCCGCTCCGCCCTTAGCGTCCGTGTCTATCTTGGTCAGGATGACCGCGTCGATCCCTATGGCGCTGTCGAAGACCTTAGCCTGCTCGATGGCGTCGTTGCCTGCGAGCGAGTCGCCGACGAAGACCTTCAGGTCGGGCTTCGCCACCCTGACGATCTTCTTCATCTCCTCGATCAGGTTGCTGTTGGTCTGCATGCGGCCTGCGGTGTCGATGAAGACGACGTCCTTCCTCTTCGAGCGGGCGTGCTCTATGGCGTCGTAAGCGACCGCAGCGGGGTCCGCGCCGTGCTCCTGCTTGACTATCTTGCATCCGAGCTTCTCCGCATGGATGCTGAGCTGCTCTATGGCTCCCGCCCTGAACGTGTCGCAGGCGGCCAGGACGACGGTCTTTCCCTTCTTCTGGATGCGGTTGGTCATCTTCGCGATGGCGGTGGTCTTTCCGGTGCCGTTTATCCCGACGAACATGATCACCGTCGGCTTTTCGCGGCCCTCGAGCCATTCGTCGAAGTCGAACTCGTTGATCTTCAGGACGTCCCTCACCGCGTCCTTGACCGAGAGCTCCACCACCTGCTCCAAGGTGTAGGAGCGGTCGTACTTCTTCCCGAGGAGGTTCTCCCTCACTCCGGATTTGATTTCCTCTGCGACCGGATAGGCCACGTCCGCTTCGAGGAGGATGATGCCGAGCTCTTCCAGAATGTCGTTGAGAGGATCCTCTTTGATCTTCTTGCTGAGGAAGTCGTTGTTCAGAAGCTTGGAGGCCTCTCCGGACTTCTCCTGCTTCTTGAGCTTGAGCTGCTCTTTCCTGGAGAGCTTCTTCGGAGGCTCTTCCGGCTTGGCCGGCTCCTGGGCCTCGGGAACTTCGGTCTTCGGAATCTCGACCTTCGGGACTTCCACTTTCGGAATCTCGACCTTCGGAGCCTCCGTCTTGGGAGCCTCGACCTTCGGAGCAGAGGCTTCCGGCTTGGCCGGCTCCGGGGCCTTGGGAGTTTCTACTTTTGGGGCCTCGACCTTCGGAGCCTCCGTCTTGGGAACCTCGATTTTGGGCGTCTCAGTCTTAGGAGCCTCGACCTTCGGGGGTTCCGGCTTCTTCTCCTCAGGTCCCTCTTTATAGACCGTCTTCTCGTCTATCTTCTTCTCCGCTCTGGAGAAGAGGCTCTTCATCTTGGCTTTGAGGGACTCGAACATGTTCACACCCCGTTTGTCAGGCCTGCTGCTGTCTGGCAGAGTATTCCTGCTGTATCGCGGCAGTAAGGTTGCTCAGAGCGGTCTGGGACTCGTTGAGTGCTTCCAGCGTCTTGGAGAGGGCTTCGGATATCTCGGCGTTGTTGGCGTCCATGTATTCTATGGCCGAGGCCGCGTCCTTTTCCACCGATATGTCCGATCCTATGTCGACGATGACGTTCCTGTTGGACGTGACCTTCACGGTGATGTAGGAGGTCGCTCCGACGGGGACCATGATCTCGTCGCCGTCCTTCGCGTCTTTGAAAGCTTTGAGGGCGTTCGAGGCCATCGTGACCTCGTCGAGGGATACGCGGAGCACCTGGACCTGACGGGAAAGGGCCTCGACCCTCTGCTTGTACGATTCCGCGACGGATATCGCCTGGCGGAGCTCTGCGTCTTCCACGTTCACTCACCGATCTGGTATTTCACGACGTGGTTGGTTACCTGGTCAGCGGAGAGCTCGGCGACCTCTGCGATGTCGATCTGCCATCTCTTGAGCTTGTGCTTGCTGCCGATCGTGGAGTATGCCTTCTCCTTGACGGCTTCGGAGTCCTCTGCCGCCATCTCGACGGAGAAGGGCTGCTTGCCGTACCTCTCGTCTGCGTAGCTGCCGGTTATGCGGAATGCTTTCATTTTGATTACCTGAGCTGCCATGAACCCTGTATTATAAATAAAGATTTAGGTGGGTTCTCTACGAACCCTCGCGAGCGCGGCGCTGAGACGATTGAACGGAAGAGCAGAGGATCTGCTTCTTCGGCCGGAAGATGGATCAATGGCCGAACGTTTCTTCAGCTATTATTAACAGGCTCTTGCTATAGAAGCTCGTCCCGTACAGGATGGTCCTGCCCTTGAGGCCATGCGCGTAGTCCTTTTCATGGATTTGCGCCATCGCTTTCTCGGCGTCGGATTTCAGATCGGATTCTTTCCTGCTTCTTTTGAGCTCGACCACTATGTTGACGCCGGGGCCGCTGGTTCTCTTGAATATTATGTCGGCGAACCCGTCTCCCGACTCCAGGCGGTCTCCGTAGATCTCGTAGTTCCCGCAGAACCCCATGGTCATCCCTATCAGGTACGCTTGGTAGACGTGCTCTGAATCGAAGATCTTGGCGGACACGGTCTCCCTCATGAGGTCGCGCAGGGCATCTTCCATTGAGGCTGTATCGCATGACCTCATGGCTTTGAAGAGGCCGCGTATCCTGCTTGCAATCTCGCTGCTGCCAGCGCATTGGAGCAGGACCTCGCTGTACACCTGGTACATCTCGCTGTTGGGAATGCTCAGATCGTATGAGTCTTCGGCTTTTCTGGCGTTCAGATAGCCGCACATTGCAAGGATCGAGTAGATGGCGCTGCTTTTCCTTCCAATATCTGAGTATACGACGGACTGGTCGAGGCTCTTCCTCACCGCATGTCCTTTGGCGAGGGATTCCAGGTCGGACCATACGGAGTCGTCGGCCGAGTCTACGAGCGTCGTGAGCACTTCGTTTCCGCTGGTCCCGGCCCAGTATTTCCGTGGGACGAACCCTTCGGCTATATAGCTTACGAGACTCCAGGGGTTGTACACTTCGGCGTCTCCGAACCTGTAGCCGTCGTACCAGTCCTTGACCTCGTCGTATTTCTCGGGGTGGCCGTAGTATTCCAGCATATCCCTGGTCTCCGACTCGGTGAATCCGAACTCCTCGTTGAATCCGGAGCTGAATATGCTGTTCACATAAAGGTTGTTCAGTCCGGAGAAGACGGATTCCTTTGCGATCTGCATGACGCCGGTGACGATCCCGAATCTCAGCGATTCGTTGCTTTTGAGCGCGTTGGTCAGGAGCCCTCTTATCGTTCCCAGAACCTGTCTCTGAAATGGCATGCCGTAGGAGTTCTGGATGGCGTTGTCGTATTCGTCGACTATTATTATGCACCTTTTGCCGTAGTGTTCGCAGAGCATGTCGCTGAGGTTCATCAGGGCTTCAGTAGGATCCACCGTCCTGAAGTCCTCGTAGGCGACATCCAGGTAATTGCTCCTGTTCCGGTCGGACAGCTTGTTGGAATCCTTGAGGAATTCGAACTTTCCGTACAGCTTCTTCAGACGGTTCTTCAGCAGTCTTTCGAATCTTTCGAACGATTCGGCTTCTAAGCCTTTCAGTGATATGAACATCACCGGGCTCTCGTTCATTTCGGACATGCAGTCGCTGTGTGTCGTTACCTTGAGTCCTTCGAACCATCCGTTGCCTTTGTATTGGATGTTAAAGAAGGCGTCTATCATGCTCATGTTCAACGATTTGCCGAATCTGCGAGGCCGGGTGAAGAGGAACGCTTTGGTGTTCCTGTTGTCGAGAATCTCTTTCACGAGCTCCGTCTTGTCGACGTAGTACCCGTCGTTGTCGCGAAGATACTTGAAGTCGTCGTTTCCGATCGGCAGCCCTTTCATGATTGAGATACAGGCTGGTTCGATATTATCCTTTGTCTCAGGTGTCGGAATCCTTTATGCGAACGGCTTCAGAACAGCTTCTCCTTCCCTTCCTTCTCCGACAGGAACCCTATGTCTGCCATTTTCCTTCCGACGAGGAATATGGCCAGGAACTCCGGCACCTCGGTCTCTCCGCTGAGGACGAAGTCCTGCCCCTTCATGTTGAGGGAGGCGTCCTTCCTCATGGTGACCTTCACGGGGTCGTCCGTGTAGACCTCCGGCACGGCGTACTGCAGAGGGTCGAACCCGGTCAGCTCGTCGCGCGTTATCGGCGTGACCCTGAGCCCGCTCTTCCCGTGGACCGACCCGGGAAGGCGGATCAGCCTCTTGATGTCGGCGGTGACGGGCTCGTCCACCTCTCCCGAGAGGCGATGGGCGACGTCCTCCTTCATGATCTTCACGAGGATGTCCTGGGTAGATTTGGAGAGGAACGCCATCGAGTCCTTCTCGAACATGATCGCCCTGCTCGCGGCCAGCTCGTCCTTGGCCTTCGGGATCGCCTGGCTCCCCTTGACGCTGGGGTAGGCCTTCTTGACGTCCTTGACGTCCATCGCGCAGATGTCGTCCACCACCTTCTCCAGCCCCTTCCTCATCCTGCGGCGCCAACCTCCGCACTCCTTCGGGGGGAGCAGCCTGTCCTTGGACACGTTCGTGTAGGTCCCTCCTGCGGTGGACACCTTCGACGTGGCCACGGCGTGGTACGGGAACACCCAGTCTATGTTGAGGCCGGAGCAGGTTATGTAGTCCACCAGCTCCCTCCTCTCGCTCGTTCCGAGGCTCATTATGTCCGGGCGGCGCACATGGGCGTGGTAACCCCTCCCGCCGGAGAACGTTATGTGCACCTGCTCCTCCGAGAACCCAAGGTCTCCGAGGAGGAAGTTATCGACCAGGCCGATCATCTCGCTCCTGATCTGCGCGAGCATCTCCGAGTAAGTCATGTCCTTGGCGCCTTCCAGATGGTCCGCGTCCAGGTCGAAAATGAGCTCCGCCCCCATCCACTCCTTGGCGTCCATCGTGGGCGCGTCCGGCTTGCGGTAGTACGAAGTCGAGTAGTAGCTGTGCGACGGCACCTGGTGCGCCATGAACCTGCCCAGCTCCTCCGGGCTCTTGAACGAGAGGTGCCTCTGGACGTACGACTTGTCGAAGAACATGAATCCGAACTCCCTCCTCGTGAACCTGTCTGGGAGGGACGGCGTGCACTTCTGGTAGTACCTCCTGAAGGCTTTGTAAAGGAACCGCCCGTTTCCGTCCATGGCGGCTGCGACATGCACTATGCAACTAAAAATAGGTGCGCGTCAGTTCCTGTCCGCATGGGAGAGAAGGTCCCGGTCTACGACAACCACATACACATGAGCCCTTCCGGGCGCAACGTCGACGCTCTCAAGGAGTACGAGTCCCTGGGCGGGACCGGCCTTACGCTGGTGACCCTCCCCTACAAGGAGGTGCCGATCACCAAAGGGGAGGACTTCGCCAAGTCCTACGAGATCACGTACAGCCTGGCCGCCAGGGCGAGGGAGGAGACAGGCCTCGAGATAAACATCGCCGTCGGCCCTTACCCGGTCCTGCTGATCCCCCTGTCCGAGGCGTACGGCCTGGAGAGGGCGGAGGAGATGCTGGTCAAGGGCATGGAGGACGCCGCGAGGGACGTCGCGGAGGGGAAGGCCGTCGCCATAGGCGAGATCGGAAGGCCTCACTTCCCCGTCTCCCAGGAGATATGGGACGCGTCCAACCGCATATTATCGCGCGGGATGGAGCTGGCCAGGGAGAACGACTGCCCGGTCATAATCCATTGCGAGTCGGAGGAGGGCACCGACCGCTCGCTGGCCGAAATCGCCGACCGCGCCGGGCTCGACAGGGGGCTCGTGGTGAAGCACTCCTCTCCGCCGCTGGTGACGGACGAGGAGACCCACGGCGTCATGCCGTCAATCCCCGCTTCGAAGACCAACGTCAGGACGGCCATCGGCAAGGGGACCGACCGCTTCATGATAGAGACGGACTACATCGACGACCCGGGGAAGCCAGGGGCGATAATGTCCGTCACCACGGTCCCGAAAAAGGTCTCCGCATGGCTGTCCAACGGCCAGGTCCCGGCAGAGAGCATCCACAGGATATGCGGCGACATACCCGATTCACTCTACAAGCGCTGAGGCGATCGCATGTCATTCAAAGTAACCTGCGTATACGACGAAGGAGCCAAGGAGAACACCTCGCTGATAGGCGCCAAGGGCTCCGCGATGCTGGTGGAAGCCGGCGGGAGGAGGCTGCTGTTCGACGCCGGGCTCAGGGGGAGGTATCTCGTCCACAACCTGGCCTGCCTAGGGGTGGATCCGGGCTCCATAGACGCCGTGGTCGTCTCCCAGGCGCATCCGGACAACTCCCGCGGGCTGGACGGCCTCCTAAAGGAGAGGGAGAGCCCTGTAGACGTGTATGCGATGGAGGGGATGTACGCGGGGAAGGGCGGGCTCCTCTCCAGATTCAAGGGCGACTCAAGCGTCGGCGAAAAGGCCACCATGCATTTCGAGGACGGATGGGTAGAGCCGGCTCCAGGCGTATTCCGCACCCCTTATTTCGACACCGGCGGCGGATACAGGGAGGCTTACCTGGTCATCGACGCCCCGCGCGGCCTGGCCATCCTCAGCGGCCGCGGCGTCGGGGGCCCCGAGAGGGCCATGGCCGAGGCGGAGGCGCGCTTCAGGAAGAGGACCATGGCGTTCCTGGGCTCGGTCGACCTGGAGAAGAGCAAGAAGCCGGTCGCGGACGCGTACGCCGCATCCTTCGCATCCCATTCCGTTGACGACGTCTGCCTCAACCACCGCACCGGAAGGAACGGCATCACCAACGTCAGGACGAGCCTCGGCCTGGCGGGGGTCAAGGAGTTCTACGCGGGACTCTCGTACACGGACGAGAGGTCCTGACGCGCCGGTCCGCCCGAAACGGGGAATCACAGTTTTATTTGCGTCAGACATATAACGGCAAGATAGAGGGATTTCCATGAAGACACTCTGGCGTCTGAAAACCGCCGCGATGTTCGCGTTCATGACCGGGCTCCTGGTAGCCATAGGCATCGCGGTCGGCTACATGCTGAACAACATCTGGTTGGGGTTCTACGTCATGCTCGCCCTGTCGATAGGGATCAACATATTCTCCTACTTCAAGTCGAAGCAGCTGGCCCTCAAGGCGAACAAGGTCCACCTCATCACCAGAGAGGAGGAGCCCAGGCTGTACGGCATCGTCGAGAGCCTGGCCGACAGGGCGGGGCTCCCCATGCCCGAGGTCGGGATATCCGAGGTGCCAATGCCCAACGCGTTCGCCACCGGCCGCAGCCCCAAGGACGCGGCGGTCGTAGCCACCAGGCCTCTCCTGGACCTCCTCACCGACGAGGAGCTGGAAGGGGTCATGGCCCACGAGATGTCCCACGTCAAGAACCGCGACATCCTGGTGATGTCTTTGGCCTCCGTCATGGCCTCGATGATCTCATTCGTGACGAGGATGGGGGTGTACGCGGCGATTTTAAACGGCGGGAACAGGAACCCCGCCGGCCTGATAATCATGATAGTCGCCGACATAGCGGCCCCCATCGCCGCCGCGCTGATCCAGCTCGGGGTCTCCAGGAGCCGCGAGTATCTTGCGGACGAGTCGGGAGGCAGGCTCACCGGCAGGCCTATGGCTCTGGCGGACGCCCTCATGAAGCTCGAGAGGGGGTGCACGGTCGCCGCCAGCGCTTCCGGGAGCTACGACAGGGACGCGTACAGCAGCGTCTGGATAACCAACCCCACCGGGACCAAGATAAAGTCCACGCTGTCCGGCCTGTTCAGGACCCACCCGTCCACCGAGGACAGGATAGCGAAGCTCCGCGAGCTCGACAGGGAGCTCAACGGATACTGAAAACGGGGGCGTTAAGCCCCAATTTTATTTTTTGAAGCAAAACGAGCCACAACGGAGGATGACGGCTCCCGAAGCGTGTCCGGAAGCCCCGTCCCCGTCAGCTCACAGGCTCCCACTTCGCGAGCTCGTTCACCTTGGACAGGGTGGACCCCCTGCGGATCTCCTCCCTGGTCCTGTTCTCCCTCTCGTGGACGTCCAGGGCGCGGTTGGCGACCTCCACCGCGGACTCCTTGGGGATGACGACGACTCCCGACTCGTCCCCGACGATCCAGTCCCCGGTGCGGACCCTCTGGCCTCCGACGACCACCTCGATCCCTATCCCGCCGTAGCCTTTCGGCTCCCCGGCGCAGGGCGCCACCGTGCGGGAGAACGCAGGGAACTCCAGGTCGCGGATGTCGTCTATGTCCCTTATGGCCCCGTCGATGACTATCCCGGCGGCTCCCATGACCATGGCGGAGCATGTGGCGAGCTCGCCCCAAACGGCTACTGGCGCGCCGCCGACGTCCACCACGAGGACGTCCCCCTTCTTGACGCGGTCTATGGCCTCCACGGGCTTGGCCCAGTCGCCGTTGGAGGTCTGGACGGTGAGCGCGCGGCCGACCATCCTCTGCCTGTGCTTCAGCGACTGGGGGAGTATCCCTACCATGACGCCCTGCTTGTGGAAGGCGTCGGATATGTTGCAGGTGGAGACCCTCCCGAAGGCCTCGAACAGGTCCTCCTCGGAGTACTTCCTGGCGAGGTCGGTGGATATCTTGGCGCCCGCCATCGCCTTCTTGATGTTCTCCGCCGCCCCCCTGATGTTCTCGGTCTTGATGATCGCCCCGCCGACGATGACGTCCGAGGCGCCCGCTTCCACGTACGAGCCGGCGTTCTCTGCGGTTATCCCTCCAGCGACAGCAACGGGAATGGATACGGAGTCGACGATCCTCCTCAGGATGTCTATCGGGGGCTCCTCGCCCTTCATCTGGGTGTCTATGCCCATGTGCAGGCAGATGTAGGCGACGCCGAGCTTCTCCACCTCTTTGGCGCGGGCGACCTTGTCCGGGACGTTTATCATGTCGACCATGATCTCTGCGCCGTATTTCCTCCCCGCTTTCACGGCCTCGTCTATGGTCGAGTCCTCCGCTAGACCTAGCACGGTCACGATGTCGGCCCCGGCCTTCGCCATGATCTCCACCTCGAAGGCGCCCACGTCCATGGTCTTGGTGTCCGCTATGAGCTTCCTGCCGGGGAACTCTCTTCTCAGGGCGCGGACGGCTTCCGCCCCCTCGCTCTTAATCAGAGGGGTCCCGGCCTCTATCCAGTCGGCGCCCCCGTCCACCGCTTCATGAGCGATGACCAGGGTCCTGCCGAGCTGCATCAGGTCCAGAGCGATCTGCAATGTTGGCATGCGCGAGAATCGGCGGGCGGTTATTTCTTACTATCCTGGCATTTGGAAGCCATGGCTGGGGACGGGTCCGGGGCGCTTTCCGACGGAGGCTGTTTGTCGAAAAACAATATATAAATAATGTTAGTGTATTACATATATAAATTATTGTGATAAACGTTAAGTGCTGATACTGAATTTTTTGTAATCTTGTGTTTGTTATATCAACATCCAAGTCTTATTATGCCGCATGACAGACCATTTCATTTCAGAAGCCAAGGTGTCGGGCAGAGGGCAGATAGCTATCCCCAAGGCTGTGAAGGAGCGCCTCAAAATCATCGAGGGGGACTATGTGGTGTTCATAGAATCGGGAGAGGACATCGTGATCCGCGCTGGGAAGCTTGTATGGAAAGGCGAGGATTCGAGCAATAGATGAAGTACTCCGGCCGCCGGCCGTTCGCAGTCCGCGAGGCCGGCTCAGCCGCGATTCCGGCTATTTCCGCATGGGTTTCAGGTATCACTATAGGGATAACAATATTAACGCACATGCGCTACTCACGTCGCATGGCATTTATCAAGGTTCAGAAGCTCGTTCGCAACGAGGACGGCAGCGTTCGTTCCGGGAGCGCCGTGATAATGGACGTCGTCTATGTGAAGGACGGCAAGTACCATTCCAAGCAGGTTCAGAGGGAGAAGCTCGGGAAGGTGGTGAGCCTCGACGACTCGAAGCGCAGGGGCGTTTTCATGTCTCCTACGCGCGGCCTCGTAGGGTACGACGTGGACAAGGATTGCTTCTTCGATCCCGACGACTCGCCTGTCGAGGCCCCTCCCGAGAAGCCTGCGACCTCTCCGAAAGCCGCGCCGAAGAAGGCTTCGGGGAAGCACAAGGTGTTCGGCGACGTATATCTGGCATTCGAGACGATGAGGTCGACCGGCCTGCTGTCGGATATGAAGGGATACCTGGCCGACGACTCGCTGTACGAGGGGACTATAGTCCGCATGATGCAGAGCATAGCGTCCGACGGCTCCAGGATCCCTCTGAAGCAGCTGCTGGAGAGGTCTTTCGCGTACGAGATGTTCTCGAAGGAGTCGACGAACGACAAGAAGTACTACCATAGGATGGGGTCAGCATCGGCCAAGGCGATTGTCAGGGACATGCTAGCCACCGACAGGGTGCCGTTCTACACCGACGCGACAGACTATAGGGGACCGAGGATGATGCTGGAGTTCGACGGCGTCGGAGGAAAGCCGGTCGGATGCGATCCCGTGGTGGACCCCGGCCGCTGGGCTCTGGACCACGGAGGGGACGGCGTGGCGATCCTGGGCGAGGAGTATGTGACCGAGTCCCTGTTCAAGGCGTACGGCCCCGAGTCCGGGATGACGTTCATCGCCGCGATGCCTTCGAAGAAGGGTCTCCCTTACAAGGATCTCTGCCAGAAGGCCCTGAAGCACGTGGGCGAGAAGGAGTGCGTGTTCGAGAAGGACGGCAGGGAGCTGTTCGCCATGAGGAAGAAGATAGAGCTCTTCGGGAGGAAGGCATACGCCTACGTCGTAGCCGACATGGGCCGTTTCGAGACCCCGTCCCCGATGTTCCAGGTGCTCGTCTCGAACAAGGGCGGGAGCGCCGACCTGGTGGCGGAGGCATACGCGTCCGGGCTGGTGGCGGAAGCGTCATGCAGGGCGGCGCACGTTCCAGCGGACGTTTCTGTGCAGGAGGCTTGCGGCATGGCGGTCTGCGGATTCCTGGCGGACCACATGCGGGGGGTCGTCTCCGACAGGCTCTGGGAGTGCGGCATGAGCCCTTCGGAGGCCCTGGGGACGGCGCAGTCGGTCATGTGCTCCGTCGACGGCGACGCAGAGGTGGAGAAAGCCAGCTCCGCCGCGTCGAAGATGTTCAAGAGCCTCGGCATCAAGCTTCCAGACAGGCTGTCCTTCGAGGACTACAGGGATTCGCTGCTGAACCCGGCGAAACCGTGAAGGCCACTCAGCTCGCCCGTCTATCATCATGATCAGCTCGAAAAAACGATCATCATCGTGGCGGGCGAGTATCCTTGGGGATGCACATAACCGTTTCGTTAGCCGAGCCAGCGATCGTGGGGCAGCTTAGGCTCTTCCCGTGCCCTAGGCGAGGCTCCGGAAACCAAACATTATCTACGCAATGGGGAATCCTCCGCCATCATGTTCAAGAAGAAGCCCACCAAGCTGCGCGTGCTGTTCATAGACCAGAAGAACGACTTCGTCTCACAGATGGCGGAGCACTTCGCGAACAAGCTCTATCCGGACGCCTACGACGTGTACAGCGCCGGGCCCGAGAAGGACTTCATCGACTGCGAGATGATCTCCGCGCTCTACCAGAACGGGGAGGACCTGAGGAGGCAGGTCTCCAAGGACTTCAAGGACAGGGACTACCTCAGGGAGGACGAGGACTACGACCTTGTTATCTATCTGGAGAAGGCGACCTTCGACGAATGGGCGTCCCGCACCCCCTGGAAGGGGAAGCAGATCCTCGCCCCCATGCGCACCAGGGAAGAGTTCGAGGCCACCGACGACCTGGAGCTGTACGAGGAGTACCTCAAGTCCATGGAAGAGGTGAAGGGCTGGGTCGAGGTGAACATGAAGGACCCCGAGGCCCTCCAGTCCTTGGTGTCCGCATGATCCCGGTCGTCGTCTACGACAAATGCCAGTGCGATCCGAAGAAGTGCACCGCCAAGCGCATGCTGAAGTTCGGGCTCGCCAAGGAGGCCAAGACGCTGGGCGCCATACCGTCGGGGTCCGTCGTGCTGTCCCCGTTCTCCGACAGGGCTCTTGCTCCAGACGACGTCCGCCATGCCCGCAGGGGGCTGGTGGTGATGGACCTGACGTGGACGAACATAGACGAGTTCCCGAGGCTGAAGAGGGTGGAGGAGCGCGCGCTGCCGTACCTCCTCGCGTCCAACCCTGTGAACTGGGGGAGGCCGATGGAGCTCAACAGCGCGGAGGCGGTCATGGCCTCGCTCATAATCCTCGGGGAGAGGGAGCAGGCCGACGCGTTCCTCCCTCGCTTCAACTGGGCGCCCGAGTTCCTGAGGCTGAACGGCGCCATGCTGGAGGACTATTCTAAGGCCAAGGACAGCTCCGAGGTCGTCCGCATCCAGAACGAGTACATACGCTCGGTCGTCGGCGACGATTGACGCGTCAGTTAGAATCCTTCTCGTCTTTCCGGGCGCACCTGTTTATTGCCACCAGCGCGGCCACGATCATCGCCATGCCCATGGCGGCCTCGGCGGTCAGTGCCTCCCCGTACAGCATTAGCCCTAAGGCGGTGGCCGTCAGGGGCTCCGCGAAAGTGATTATGGAGACCTTGCCGGCCTCCACCCGGTCCAGCGCGTAGTTGAACAGGGCGAACGGCAGGAGCGTCATCGCGAGGCCCAGCGCCACCACCAGCGCAGCGCTCCATGCCGAGGAGAGCGTCACGGAGACGGCGGATGGGAGGTCGCACAAGGGGGCGAGGCAGGCTATGCACACGATCCCGCTGTAGAAGAGCACCTCTGTCGGACGATGCCCGGAGCGGGCGAGCTCCTTGGAGCACAGGGTGTACTCCGCGAAGCAGAACCCCGAAGCGGCTCCGAGCGCTATGCCCGTCATGTCCATCGAGCCCGGTCCGGAGACGATGCCTGTGCACAGGACGCATCCGGCGAAGGCCGCGACCACCGACGCCGCCTTCACGATGCCCAGGCGCTCGCGGAACAGCGGGACAGAGAGGGCGACGACGACGAACGGCGCCAGGTACTGCAGGACGGTCGAGGCTGAGAGGGGGATCATGGTCATGGACTGGAAGTAGAGGGTGGAGTTGGCGGCGATGCCGACCGTCCCCATGGCCGCCACCAGCAGCGCCGGCTTGAGGCTCATGCGGACGGCGGTCGCGCGCCTCTTCCACACCAAGGGGGCCAGGACGGCGACCACCACGATGTAGCGAAGGCACGTCATCTGCATCGTGGTGACGCCCAGGTCCTCGCAGCTGCGGACGAACGGCCCCAGGAACCCCCATATCACGCCGGCGGACAGCGCTGCCAGCGCGCCTGCATGCTCCTGGGACCTCATCGCCCCCTTATTCCGGATCCGGGTAGATATGGTTTGGCGAGCGGGTCAGGTCCGGGCTCCACAGCAGGGACGCCGTCAGCAGGACGACCGCGAGGGACCCCCCGTTATGGATCAGCGCTCCGGCCGCGGGCCCTATCAGCCCTCCCATCGCCAGGGCGGTGCCTGCGATGTTCACGCACATCGACATGGCGAGGCCCGCCGCTATCGTCTTGACGGAGCGCCTGCTGAGCCTGAGCAGCCCAGGGAGCTTCCCAACGTCGTCGTTCAGGAACACGACGTCGGAGGACGTGACGGCGAGGTCGTTTCCTATGGACCCCATCGATATCCCCACGGAGGCCCTCCGCAGGGCGGGTGCGTCGTTGATGCCGTCACCCACCATGCAGGCCGGGCCTTCGGACTCGAAGTGCTCCACCGTCCTCATCTTGGCCTCGGGGGTGCACTCCCACACGAGGTCGTCGAGGCCCAGGCTATCGCGCACCTCTGTCGCAGCCCTCTAGGAGTCCCCAGTGAGCATCACGGTGGTCACTCCGGAGTCCTTCAGATCGGACACGGCCTCGGCGGAGCCCTTCTTAACGCTGTCCGCAAGGCTCATGAACCCCACGGTCCTGCCGTCCATCCCTACGAGGACGGTGACCGCAGAGGATCTGCTCGCGGCCTCGGACGCGGCTTCCAGGCCTTCCGGGCAGAGGCGTTCCATCAGGCTGCGGTTCCCCACAGCCATGCGGACGCCGTCGACCGTCCCGACGACGCCCTGTCCGGGGATGTTCTCGAACCCTTCCACAGCACCCTTCGGGGCGCTGGCCGACAGGGCCTTCCCAAGAGGGTGGTCGGAGCGGGACTCCAGGGCGGACACCATCCCCTCCACCTCTCTCTCGTCGACGTCGTCCGTGCCGGTGAACCCCAGGGAGGTCATCCTCCCTTCCGTGAGGGTGCCGGTCTTGTCGAAGAGCACCGCCTTGGCCTTTGCCATGCCCTCCATCGCGGACGCGTCCCTCAGGAGTATGCCGTGCCTGGCCATGTTGCCGGCCATCGCCATGATCCCGGTGGGCGTCGCAAGGACGAACGCGCAGGGGCAGAACACCACCATCACGGTCAGGGCGCGGTACACGTCGCCGGTGAGCACGAACGTCGCTATCGCGATGGCCGCGGCTCCGAAGAGGACGTATTTGGACGCCCTGTCGGCCATGGACGCCATCCTGCTCTTCCCGGCGGCCGCCTTCTCGAGCAGCTCCGCCATGCGGCTGACGTAGCTCTCCGACTCGACGCGGTCCACCCTCACGTCGATGGACCCGTTGAGGTTGCTGGTCCCGGCGAGGACGGCGTCGCCCTCGCGCACGTCGACAGGGACGGATTCCCCGGTCACAGCCGACCTGTCGATCGACGAAGACCCGGAGACTATGGTGCCGTCCAGCGGGACTATGCCGCCCGGGAACACGCGCACCACGCTCCCGATCCCTACGCGCTCCGTGCGGACCTGCTTCACCGCGCCCCCGTCCAGCAGGCTGACGCTGTCTACTTTGAGGTTCCTCAGCGCGTCCATGCCCATCTGGGCGTATTCCGTCACGGACTTCTCCAGGAGCGCGCCGATGTACATTATCACTGCGATCTCCGCAGCCGCGACGTACTCGCTGAGAATGACGCATCCGAATATAGCTGATATGACTAGCGTCTCGGCAGACACCCTCCCGTCTTCCACGTCCACCAGGACGTCCACGAGTATGGGCGCCCCACATACCATGACGGGTATAAGGGCTATGTAATTGAAGGATGGAAATAAAATTGCGGTGATAACCAGTGCTATTGACGCAATTATCATTCCAATCTGGATTTTGTTCTTCCTGATAACTTCTATAACGGTCAATATTATCGCCAAATACCCAATAGGGGTATTGAGTATATAAAGTACCCTATGGGGGTATCAGAGCTTGGAGAACTGCTTCACCACTGCCGCGAACTCCTCTATGGTCCTGTCCGCGTCCCCGTGCTCTATCCCGTTCCGCACGCAGTGCTTGATGTGCCCCTCGAGTATGATCTGCCCGACGCTGTGCAGGGCGCTCTTTATCGCATTGACCTGTATCAGTATGTCCTCGCAGGGGACGTCCTCGTCTATCATGCGGTCCACGGCCGCGACCTGCCCCGATATCTTCTTGAGCCGCCTGTGGAGGTTCTCCGAGTCCATGCATTCCTTCATGCCACGGCGTTGGACGTATCGTGAGATAAAACTTTCCCGGACGGTCGCCGTCATGGAGGCAGACCCGTGCGTGCACGCCTCCGTTCTTTTATATCACATGGAACTAATGAGTGGCATATGACGGGAGACGACCTTCTCACCATGATCTGGGACGCCCTGGGGGACGACAGGCTCACCACGGCGCAGGCCACCGACAGGCTGGAGCATCTGTTCAGCTACAGGTGCCCCGACGATCTGGCGAAGACGCTCGCCAAGTACCGCAAGACTGGCAGGATAAAGGGCCAGGTCTCCCTGGAGCATGGCGGATGGATCTGGTGGGCGGACGAGGAGTGCCGCTCGAAGGAGGCATGAGCATGGCAGTGAACTTCCAGGACAGCGAGATAGAGCTGGCGTGGTCCGAGGTGTTCTCCAAGGACGAGTACCGCATAGCCATAGCCGAGATAGCGAACAAGTACCCGCAGCCGAAGAGCCTGAACGTGGACTACGCCGACATAAACTCGTACAACGTGGACTTCGCGATGTTCATCCTCGAGAACCCGGACAGATGCCTTGACCTGGCAAGGAAGACCGTGCTCTCCCTGGTGCCCAACGTGAGCCGTCCCGGGGACGTCATAAACGTGAGGATACACAACCTCCCTCGCGACGCCACAGTCGAGATAAGGAACCTTAGGTCCGAGCACCTGCTGAAGCTCGTGGCCGTGGAAGGCCTGGCCAGGAAGGTCACGACCGTCAAGCCGAGGATGACCCACGCACTGTTCAGATGCCTCCGCTGCGGCGCCGAGATGTGGGTCCCGCAGACAGGGATGCTGCTGAGGGAGCCCACCATGTGCTCCAACCTGGAGGGCGGCTGCAACAAGCAGGCCGTCCGCTTCGCCCTCGACCAGAACGCCTCCGTGTACACCGACACCCAGAAGATAGAGATACAGGAGAGCCCCGAAGGCCTCAGGGGAGGGGCGCAGCCCGAGAGGATTTCGGGATACGTCGAGGACGACATAGCCGGCCAGGTGACCGCCGGGAACCGCATCACGCTCATAGGGGTGCTGAGGGCGGTGGAGAAGTCCGACAGGGACAAGTCCACCGTGTTCGACACGTTCCTGGACGTGCTGTCCGTGGAGTTCGAGCAGCACGAGTACGACGAGATACAGATCACCGAGGAGGACGAGCAGAGGATCAAGGAGATGTCCCGGGACCCGGCCCTCTTCGACAACATCGTCAAGTCCATATCCCCAACGATCAACGGCCTGGACGAGGTCAAGAGAGCGATCGCCCTCCAGCTGTTCGGGGGGTCCCACAAGACCCTGGACGACGGGACCGTCATCAGGGGCGACATGCACATACTGCTGATGGGAGACCCAGGAGTGGCGAAGTCCCAGCTGCTTAGGTACATGAGCATGCTCGCCCCGAGAGGCATCTACGCGTCGGGGAAGTCGGCTTCCGCCGCCGGTCTCACCGCGGCCGCCGTCAGGGACGACTTCGGGGACGGGAGGTGGACCCTGGAGGCCGGAGCGCTGGTCCTCGCGGACAAGGGCCTGGCGTGCATCGACGAGCTGGACAAGATGACCGAGCAGGACCGCTCCTCCCTGCACGAGGCCATGGAGTCCCAGAAGATCTCCGTCGCGAAGGCGGGCATTACCGCGACCCTCCAGTGCAGGTGCTCCATGCTGGCGGCGGCGAATCCCAAGTACGGGAGGTTCGACGAGGACACCCCCATATACGACCAGATAAACCTCCCTCCCGCGCTGATGTCGCGTTTCGACCTCATCTTCGTCCTGACCGACAGCCCCGACAAGAAGAGGGACGCCCAGATCACCAACCACATCCTCTCCGCACATCAGCGCGGGCAGGCCCGCATGATCCCGGAGGACACGGTCATAGACGGCGTGGACATCAAGGCGATCATGGAGAGGACCAACGACATCCGCCCGGTGTACGACGTGGAGATACTCAGGAAGTACGTCGCGTATTCGAAGCGCATCGTCCCGGTGATGACGGACGAGGCCTACAACATCATCAGCAAGAGCTACCTGTCCATCAGGGCCTCGGCCCAGGGCAACTCCGTCCCGATAACCGCGAGGCAGCTGGAGGCGTTCGTCCGCCTTTCCGAGGCCTCCGCGAAGATGAGGCTCAGCGACAAGGTCACGGAGCTGGACGCGAACCGCGCCGTCGACCTGGTGGAGTTCTACCTGAAGAAGATCGCAGGCAACTCCGAGGGAGGCTTCGACATAGACAAGGTCATGTCGGGGATATCCTCGAAGAGCCGCGACAAGATCAAGATCGTGAAGAAGGTCCTCCAGGACTTCGGAGAGCCCGGGATAACCCTCGAGGAGATCATAGCCCACTGCTCGTCCGAAGGCATAACGGAGGACGAGGTCAAGTCTACCCTCAGCACCCTCTGCAACAACGCGGAGGCTATCAAGACCCCGAAAGGGGAGTACATGCTGGTGTGACCATGTTCGCAAGGATGCACAAGATGGGCGGGGACACGATCCTCGCGGCATGCGACAAAGACGTCCTGGGCGCGACCCTGGAGGGCGGCGGCAGGAAGATGACCGTGGCCGAGGCGTTCTACAAGGGCGTCCCGATAGACGAGGAGGAGCTGGCGGCATGGATGAGGTCCGCCGCGTCCATGAACCTGGTCGGCAACAGGGTCGTCTCGCTGGCCATACGGGAAGGCTACGCCGAGCCCGGGCAGGCGTTCGAGATAGGCGGCGTGATGTACCTCATGGTGGTGGTCATGTGAACTTCTGCGTGAAGTGCGGCCGCGACTGCGAGGAGTCCCTCGAAGGGATGTGCATCGACTGCTGGCTGGACGGGCGCAGGCTGACCACGCTCCCTCACCACGTGGACCTGAAGGTCTGCACCAACTGCGGCGAGTACTGCATCGGGGAGAGGTGGTTCCGCACGGACACGGAGGACGCCGTCATCAAGGCGGCCCTCGGAGCCAGGGGGATCATCAGGGACGCTTCCTACGTCGACCAGAGCGCCTCCGCGGAGGAGAACGACCCGAGGGTGTACACGGTCAGCGTATGGACGGAGCTGGACGTCATGGGCCACAGGGTCGAGGACAAGGCGACAACCATAGTGCGCATAAAGAACAGCGTCTGCAAGCCCTGCTCCAGGAAGCTGGGCAGCTACTACACGTCCATACTCCAGATCCGCTCGGGCGCCAAGGAGCTGGACCCTGCGCTGAGGGACGAGGCGCTCGCGATGGTCGTGGAGTCGGTGGAGAGGCAGGCGGCCAACAACAAGCAGCTGTTCATAACCAAGGCCGAGGCGGTCCCCGGAGGGGTGGACGTCTACCTGTCGTCGATATCCCTCGGGAAGTCCCTGGCCAAGGAGCTGTCCGAGGAGTACTGCGCCGAGACCAAGGAGTCCCCCAAGCTGGTCGGGCAGACATCCGACGGGCAGGACATGTACAGGCTGACGTACCTGGTCCGCCTCCCGGAATACCATGTCGGCGACGTCGTCGTCTGCGAGGGCAGGCACTGCAAGCTCACCAGCGTCTCCGGCATCGGAGGCCGCGTGCTGGACCTCCTGAATTTCAGGGAGAGGGCCGTCAGGAGGGCCGATATGGAGGACCTGAGGATCTACGCGAAGCGCTCCGACCTCATGGACGCCACCGTCATAGACAGGTCCGGATCCGAGATACAGGTGCTCCACCCCAGCAACTACTCCACAGTGGACCTGAAGGTCCCGGAGGGCTTCGAGGCGGGAGAGACCGTGAAGGTGGTCTCCATAGACGACGTCCTTTACCTCGTCCCCTGACCATCCGCGCCAGGATACGTCGCAGGCGTCCGAGGACGCGGCATCGGCTTAGGCCGGGCCCCTTTGCCACCCGGTGCAGGGTCTGGAGCGGAAGGCCGGTCTCTATTCTTTGTGGCGGGAGGCGGTCGACGGAACGGGGCTCTATGCCTGCTAGCGCGCTCATTCGGACATTCCGGCGACCGCGCCGGACGAAGGGTGCATCTCCCTCGCCGTCTGGCGAAAGGCCTGGGCAATCCTGGGCACCGTTCTTCGCTCGAAACGCATCGCTAAAAACAGCGCGCCCACGCTACGAAAGGCGCTGACGACGCGCACGCGGAACATTTATACGCTTACACGGGGAGTATTCGGGCATGGCGGCGGTGAAGTACCCGGACGGGGTGAAGGACTACGGGGAGATGGTCACCAAGGGGTACTGCTTCGTGGACAAGACCATGATGATCCGTGACGTCTGCGAGGCGGAGGACAAGGTCATCCTCTACACCCGCCCGCGCAGGTTCGGGAAGAGCGTGAACCTGTCCATGCTCGACTACTTCTTCAACATAGACTACAGGGGCTCTCCCGACATGTTCGCGGGGAGGCGCATAACGAAAGAATGCCCTGAATGCGCGGAGCACAGGAACGCCTACCCTGTGATAAGGATGGACTTCAGCAGGCTTTCCTCATTCTCTGTTGATGAGTTTCGCGAGAGCCTATCGGACCTGGTGTCTTTGATCGCTACAAGGGTACGGAGGGCCATATCGCCTGATGCACTCAACGAAGACGATGCTCGCAGGCTGAGAAAATGCGCAGACGGAGGTCTGAAAGGGATGGCTTTGAACTGCGCTGTTGCGGATATGTGCGAAATCCTAGACAATGCGTATGGTAGGAAGGTCATGCTGTTCGTGGACGAATACGATCGCTGTGTCCAGGGTCTGTCTGACCAGGATCTGTATGACGGCATAGTCAATAGCATAAGGCCGTTCATGGAGCAGACGTTCAAGACCAATACTCACATGCGCACGGGGGTGGTCACCGGCATAATGCCCCTCGCCAAGGCGGGGATGCTCAGAGCTTCAACAACCCTGTCGTCTGCGACATTTTCAGCCACGAGGGGGACGAGCACTTCGGGTTCACCGCGGGGGAGGTGGAGCGGCTGCTCGCGGAGACCGGGAACGACCTCCCCGGGGTGATGGAGGAGATACGCGACTGGTACGACGGCTACAGGTTCGGGGGAAAGGAGGTGTACAACCCATACAGCGTGGTGAAGTACCTCAAGGGAGGCCGCGCCGCGAGGAAGTACTGGGACGGCTCCACGGGGGCCGGCATGTCCGCCGACCTCATCGGCAGGCTGGACGGCATCGCCCTGCAGGAGCTGAAGGGCCTCTACGAGGACCCCTCGTCAAAGGTCCGCTGCCCGCTGAGGGAGTTCCTGTGGTTCCCCGACCTGCTGGAGGAGGACGCGGACCCGGCCCTGGTCTACTCGTACCTTGCGATGTGCGGGTACGTGAGGGCCGACCCCACGGGCCTCATGACGGCGGCGGAGGACGAGCTCTACGACGTCGGCATGGTGAACCGCGAGATATCCCCCGCCTTCGAGTCCCTGGTGGGCAGGGCGACCAGTCGCGCGAGGGAGCTGCGCAGGGACATGAGGGGGCACTTCCTCTCGGGGGACCCGGCGGCGATACGCGACGACATCCAGTTCGTCCTCGGCGGCATATCCATGGACTCCGGGTGGGCCGGCGACGGCAGGGAGGCCCACGACAGGTACAAGAACGCGATCTCGTCGGCGATGAGGGCCGCAGGCATGGCGGCCTCCGAGGAGGCCCCCAAGGGGTTCGGCAGGTGCGACGTGTTCGTCCCCGGCAGCGGCGGGGCGCCCGCCCTGGCCATGGAGATAAAGACCTCGTCCAAGGCGATACCGGAGATCTCCGCCGACGCCGCCCAGGCCCAGATCGAGGAGAAGGGATACGCATCGAAGCCGCTCGACGGGAAGGTCGTCTGGGTGGCCGTGGGGATAAGGGGGAAGAGGGTCTCGGTGGTCACGCCCAAGGGGTTCACCAGGTCCGGTCTCGCATCATGATCTTTTGCGATTCCGGACAGGAGAGACCTCGCGCTTCGGCATCAGGGCGTCAGCTCTTGTTCCGGTATCGGGAAACGGGTGTGCGACGGAACCGGGGGCTATGTTTTTACAGCATACGGATATGCATTCTTATGAAGACGCTGCCTGAGCCGGTGGAAGATGTGGTGGTCAAGCTTCTCCGCCTGGCCAATACCAAGCTTCCTGCAGATATAGGATGGGCCCTGGAGGCCGCTGCCGGATGGGAGACGGGAGAGATCGCTTGCACCCAGCTGGGAGCCATCATGGAGAACGTGAAGAAAGCCGAGCATCTGGGCCTGCCGATGTGCCAGGACACCGGCATACCCGTTTTCTACGTGAAAGGTCGCTTCGACTCGTCCATCGCAGGGAAGATAGCCGCAGGCGTGGAGAGGGCCACCAAGATTGTCCCGCTGAGGCCGAACACCGTGGACCCGCTGACCCGCGAGAACCAAGGATCCAACCTAGGGCAGGGGATGCCGCTGATCCATTACATCCCCACGGAAGACGACTTCACGGAGATCTCCGTCCTCCCGAAGGGGGCCGGATCCGAGAACATGACCCGTCTGGGGATGCTGAACCCCGCAGACGGGATCGAAGGGGTGAAGAGGTTCGTGGTGGACTCCGTCCTTGACGCCGGAGGGAGGCCCTGCCCCCCGTCCATAGTTGGGGTAGGGATAGGCGGGACCTCCGACAGGTGCGTGGAGATGGCGAAGGAGGCTCTCCTGTCCCCGCTGGACTCCGAGAACTCGGATCCGGTCCTCTCCAAGCTGGAGGAGGAGCTGTTCATAGCCCTGAACTCGTCCGGGCTGGGGCCGATGGGCCTCGGCGGAGCGACCACCGTGCTCGGGGTGAAGGCAAGGAAAGCCGCATGCCACACGGCCAGCCTGCCGGTGGCGGTCAACATAGGGTGCTGGGCGACCCGCCGCGCGTCGGCGAGGATAACCTCCGACGGCGTGGTGTACTCCCAGGGGGCGGAGATATGAAGCCGCTCAGAGCGCCTCTTTCGGAAGCGGACGCAAGGGCGTTGAAGCTCGGAGAGACAGTGTACGTGTACGGGAACGTGATAACGGGACGCGACGAGATGCACGTCCGCGCCTTGAAGCTCTCCGAGGAGGGGGCGGATGTTCCTAAAGACATAGAGGAGTCGGTGCTGTTCCATTGCGGGCCCATCATGGTCCAGAGGGACGACGGGTCGTGGAGCGTCGTCGCGGCAGGGCCCACGACCTCGGCGAGGATGAACAAGCTGGAGCCCGAGATGATACGCAGGTTCCGCATCCGCGCCATAATAGGCAAGGGCGGAATGTCGGAAGAGGTCTCCGCCGCGATGAAGGAGGTCGGATGCGTGTATCTGGCGGCGACCGGCGGCGCGGCGATATCGATGGCCGAGGGCCTCAAGAGGTGCACCGGTGTCGAATGGCTGGACCTGGGGATGGCCGAAGCGATGTGGCGCTTCGACGCAGAGAGGCTGGGGCCACTCATAGTGGCGATGGACTCGGAGGGCAACAGCCTGTACGAGAAGGTCAGGAGGTCCCTGGTCAGGACTCCTTGACGTCCTCGTCGTAGACGTAGTCCTCGTCCTCGTACTCGTCCTCGAGCTCATCCAGGTCTTCCAGCTCGACCATGGGGTCGTCGGCGTCGTCGATGACGGTGACGTCGGGGGACTTGCGGAGGACGCGGATCATCACGGCCCCTATCGCCAGAGTGATGAGCACGACGACTATGCCGGCAATCTCGAGGGTGTGGGGCACATCCAGCCCCCATACCACCGAGGTGTCTCTGAGCTCCATGCTTATCTCTATGGGCCCGGTCCCTGCTATCACGTTATTCAGGACGACCTTTTCGAACCCGCCGCATTTCGTCGTCACCTCATAGACGCCGGGAGGGCAGGACAGGATGAACATCCCGCCGTCGTTCGTGATCGCCTTGTATGTGGTGCCGTCGGTTCCGGCTGCGACGATCTCCGCCCCTTTGAGGTAGGTGGTGCTCCCTTTGATGACGCTCGAGACGTAGCCCTCCAGAGTGACGTTGTCCTGCGCATCGTCTGCGACGATGCAGGGGGAAGCCGCTAGCATAAGCGCCGCGGCAAAGAACAGCGTCAGGGCGAAACCGAAGGGCCTCATGCGCAGGAGTACAGCCGGGCACCCTATTATTTTTTCGTGCGAGAAGGCCGGAGCTTCGCGCGCCGTCATCCGATCCATCCTTCATACGGTTCGAAGCGGCTCTCCTGACGTCGTCAATTATCGTTTCAGGCACTTTGGCGATGGACATGGCCTCTTCGAGCGTCCATCCGCCGGCCTTCGCCACGCTGAGGACGGTCTCCGCATACTCCGAGACCTTCCTCGACATCTCTTCGGCCCTCCCTTCGGCCCTCCCTTCCGCTATGCCTTCTGCTCTTCCCTCGTCTTTGCCGTCCTCCATCGCGGACATCCTCACGCCCTCGATGTAGTCTTCGTTAAGCGTCGCGAACATGCATATCTCGCTCCTATAGTACCCATCGTACAGATCGATATTAAAACGGTTCTTGAGGAATTCGGCACGCTTCCGCAGCGGCATCCCGTCTCTGAAGCATGCGCCGGCCAGCTTCAGCACGCCCTTCCTCGCTTTCCAAGGGTCGCCGACGTTGATCTCCACGATCCTTCCGCCGCATGTCCTCGGGGCTACCACGTATCTTCCGTCCTCCCCTTCGATGTAATCAGGGGAGAGGTGGCGCAGGACCGTGTTCCTGAGCCTCCTGCCAGGGTTCATGACGACCCATATGCTGTAGGCGGGGATCAGGCTCTCGTAATCCCTTCCCATGACGAAACGCTGGTACCAGCGCAGACCCTGCTGGTAGATAGCCTGCCTGCATGCCATGCCCTTATCGACCTTCCCTTGGGCTTCCACGTTCACCAGCACCCTTTGCCCTCTGAGGGCCACCTCGACGAGGATGTCGTACACGATCAGCCCGAACCCAGTGGAGAGCTCGGGCTGGAGCGTCCTGACCGTCCGTCCGTCTTCCTCCAGCGGCAGTCCTGCCTCTATCTCCTCGAGGCTCAGGCCTTCGGCCTCGTCGACCGTCTCGGCTATTATGCGCGAGAGGACCTTCGAGTCCCTCAGGACTGCTTTCGACAGCCCGTCCACGTTCAAGCGGGGCCCATCGTGTTCCTCGACCATGCCAGCCCCATCTGCGGGAGGACGATATGAATGGGGCACCGTGCGCGCACGACAATAGGTCGCCAATGTCCGAGCGGTCGACATGGACGAACGAAGTCAAGAATGCGGCAGCGTCCATCCAAGGCGCTGTCCAGAAGCGAGGGGTTTGATCCTCATGCGCGTTTCGATAAAGAGCCGTGCCCATTCGGTCGATCCCTGTTATCTCCGCAGTAATCCGACTTGAAGCGTTCCGCGGCATCGAAAACGTTTATATCGATTTTCATCATGGGCTAAGCATTTGTGGTCTGATGATCGAGCGCATTGATAGAACCTACACTAAGGACGAGGTAATGGGGATGATGGAGCCTCTCATCTCCACATGGTTCAACGAGAGGTTCGACGATCTGACGATACCGCAGGCCAAAGCCATACCTGTAATCCATCAGAGGCGCAGCGTCCTGGTGTCCTCCCCGACGGGCTCGGGCAAGACGCTAACGGCATTCACAAGCATAATCAACGAGCTCACTCGGTATGCCAGGGAAGGGGTACTGGAGGAGCGCGTCTACTGCATCTACATATCTCCGCTGAAGGCTCTCGCCAACGACGTGAACCGCAACCTGAACACCCCTCTGGCTGAGATGAGGGAGGTCGCGGCGGCCCACGGCCTGAACGTCCCGGACATAAGGGTGGCGGTCAGGTCGGGCGACACGAGCCAGGCGGACAGACAGAAGATGGTCCGCCATCCTCCGCACATCCTGATCACCACCCCCGAGAGCCTCGCCCTCATCCTGGCGGCTCCGAAGTTCAAGGAGTCCTTCAAGAAGGTGGAGTGGGTCATACTCGACGAGATACACGACATATGCGACTCCAAGAGGGGGGCGTTCCTGTCCCTGACGCTGGAGCGCCTCAGGGAGCACTGCGACACCGACTTCACCCGCATAGGCCTCTCAGCCACGCTGGCCCCCATAGAGGCCATAGCGGGCTACCTGGTGGGGTGCAACCCGGACGGGTCGGCGAGGGACGCGGTCCTCATAGAGTCCGGGTCGAAGAAGGAGCTGGACCTGAAGGTCATATGTCCTGCCAACGACATGACCGCTCTCTCCTCGGACATCGTGAACTCGATGATGTACGACACTCTCAAGGAGCTCATCGACCAGCACGAGACCACGCTGGTGTTCACCAACACCCGCTCCGGGGCCGAGAGCGTCGTCTACAAGCTGAAGGAGAGGGGGCTGGAGAACATAGAGGTCCATCACAGCTCTCTCGGGAAGGAGATAAGGCTGGACGTGGAGGAGCGCCTCAAGCGCGGCGAGATAAAGTGCGTCGTGTCCTCCACCTCTCTGGAGCTCGGCATAGACATCGGGTCGGTGGACCTGGTGTGCCAGATAGGGTCCCCCAAGTCCGTCGCCAAGGGCCTGCAGAGGATAGGGAGGAGCGGGCACAGCTTCGGGAAGGTAGCCAAGGGCCGCCTCCTGGTGTTCGACCCGGACGACCTGGTGGAGTGCGCGGTGATGTGCCGCGCCGCCCATCGCAGCGACGTCGACCGCGTGGGGATCCCGGAGAACTGCCTCGACGTGCTGTCCCAGACGGTCGTGGGCATGAGCCTGGACAAGAGGTGGGACACGGACGAGGCCTTCGCTCTGGTGAAGGGCGCCTACTGCTACCGCAGCCTCTCCAGGGAGGAGTTCGACAGCGTCCTCAAATACCTGGGCAGCAAGGACGACTTCGAAGGGGTGTACTCCAAGATCTGGTACGATGTGGAGGAGAGGCAGTTCGGGAAGAAGAAAGGGTCCCGCATGATCTACTTCATGAACCTGGGGACCATCCCGGAGGAGGCCAACTACCGCGTCATAACCAGCCACGGGTCGGTGGCGGGGGAGCTCTCGGAGAAGTTCGTAGAGAGGCTCTCGCCCAGGGACGTATTTGTCCTCGGAGGGCGCTCTTTCGAGTTCGTCCGCTCCAAGGGCATGACCGCCTACGTGAAGGAGGCCAACGGCAGGAAGCCAACCGTGCCGTCCTGGGCCGGGGAGATGCTTCCCCGCAGCTTCGATCTGTCCATGGACATCGCCAGGTTCAGGAAGGAGATGTCCGTCCGCATCGGGATGCCCGACGACGAGGCGATAAAGGCGATCTCGGAGGAGTTCGACGTCAACGCGGGCTCGGCCCGGTCCATACTGTCGTATTTCAGGGAGCAGAACGCCGTAGCAGGGTTCATCCCGGACAGCGACAACCTCGCCGTCGAGGAGTACATAGACCCTTCCGGGAACCAGAAGCTGGTGTTCCACTTCCCGTTCGGCCGCAGGGTCAACGACGCCCTGTCCCGCGCGTACGCGTACAGGATGACGGCTATGATCGGGGCGAACGTCTCCGTGACCATATCGGACGACAGCTTCATGCTCGGATGCCCCAGGAAGTTCGACATGTCCCTGATACCGGGGCTGATAAAGTCCTCCGAGCTGGGGCAGGTGCTCAGGAAGTCCCTAAAGGACTCGGAGATATTCAAGCTCAGGTTCAGGCACACCGCCGCCCGCAGCTTCATGATCCTCAGGAACTACATGGGCAGGCCGATCTCCGTAAACAGGCAGCAGGTGAGGTCCACCTATCTGCTGGAGATGCTCGGCGACATGGAAGGGGTCCCTGTCATAGAGGAGACCTACAGGGAGGTCATGGAGGACGACATGGACATCAAGAACGCCCAGCACGTCCTCGAGCTCCTGGACTCCGGCGAGATGGGGGTCAGGCTCATAAGCTACACCGGGACGCCGTCCCCGTTCGCGCACTCCGCGATCCTCTCCGGCTTCTCCGACATAGTCCTGATGGAGGACCGCTCCGCGCTGCTGAGGGAGCTCCACCGCAAGGTGCTCTACAGGGCGCTCGGGGACTCCGTCAGCGAGTTCGAGTTCACGGAGGACCAGATAATCCCGTATTACGCCCAGAAGACGCCCCGCATCGCGTCCAAGGAGGACATCCCCAAGCTCCTGATGAGGACAGGGCCTCTGCAGGCGATCCGCGAGAGGGGGCGCAACATATACACCTACACGGACGAGGACAAGAAGGTCGTCGACGGATGGGTCAGGGAGCTCCTGGAGGAGGGGGAGATATCCACCGTGTACATGGACGACGTCCACATAATGGCGTCCTCCGAGGCTCCTTACTACGCCGCCGCCACCCGCAAGGAGCGCACCCTGTCGGACATCGACGAGGACGTGCTGCGCAGGGTAGGGGACGGCGCCACGGTGTCGGAGATAGCCGGGGACCTGGAGGCCAGCGACGACGTCGTGCTCCGGTCTCTCAGGAAGCTGGAGTCCATGTACAAGGTCGCCCGCGTCGACGTCGACGGCCACGGCAAATGGACCTTCGCCCGCGTCGAATATCCAGAGATCGACCGCAAGGCGGCAGTGGACCGCATCGTCCTCAGGTACCTGGACTGCTTCGCGCCGGCCACCGTCCAGGAGGCGGCGTTCGCTCTATCCCTGCCGGACGACGAGGCCATGGCGTCCCTCGAGTCTCTGACGGCGGCCGAGGAGGTCTCCAAAGGGCGCTTCCTCATCTCCGAGAACGACCAGTACATGCTGAAGCTGGACCACATGAGGCTCCGCTCCGGCAAGAAGAACGTGTTCGACTACGACACCGTGGAGCGCTACAGGCTCTCCAAGGGCGCCTCCTTCCCGGACATCCGCTCCTACTTCGACTTCTACGGCACCGCCGGCAGCGAGCTGGACGTCTACAACAGGGTGGAGGGGTTCGACCTGGAGGAGTGGTACTCCATGCGCGAGTCCGGGGAGCTGCTGCTGGGAAGGTTCGTGAGGGGCAAGGTCCGCTACGTCCTCAAGGACGAGGGCGACAGGTACGCGTCCATGAGGCGCGAGGAGATACAGCCTGCCGACCTGGAGCTGCTGAAGACCATCGAGGGCATGGGCAGGGCCACCACCAGGCAGCTCGCGGCCGCCACCGGCATGGACAAGGGCGCGCTGAAGGACGCGGTCTCCCGCCTCGACCGCTCCCTCCTGATCATCCGCGACTTCGACGAGAGGGAGGACTGGGGGACGGAGAACACCTACGCCGCCTACCATCCGTCGGATCCCGGCGGAGATCCCCCGTCCGAGCTCCTGGCCAGGGCCATCAGGGCATACGGCCCCATACCGTCCAGCGCCCTCAGGTTCCTGGTGGACCTCCCGATGGACGTCATAGAGTCGATGGCGCCGGGGCTCGGGGCCGAGGCGATAACCGTCGGCGAGGGGCAGGCGCAGATGCTCGTCATGTCGGACGAGATACCGAACCTGGAGAACGTCCCCCAGA
Source organism: Candidatus Methanomethylophilaceae archaeon (assembly GCA_017540825.1). GTDB lineage: Archaea > Thermoplasmatota > Thermoplasmata > Methanomassiliicoccales > Methanomethylophilaceae > Methanoprimaticola. The sequence goes on along the minus strand of JAFYAH010000051.1, from coordinate 19,998 downwards.
AGGACTTCCCGCTGAAGGTGATAGCGCTGTCCGACCCGGACATAGGGTCCAAATGGGCGGAGATCGCGGCCCGCTACGGCGACAAGTGGATTTACCCGCTGGTGAGCGGCAACGTCGTGCGCGGGGCGCTGGAGATGTGGGAGATGTCCGGATGCATAGAGATTCGCGCGATGGACCTCGACTCCCCGGACCTTCTCCCGGAGGCGCTCGCGGCCATAGACCGCATGATGGGCTACTTCAACATGAAGGGCGTCGACATCGTCCGCATCAGGGAGGTCCTGAGCACGGACGCTGGCCAGCTGGGCGACGAGATGCGCTCCGCCCTGGAGTCGGCAGGATACGTGCTCGTCAACGGATTCTACGCCAAGGGCAGGTTCGAGCCTTGGACGATGACGATCAACGACATGCTCGGGTACGTGCTGTACAAGCAGAGGATAGCCAAGGGCGTCCGCTACCAGTCGGTGTCCGACCTGGTGGAGGACCGCGGCTACATCCGCGGGGACCAGGAGCTCGCCATCCGCGTCAACGAGAGGACCACCATGAAGAGCCAGCTGGAGAAGGGCACGGTGGTGAAGATGACGCTGTCGCCGCCATATCAGGGGTACACCGACATGGATCACGCCGTGCTGTACCGCGCGGAGAAGGCTGTCGAGCTGGACGAGACCCTGCGCAACGTCCTGAGGATAATAAAGGACAGGCAGCCCGTGTCCAAGAAGGACGTGGTGAGCCAATCGATGTACTCCGCGGAGAGGACGTCCGAGGCCATCGCCGAACTGTCCAAGGGCTCCGTGCTCTACCAGGACGAGAGCAACATGTACAACGTCGTCCCCATGCTGGACATGGACCGCATGGACGCCGCCAAGGAGATAGCCAAGATGCACTTCAGGTCCTTCGGCGTCTTCTCGGCGGAGGGGCTGTCGTCATTCCTGTCGGTCAGGATGGCCCAGGTCAGGAAGACGCTCAAGGCTCTGGAGGACGAGGGCTTCCTGAAGAAGGGCTTCTTCCTGAGGGACGACCCCGTCCTGAGATGGATGATAGCGGAGGACGTGGGCAACCGTCCAGGGCGCTTCACGGAGCAGTTCCTGCTGAACACGCAGGACAACCTCCACATCTACCTTCGCGCGTTCCTCAAGGACGAGGTGGAGTCCTCGAAGGCGGTCGTGTTCAGCGGCACCAGGGTCGTAGGCTCCTTCAAGGGCAAGGTTTGCTACACCGGCGCCAAGGTGGAGGACTTCCAGGGATCCGACCGCGCCCTGCGCATCCTCAGGGAGGCCGCCCAGTCGGCGGGCGTGAGCCTCGAGACCGAGAGGCAGCGCGAGGACGACGACTGGGACGTGTCCGAGTTCTACGTGAAGGTCAACCCGGGCGCATAAAGGCATTAATAGGTGCATCAAGGTCGTGTCGGCATGAAAGTCCCCTGCGAGCTCATCGTCTGGTACGTCCTCCCCATGATACGCCGCGAGATGGCGGCCGAGCTCGTCAACGTCCACGGCATGTCCCAGGCCGAGGTCGCGCGCAGGTTCGACGTCACCGACGCCGCGGTCTCCCAGTACATGAAGAGGAAGAGGGGCGGGAGGCCGGACATGGACGAGGGCGACCCCGACTACAGGATGTTCATGGACGAGCTGAGGGAGTCCGCGCGCAGGATCGCCGAGGAGGACGCCGACTTCTCCCTGGAGATGTGCAGGCTCTGCGGCGTGTTCAAGAGGTCGGGGCTCCTGGACAAGGCCTACGAGTCCCAGACCGGGCAGCCGTCGCCCAGATGCTCCTGCAACCCGGTGAAGACCGGCCGATGCTTGCAATATCCTTTTCTGAGTCAGATGAACTGGCTGTGGTACAGGAACTCCTGGGCGTATCCAGCATAGGGGCCGAAGATCCTTCTGCCTTCGTCGGCGACCTTCCTGTAGCTGCCCGTTACGCCGTATCTTATCTCCATCACCTTGGAGATGCGGGCGTCTATGGGGAAGGCTTCGAGATGTCCGTATGCGAACAGGGCTACGCAGTCGGCGACCTTAGGGCCGACTCCGTTTATTCCGATGAGGGCTTCGCAGCAGTCCTCGTAGCTTAGCTCCGCGATGGCGTCCGGGTCTATGTCCCCGCTCTCTACGCGTTTCGCCAGCTCGATGAGCCTGGGCTCCCTGAACCCGAGCCTGCACACGCAGGCCCTGTCCCTCCCGTCGAGGATCTGCTTCGGAGTAGGGAACGAGGACCTTCCTCCGAGGTCGGTCCCGAACTCGGCGCACACGGACTCTACCATCTTCCCTATGCGGGCGACGTTGGCGTTGGTAGCGAGAAGATAGGTGGCCAGGCACTCCCAGCGGTCCTGCCTCAGTATGCGCATGCCCGGACAGCGCGCAATTAGGTCGGCGACGTATGGCTCGCGCCTGGAGATGTCCGCGAGGATGCGATCGACGTCGTCGTCCGCCCTCATGTAGTCTAGGATGCGCCGCTCGGAGCACCCTTCGACCGACATGCCGCTCTCCTCCTGCCTCAGGACCACTATGCTGTTTCCCAGGACGCCCTCCCAGGACCCGTCCCCCTTCTTTCTCCATCTGTGGGCCTGGCCGCAGCCGAGGGTAGGGTCGAGCTGTACGTCGAGTTCCACCTTCATGACGGCGAGATATGGGCGGACATACTTGATTTATGTGTTCGATTCGCGATATTCTGCCTAGGTTTTAAGAACGCTGTACATGTTCGGAGAATCAGCAAGGTTTCATCCAATGAATACTGTATATATTCAGTATATACGATTATATACAGGTATCGTGATGTCATACACAGAGGTTTACGATGGATATCGTCGTCAGCAACTCCGATCCAAGGCCGATCTACGAGCAGATATACTCTCAGATCCGCTCGCAGATAATCAACGGCGTGCTGAAGGAAGGGGAGCTGCTCCCGAGCATGCGCGTCCTGGCCAAGGACCTGAGGATCAGCGTGATCACCACCAAGCGCGCGTACAACGACCTGGAGGCCGAGGGGCTGATCACCACGGTCGGCGGCAAGGGGTGCTACGTGTCCTCGGTGGAGCCGTCGGTCATCCGCGAAGGGCATCTGGTCTCCATACAGGAGAGCATCCGCAAGGCGGCGGACGAGGCGCGCGAGAACGGGATATCCCGCGAGGAGCTTCACGAGATCGTGGACCTGATGTATGACGGTGATTGAGTGGGCGACTTCATAGTCAAGGGCCTGAGGAAGACCTACGGGGACTTCTCCCTGGAGATTCCCGAGCTGGTCTTCAGGAGAGGTTTCGTAACAGGCGTGGTGGGCGACAACGGCGCAGGCAAGACCACGCTGATGAGATGCATGACCGGCGCGGCGCTCCCAGAGGAGGGAAGCGTCGATCCCGGGAGCCCGCTTCCTGCGGGAGCGGTGTTCGACGAGTGCCCCTTCCCCCAGGAGATGAGGGCGAGGCAGCTCTCCTCCATCTTCTCCAGCATGTTCGACGGATGGGACGACCAGAGGTTCCGCGGCATGCTGAAGAGCTTCGGCATCGACGAGGGGAAGAAGGTCAAGGAGTACTCCAGGGGGATGAGGATGAAGGCGCAGGTCGCCGTAGCCCTGTCCCATCCCACGGGGATCCTGGTCCTGGACGAGCCTACGGCAGGCATGGACCCGGCCGCCAGGGAGGAGTTCCTCGACTGCATAAGGGACTACATGCTGGACGAGTCGAGCTGCGTCGCGATTTCCTCGCACATAACCTCGGACATCGAGAAGATCGCGGACTACCTGGTCTTCCTGAAGGACGGGAAGGTGATCATCGACGGCGAGACTTCGGAGATACTTTCCAGGTACGGGGTGCTCCATGCCCCGAGGGATTCGGACATCTGCGGAAGCGGCATAGTCAGGCGGCGCACGGGGCCGCACGGCTGCGACTACCTTGTGGAGGGCCTGGAGGAGTTCTCGGCGGCGCATCCCGAGCTGAAGGCCGACCCGGTGACCCTGGAGGAGCTCATGATCCTGATATCAAAGGGGGAGGAGGCATGAACAGGCTGCTCAAGAAGGAGATCGCGAGCAACACGATAATGTTCGTCGCCCTGCCGCTGTCCATCTTGATCTACTCGGTTATAATGCAGTCCGGGCCCTATCTGCCGTTCATGTTCGCAGCGTTCATGGGGGCGGCCCTGCCCGCCTCGTCCGTCGACATGGACGACAAGTCCGGGTGGTCAAGGTTCGCCGTGTCCTCGGGGATACCGCGCAAGACCATGGTCGATGCGAAGTTCATGCTCACGCTGGTGACCATGTCCGTATGCCAGGCGGTCGCGTTCCTGGGCGCGATGCTGATCGTCCTGATCACAGGATGCGAATTCAGCATCGACGACGCCCTGCTGACGATCGTGCTGTCGGTATGCCTGGGGCTGATGCTGTCCTCTGCCGCCCTGTACATCGGGTACCGGTTCAAGGGAGTGGCCATATTCGTCGTGATCCTGATCCTGGGATTCATAGTGACGGTGATGCTGTTCGGCATGCAGAGGATCCTCGGGATCTTCTCCGACAGCATCGCGGCGACGGCTGCTGTGTGCGTCGCATTTCTGGCCGTGACCGCGCTGCTGTATATCCTCACGCTGAGGACCGTGAGGACCAGGGACTTCTGATGATGGGCCGGCCGCCCCTTCTTTCTGCCCGGGGCGGCCGTGTCCGCAGTCTCTTTTATATTCCTACGGCATCGGGCGCAGCATGAGGTTCGGTCCCGCAGGATACCCTTCGGCAGGGAAGAAGCCGGAAGGCGCTCTGGAATATACTAGGAATCTGGGGCTGGACGCCCTGGAAGTGGAGTTCGTCCGCGGGGCGCGCATAAGCCCCGAGAGGGCGCAGGAGATCGGCGCGAAGGCCAAGGAGCTGGACATCAGGCTCAGCTGCCATGCGCCTTATTTCATCAGCTTCAACTCCGACAACCCGGAGACCAGGGAGAAGAGCATCGAGTGGGTGACCAGCACCGCCAGGGCCGCGCACAACCTCGGGGCTTATATAATCGTCATACACGCCGCATCCTACGGCAAGTCGCCCGAGACCGCGCTCCCGCTGGTGATAAGCGGGCTCTCCAAGTGCAAGGACATATTGGACGACGAGGGGATAAAGGACGTCGTCCTCGGGGTGGAGACTATGGGGAAGATCGGCCAGTTCGGCACGCTGGACGAGATCGGGAAGGTCATGGACAGCGTGGACGGCGTCCGTCCGGTGCTCGACGTAGCGCACGTCCATGCGAGGGGCCGCGGCCGCCTGAAGACCAGGGAGGACATGCAGGCGCTCATAGACGAGTTCTTCCCGCTCTGCGGCGACATAGCGCACTTCCACATAAGCTGCATCAAGTACGGCGACAAGGGCGAGATATCCCATCTGCCGCTGGAGGCCAGGGACCCCGACATGCAGATGCTGGCGGACGTCCTGGAGGATTCGAGGCAGGAGTGCACGTTCATCTGCGAGTCGCCGCTGATAGAGCAGGACGCCGTGGTGTTCAGGGACATGTTCCCCGCGTTCCGCCGGCCATGAACCCGGCTCCGTCCTGACAACAGGCGCGGCGGGAAAACGGACGTCGTATGTCCTAGATTGGTTCGTATACATATCGACCCGGTAAATTGAGCCAAGATGCAGAAAACCGCCCGGTAAATTGAGCCAAGATGCAGAAAACCGTCCGGTATTTTGAAGCAGGATTAATATCCATGAACCCTTTGCAGGAGCAATGCTGCAAAGGAAGGCATACGCCAGGCTGATGGACTGGAAGGAGAACGGCAGGAAGCCCCTTCTGGTGTACGGTCAGAGGCAGACAGGGAAGACCTTCATAATAGAGAGCTTCGCGAAGGAGAACTACTCCGGATATGTGTATGCAGATCTCAGCAAGGACGCGGAGTTCCGGTCGGTGTTCGAGGGCCGTAGCCTTTCGATAGACGGGATAATGCTGTCAATTCGCACTCTGCGCTCTCTCGGATCCGGAGATCTGTCGGATACGCTGTTCTTTTTCGACGAGATACAGGATTGCGAGGCGGCCTTCTCTGCTCTGAAGCTCTTTGCTCTGGACGGGAGGTTCAAGGTCATCGCTTCCGGCTCGATGCTCGGCGTCAAGATCAGCGGAACAGGCTCTATGGAAAGGAAAGGCATGCTCTCTCCCATGGGATACGTGGAGCCGTACATCATGCGCTCCTTGGATTTCGAGGAGTTCCTTTGGTCTCAAGGGGTTCCTCCGGACTCCGTCGCAGAGGTCCGCAGATGCATAAGATTCCGTTCTCCAGTCCCGGACGCGATCCTAGGAAGGTTCGCCGCACTGTTCCGCAAATATATGATCATAGGAGGCATGCCTGCGGCGGTGGAGGCCTTCAACGAGAACCGCGAGACGTATTACGGAGCTATGGCAGTCCAAGAAGGGATCCTGGCCCTGGTGGGGCAGGACATCAACAGGTACAATTCCGGCATGGACGCAGTCAAGACGATGGAGTGCTTCGAATCCATCCCAGGGCAGCTGTCCAAGACCAATAAGCGCTTCCATTATTCGGAGGTCGGCAAGGACAGGGCGGGATCCCGCAAGTCGGCCGATGTGTACGGGGGGAACCTCCTGTGGATAAAGAACGCAGGATACGGCAACTTCGTCCATGGGATCTCGCAGATAAGCCTGCCCCTCGCCGGTCAGAAGAAGCCCGACGTGTTCAAGGTCTACATGTCGGACACGGGGCTTCTCGCGCGTATGTACGGCGAGGGGGCCGTCATAGCGATCCATTCCGCGGATTATTCGTATAATCTCGGGGCTCTTGCAGAGAACGCTGTCGCAGAGGGGCTGGTCAAGAGCGGCTTCGACACGTTCTACTATCAGAAGAGCAACGGCAACGGGCGCATGGAGATAGATTTCGTCGTGGAGATGCCGAGCGGAGCGACCGCCATAGAGGTGAAATCGGGAAAAAAGCGGGACTCTCCGTCGCTATCCAAGGTGGGCGAGGTTTTCGACGTGGCCCACAGGGTGAAGCTAGAGGACGGCAACATATTCGTGGATGCGGGCGGGGTCGTCCACATGCCGCTGTTCGCCGCCGCTTTCATGGATTCGTTCGAGGACAAGCCGTCGTTCCTGAAGCGGAGGGCGGCTCAGCACGAGACTCCCGAACGACGCACACGTCTGCGACGGCGGTGTCAGGATGCCGGTTCGTTCGATGGTCAGAGAGGGAGCATGGGCCATGTTTTTATACCATGGTTCGCTCCACCTATGCGTGCCACTGTGGCTTAGGGGTATAGCGGCGGTTTCGTAAACCGCAGGCCGGGGGTTCGATCCCCTCCAGTGGCTCCATCATCATACTGCCTCTCCCAGCGCGGCTCGAGAGCTTTCTGCCGACTTCAGGCCTTTCTGCGACATCTCCTGCAGTCTATCTCAGACGGCAACTGTTATTCATGGCTACCGCATCACTCGTCCATGTACGGGGCGATTCGTCCGATTGGCACCATTGTCATGCCGTTGGAGTAGAGGCTGGACTTCATACGCAAAATGGACGAGATGGATTCGTCCAAGTGCCCGTATGTGGAGCTAATGCAAGTTCCGTCTAATTGCGACAGGATGCGGAACGAACAGAAGCGCTACTATGCGTATTTCAGAACCATCCTCGACAAGGGGAGGATAAAGGGGGACTGGGGATACTTCAATCTCCTGGTAATGGAATGCCTTACTACTGACGAGGGGCGCAAGAAGCTGTACAGGTACCTTTTCCGCAGCAGAAACGGCAATTTTGCGGAACACGCCAGGGATTACATACGGGATCTGTCCGTCTACTGTGGCAGCTTCGTCAGCAGTGGCTACGATTCTATCGATATGGGGCCCGTGTTCACGAAGATGTTCCTGCCTCGCTTCTCCCCCTCCTTGGAATCGGACTATCTCTGCCTATCAAGGGGCCTGAGGGGGTACTACTCGTTCATGGCCGTGAATTCCATGAGGCTGAACCACGCCTTCAAGATCGCCGACCAGTACTTCATGGAGAAGTTCGGCGAGAGCATAGGGCAGCATTTCGCCCGCGACGAGGCCAGCGTATCCTTGAACCTGTTCGACTTGCTCCCGGCTAAGGAGCAGCCTCGCCGCATCGTCTGCTATCGCTCTCCGGACTGGAAAGGCTTCAGCAAGTTATTTTTCGAAGTCTTAGGCGTATGCGACGGCTATGGGGCTGGCTCGGAATATCCGGATCTCTGCTATCGGCTGGAGCGGGCGATGGAAGACGATACATTGCGTTACGAAAACATAAGGGAGGACGTCGTTGGAGGCCTTAGAATCCTCTCCTTCGACGACGGGGAGATCGAGATATATCCAGCGCCGGCTCGGCCATCGTTCTACAGGGACAGCAGGGCTATAATTGGCGTATGCGACGGGTCGCCAACAGCCGAAGCGGTCATCCGCGACCTGGAGTGGGTGTCCGCTTCCAGGTCGGACAGAGGGGTGTTCTGGGAGGTCGTGGACCTGACTCCGGAGGGCATCATCGGAAAAGACTACTACTTGTTCTGGAGGGACCGTCTCCTCGAAGGAAAGTTTTACGACTTCGACGTCGGCTGCCTGCTCGTTAGGTGCATGGAGATGGTCAAGGAGGGCGCGGCCTTCTCGGAGATCATGTCGTTCCTGACGGATGTACACGGCCTAGGCTCTGAATACAGGAACGAATTCCTGTCGATGCTGATGGCGGAGGCCTCAACAGTCGGGCGCATCCCAATAGCCTCCGAAGTCGCTGCCAGCGATAGCGATCTTTCATGCTTTGTGCTGAGAAGGGCCATAGACGGGCAGAGGCAGCCGCTGCCAGCGGAGTATTTCTGGCGCTTCCTCAAGGTCTCGCCGCCTGCGGGGTCGTACGAGGAGTGCTGGACTGTGTTCAAGAGGGTGTTCTCGAAGATTCTGACGTCCAAATGCGAATCAGGCGCTGGATGGTTGAAGGGATACGGGATGTTAGCCACAGAGGATGTGCATCCGCGCATGTTCAGCGTGGGCAGGGCGACATTCCGGATGCCGTCATTGAACCGCATAGACGGCTCTTTCTCGAGGGAGCTGTTGTCTCTCATGGATTTCGTCGTGAGCTCTGTGCATATGCGCGCCGACAACGGAAGGCGCAGACGGAACCCGGTGATGTGCTTCGGAGTTAACGTGACCCCTCTCGTGAACGAGGCTATAGACCGCCTCAACGAGCCGCAGAGAGACGAGCCGGAAACGCCCCTGGAGCTCGACATGGCCGCCGTTTCAAAGGCGTAGGAGGACCTCGGCTCGGTGACGTCCATGATGAGCGTCGAGGAGTCGCAGGCAGTTTTGGAACCCGAGCCAGAAGAGTCAGGGAGCAGAAGCCGCGAGAGGGGCTGGGAGCATCTGGCGGAGGCCTTGGAGGCGGCCGAGATCGAATACATCCAGAGATGCCTCGAAGGTTCCAAGCCAGACTTCAGGCTCGAGAAGGCTGTCAATTCCGTCGCGCTGGATGTAGTGGGAGACGTCATCCTGGACGGCGGAGAGGTTATCGAGGACTATATCGAAGAGGTGAGAAGGGCCGTCGGTCGTCTCTGAAGGCTCCGAGAGGCTTGGTCTCGGGAATGCATGCAGGCATCCGTGAAGCCCGCATCCTTATGAATCGTTTGTCACAGCGGGGCATACCGGTTCACGACTCATTCTCGGATGGTTCAACGGCCACCCATTATGGCCGGGCTTTCAAACGGTCAGTTCGTCTTTTATGGCGTACTCTGTGCTGCTGTTGCTCCCCACCCTGACGATCTGGCCGGCCTCTACAAGATGGGCAAGGTGCCTCCGAATGGTCCTTGACGGGACTCCCAGCTTTTCAGATAGTCTTTTCGTGCTCATCGTCGCAGATCCGGACATGGCTTCCAAGATGCGCTGGTCTAGAGTCGTTTCCAGGCCTCTGCTTCTGCTATGCTCGGGGATCGTGCTTCCAGGGTTCCGTGAGCGTTTGTACATGGTTGCCATAAGTCCGCCGAGCTCGAGCGAGAACTCAGGCTCAGGGTTGCCGTTCTCGGCGCATTCTTTCATCACTTTCGCTATGCCCTGCGCCCAGTTCTCGACATACCCTGCGGAATAGAACACCGATGCCAAGGTCTCGTTGCGCCGGATGGACCTGTGCCGTTTCTTCAGATCGGGTATGGCCAGGCCTTTCGGCAGCCCTCCAGCAGAGAACATCTCCATACGGTCGTCGAACGCCGAGATCTCGACCGGCTGCTGCAGGGAGTAGTCCATATGGACCACGGAATTCACGATCAGCTCTCTGACGGCTTTCTCAGGATAGTCGTAATCCATGTGCCCGGACACGGTGAGGCCGCCATATCCGTAGGTCGGCGGTATATAATTGCTGTACAGCAGACGCATGGCCTTCTCGGGAACCTCAATCATCGGGCCGCTGACCATATCGTCCCTGAGGAGCGTGCGTTCGCTATCGAACCTGCCTATCTTCACCATCGCGCCGTAGTTGAAGCTGTATGGATCTTCATGGAATGGGAGAACTGCGGCCATCGTCGGGCGTCCGTTCTTCAAGATGCGGTATCTCGACAAGATGGCAGGCACGTCGGACCCGTCGATGCCTTCCGGTATCCTGCCAGCCTTCTCCCCTGTCTCTATGAAATAGCCTATGGCATCTCTGGACAGGCTTTCGACCGGTATGTCCACGGTCTGGTCGAGCCACTGGAGCCCTTGCTCTGACAGAATGGCCTTTTTGAGATGTCCCCTTCGATCTCCTGTGTAGCGTTCCCTGAGCGGACAAAGAGTCTGCCGTCTAATGCGGCCATGCTGTTTCCGAGGGGACATCGATGGTGATGTAGCAGATCTAGCCTTCGAGCTCTGCGCGAATCCTGCATGCGATGTGGAGCTTGTTGCGGATGGTGTCCGAGATCTCCTTCATGGTCCCCTTCACATCGTCCACGCCGATGAACGGGCCGTCGTCTCTGCGGCCTATCGCCATGCGTCCGCCTTCGGTGTTGTAGAACGCCGCTATCGTCTCGAGGTTCTTCGGGCTTCAGTTCCCCTCCCATTCCGTGTCGATGCTCTCGACGTCCATGAACTGCATCCGTCCAGTCATCGTCGAGGATAAAACGATCGGTGCTCGGCGTCGTCAGCGCTTCTCCTTCATGTACTCGTCGACGATCTTTATGGCGCAGATGTCCCCGCACATGGAGCAGCCTTCGCTCTCCTCGGTGCATCCGCGGCACCTGTACCTCCTGGCCTTCTCCTCGTCGATGCATGTTCCGAACATGGTGCTCCAGTCCAGGGCCTTCCTGGCCTTGGCCATCCTGGTGTCGCGCTCCCTTCCGATCCCTCTGCAGAGGTCCCCTACGTGCGCGGCGATCTTCGAAGCTATCACGCCTTCTTTTACGTCGTCCACGTCCGGCAGGGACAGGTGCTCGGCGGGGGTGAGGTAGCACAGGAAGTCCGCCCCGTTCTGCGCAGCCACAGCGCCTCCGATGGCTCCGACGATATGGTCGTATCCCGGGGCTATGTCCGTGACCAGCGGCCCGAGCACGTAGAACGGCGCGTCGTGGCACATCCTCTTCTCCAGGCGCATGTTCATCGCCACCTGGTCGAGCGGCACGTGCCCCGGGCCCTCGACCATGCTCTGGACGCCGGCCGCCCTGGCCCTCTCCACGAGGTGTCCCAAGGTCATCAGCTCCGAGACCTGCGCCTGGTCGGAGGCGTCGTCTATGCATCCGGGCCTGAACCCGTCTCCCAGCGAAAGGGCGAACTCGTACTCGCGGGCCAGGTCCAGGAGGTAGTCGAAGTTCCTGTACAGGGGGTTCTCCTCCTCGTTGTGGAGTATCCACGCAGTCAGGAAGGACCCTCCTCTGGACACGACGTCGGTTATCCTGCCGCACCTGCTAAGCCATCCGACGCTCTCCTTCGTTATGCCGCAGTGGACGGTCATGAAGTCCATCCCGTCCTTGGCGTGCTTCTCTATGCCGCTGAAGATGTCGTCCTCCGTCATCTCGACGACGGCCTTCCTCCTGGCGGCCATGACCCCTGTCTGGTATATCGGGACGGAGCCCATCATCACGGGGCATTCGGAGATCAGCCTCCTCCTTATGGCGTCGATGTCCCCTCCGGTGCTGAGGTCCATCACCGCGTCCGCCTCGTACCTGATGGCGACCTTGAGCTTCTCCAGCTCTGTGTCCAGGTCGGCCATGTCGCGGGACGTGCCGAGGTTGACGTTCACCTTCACGGAGAGCCCTTCGCCTATCGCGGCGGGTTTGGCATCGTGAACGGGGTTGTGGGGCGCGCAGATGCGTCCTGACGCGATCCCGTTCTTGATGAATTCGGCGCTGACGCCCTCGTTCTCCGCGATCTTCTTCATCAGAGGCGTTATCTCGCCCCTGCGGGCCTCTTCCATGATGGTGCTCATCAAGCCCTGGTATCCGTCTACCGGCTTAATAGGTAATGGTCCTTTACAGGCGGAGGACGTGCCCTGTCAGCGGTTTTTTTTATATCGCCATGTCTCTGAATCGTCATGTACAAGCCCGCAGCCATCGCAGCCGTCGTGTTTCAGTCGCTGTCGTCGTAGCTTCCGCAGCCGTCGTGGCGGAATTCTCGGGGCCGGACCAGGACGTCCGCAGGGAGAAGGTCGTCCTGGACGCCGAGGCCGTGAGCGTCTCCAGCCCGGTCTTCAACGGGCTGCTCTCGGTCGATTCGCCGGTCAGGTTCAACATGTTCCCCACGATGGCATCGGCCAAGGACGGCTGCATCCGGTTCGCCCCGTCGGTGCAGTTCCCCGCCCAAGGCGTCGATTTCAGATACCTCGAGATGGAATGGCGCATCCCGGACAGCATCAGCCCTTCGGAATACGTGGGGACGAGCTTCCATTACGGCATGTCGACGGATTTCAAGGACGAAGGCCCTGACCATTGGTCGGTGAGGTACGAGCTGCCCAGGGGAGACGCCTCCTCGCCCCATTCCCACAAGTTCGATGACGCCTTCTGCTTCTATCTAGGCGAGTCCAGGGATTTTGACATAGTCGTCACGTACAGGGTCTGCTGGGAGCACGGCGGCGCGACATCCGAGTGCGAGAAGGAGTACGTCTATCATGTGGCCGTCCCGGGAGCCGACGACGGCGACTGGGCCGCCTCCGCTTCCATGCAGGGGTTCATCTCCGGCCTCTCCGGTCCCGAAGCGCGCAACGTGCTCAAGGAGTGGGCGGTCGTCAGGCTATGGCCATGCTTCGAGGGCAGCTCTTTTTGGCCATAATCGTGTCCGTTCTCTGCTGTCTGCCGCCAGGCAAACGATAACTATCCGACGGATGGTCATGTGCTAAACTAAGAATGAGGCCAGATCATGGATAAAAGAGCGTCATAATCTGGCAAAGGCGGACAGGATGTGTTCAATCTGCGAGGAGCTCGGTTGGATCCCAGTCCATGAAGGACGACCGGAGCACCATCTGCGGGGACGGCGCGATCCGCAAGGGACGCTTCCTGCGAGGGCGTCCGAACACTTTTCCATTCCAGCTCTTATTATAGTAACACGCGCACACGCACGCGCGCATATATTAATAGTAAGCGAACCTAGGGGTGGCATGGACGAGAAAGGCGCCGTAGATGCTTCCGAGGAGTACAACGCGGACAGCATAGTGGCTCTCAAAGGGCTGGAAGCGGTCAGGAAGAGGCCGGGAATGTACATAGGGTCCACGGATTCCCGCGGCCTCCATCACATGGTCTACGAGGTCGTCGACAACGGCATAGACGAGGTCATGGCGGGGTTCGCGACCGAGGTGGACGTCTTCATCAACGAGGACGGCTCGGTCACCGTGGTGGACGACGGCAGGGGCATACCCACGGGCATGAACCACAAGGAGGGGAAGTCCGCACTGGAGCTGTGCCTCACCGACCTCCATGCCGGAGGGAAGTTCAACCAGAACAGCTACAAGGTGTCCGGAGGCCTGCACGGGGTCGGGGTGTCCGTCGTCAACGCCCTTTCGTCCAAGCTCGTGGCGACGATATATCGCGAGGGGAAGATCTTCAGGCAGTCGTACAAGATCGGGGTCCCCGACGGACCCGTCGAAGTCATAGGCGATTCAGGCAGGCACGGGACCGAGATAACCTTCTGGCCGGACCCGGACATGTTCGAGACCGTCGACTTCGACTACGCCACCCTGCAGAACAGGTTCCGTAACCAGGCGTTCCTCAACAAGGAGGCGACCGTAAACTTCGAGGACAGGCGCACCGGCAAGAAGGAGAGGTTCCATTACGACGGAGGGGTCTCGGAGTTCGTCCAGTACCTCAACAGGTCCAAGACGCCCATACATCCCGCTCCCATCCATTTCTCGGGCGAGAGGAACGGGGTGAACGTGGACATCGCGCTCCAGTACACGGACGGCTACAACGAGGAGATAGACTCGTTCGTCAACACTATCTACACCCCGGAGGGCGGCACGCACCTCACAGGGTTCAGGACGTCCCTCACCAAGTGCATCAACGACTACGGGAAGTCCAACAACATCCTCAAGGACACCACGCTTGAAGGCACAGACGTCCGCGAGGGCCTGACTGCTATAGTCAGCATAAAGATGGCCGAGCCCCAGTTCGAGGGCCAGACGAAGGCGAAGCTCGGGAGCAGCGTCGCGCAGGGGGCCGTCAGCGGGCTCATGAACGAGAAGCTCAGCGAGTACCTGCTGGAGAACCCGTCGGTGGCTCAGATCATCCTGAAGAAGGCTATCTCCGCCTACGAGGGCAGGGAGGCCGCCAGGAAGGCCAGGGACGCTACCAGGAGGAAGAGCGTCCTGGAGACCACCAGCCTTCCCGGGAAGCTCGCGGACTGCTCCGAGAGGGACCCGTCCAAGTGCGAGCTGTACATCGTAGAGGGGGACTCCGCAGGAGGAAGCGCCAAGCAGGGGAGGGACCGCGCGTTCCAGGCCATCCTCCCGCTCAGAGGGAAGATCCTGAACGTGGAGAAGGCTCGCCCGGACAAGCTCCTGGACCACGAGGAGATCAAGAACCTCGCCATAGCCATCGGCGGGGGGATAGGGAAGGACTTCGACGTGTCCAAGATACGCTACCACAGCATCGTGATCATGACCGATGCGGATGTGGACGGGGCGCACATAGGGACCCTGCTGCTCACGCTGTTCTACAGGCAGATGAGGCCCCTCATAGACGGCGGGCACGTCTACATAGCCATGCCGCCCCTCTACAGGGTGTACAAGGGGAAGAAGCAGATCTACGCCTACAACGACGAGGAGATGGCCGCAGCCATGGCGGAGATAGGGCCTGGCGCCAACGTCTCCAGGTACAAGGGGCTGGGAGAGATGAACCCCCAGCAGCTCTGGGACACGACCATGGACCCGGAGACCAGGGTGATGAAGAAGGTCACCGTGGAGGACGGCATGATCGCCGACCAGCTCTTCTCGGTGCTGATGGGGGACGACGTAGAGCCCCGGAGGGAGTTCATCGTCGAGCACGCGCACGAAGTGATCAACCTGGACGTGTGATACCTTGGAAGGAGAGAAGAAGATCATCATCCAGTCGGTTGAGAAGGAGATGCAGCGCTCCTACATCGACTATTCCATGAGCGTCATTGTCGGCCGCGCCCTCCCGGACGTCCGCGACGGCCTGAAGCCGGTGCACAGGAAGATCCTGTACGCCATGGACAACCTCAGCCTCACGTACAACCGCCCGCACAAGAAGTCCGCCACCGTGGTGGGAGAGGTCCTGGGTAAGTACCACCCGCACGGGGACACCGCGGCGTACGACGCCATGGTAAGGATGGCCCAGCCGTTCTCGCTCAGGTACCCTCTCGTGGACGGGCAGGGGAACTTCGGCTCGGTGGACGGGGACGGCGCCGCCGCCATGCGTTACACCGAGGCCAGGATGTCCAAGATGGCCAGCGACCTGCTGGCGGACATAGACAAGAACACCGTGGACATGGTGGACAACTACGACGGGTCGCTCAAGGAGCCCTCCGTCCTGCCTTCCAAGTTCCCTAACCTCCTGGTGAACGGGTCCGACGGGATAGCCGTCGGCATGGCCACGAAGATGCCTCCGCACAACCTCGGGGAGGTCTGCGACGCCATATCGTACGTGATAGACCACCCCGACGCCATGCTGGACGACCTCATGGCGTACATCAAGGGGCCCGACTTCCCCACCGGGGGGACGATCTACGGCATCGGCGGCATCCGCTCCGCCTACGAGACGGGGCGCGGGAGGCTGAAGGTCAGGGCCAACACGCACATCGAGGAGATGGGCAACGGCAAGGACCGCATCATCGTGGACGAGATCCCCTACCAGGTCAACAAGGCCATGCTCATCGAGCAGATCGCCGACCGCGTCAAGAACAAGGAGATCGAGGGGATAACCGACCTCAGGGACGAGTCCGACAGGCACGGGATGCGCATAGTGATCGAGCTGCACAAGGACGCCCTCTCCGCCGTGGTCCTGGAGAACCTGTTCAAGAAGACCAACATGGAGGTCACCTACGGCATCATCAACATAGCCCTGGTCGACAACAGGCCGTCCGTCCTGTCCCTGAAGGAGCTCATCCTGCAGTACATAGCGCACAGGAGGTCCGTGGTCTACCGCAGGACCGAGTACGACCTCGCCCAGGCGCAGAAGAGGTTCCACATCCTGGAGGGCCTGATGAAGGCCATAGGCATGCTCGACGAGACCATAAGGCTCATCCGCGAGTCCGCGAGCGTGGAGGAGGCGAACGAGGGCTTGAGGGGCCTCCTGGGCATCGACGAGGAGCAGGCCAAGGCCATCCTCGACATGAGGCTCCAGAAGCTGACCGGCCTCGAGCTGGACTCCATCCGCGACGAGTACAAGGCGCTGGAGATCACGATGGCCGACCTCAGGGACATCCTCGCCAACGAGTCCAGGATCAACGCGATCATCCAGTCCGAGCTGAAGGAGATGAAGGACGCCTACGGCGACGAGCGCCGCACCGTCATCGACCCCAACCCGCTGGACAGCGACGAGGAGGACCTGATCCCCAAGCAGCGCGTGGTGATCACCCTCTCCCGCGACAGCTACATCAAGAGGATCCCGCTGAGCACCTACAGGCAGCAGGGGCGCGGCGGCGTGGGCCTGACAGGGATGCAGACGAAGGAGGAGGACCATGTCGACTCCATGTTCGTGACCTGCTCCCACGACTACGTCCTGTTCATAACCAACAAGGGCCGCATCCACTGGCTCAAGGGATACAGGATCCCGGAGGGCAGCAGGCAGTCCAAGGGCAAGCCTATCGTGAACCTCCTGCCCGACCTCGAGGAGGACGAGCGCGTGGTTAACACCGTGTGCACGCCCGACTTCCCCGACGACAAGTTCATCGTGTTCTGCACGAAGAAGGGGCGCGTCAAGAAGACCGCCATGTCCGCCTACGGCAACGTCCGTTCCAAGGGGATCAAGGCGATCGTCCTCAGGACCGACGAGAACCCCGACGTGGAGGACGACGAGCTGATCGAGGCCGACATCGCGAGCGCCGGGGACGACGTGATAATGGCGTCCAAGCGCGGGAAGGCCATCAGGTTCTCCGAGGAGGAGGCCCGCCCCATGGGGAGGACCGCCTCCGGGGTGATCGGGATGAGGCTCACGGAGGACGACGAGGTGGTCTCCATGGCCATCGTGAGGTCCGGCGACAAGCTCCTGACGGTCACCGAGAACGGGTTCGGCAAGATAACCGACGTGGAGGCCTACTCCAAGCACCACCGCGGCGGGCAGGGGGTGATAACCATCATCTGCAACGAGCGCAACGGGAACGTCCTCAGCGTCAGGAAGGTGGCCCCCGGGGACCATCTGATGCTCACCTCGATGTCCGGGAAGGTCCTGCGCATAGAGACCGACGCCATCCGCGAGACCGGGCGCAACGCCCAGGGGGTCAAGCTCATGGACATGAGGGACGACGACAAGGTGGTGGCCGTGCAGCCCATAATGGCGGAGCCCTCTGACGACGAGGTGGAGGCCATAACCGAAGCCTTCTCGGAGGTCGGGGCGGAGGAGCCGGAAGAGGGTTCCGAGCCCGAGAAGGAAGGGTCCGAATGAAACATGCGGGAGGGCCCTCCCTCTCGCCATTTTTATATCTATATTTCATTATATTATGAATATTTTAATAATATTTCGTAATATTATATATTAAATAAATAAAGTAACACTATAAATGGAATCCTGTCCGCCGGTTTCTGAGTCTTGACGATCGAGGGCCGCGGCAAGAACATCATGGGGATCATCTGCTCGCAAGCGCTCGATCAAGCGCGACGTAGTCGAGTAATTTAGAGGTATCAAGTTTATGTTCTGTATATTTGCAAAGATTCCCATTTTAGAATAAAAAAAAATAGGATTAAGTATATAATTAACAATGTTACAATCATGAAAATATGGATTGCCGGCATAATGGTGGTTGCTATATCCATCGTAGCGATGGCGGTCCTCGACCAGCCGACCACGAACAGCGACCCTATCTGCGAAACCCACGATGATTGGTTGGACAATCAGCTGTTGTCTTTGGATCTGAGAACCGGAGATTTGAAAGAAATCGAACGTTCCTCTATAGAAAACGCATATGCCGTGGTGTTTGGAAACGAATGGATCAGAGAGAATGACCATGAGGATGTGAGAGAAGCCCTGATCTCGTGTGTGAGCATCGGGGCGATAGCAGTCTTCAACGACTACGGCCTGACCAGCTACCTCAAAGACTACTCCACCTGCTTCTCAGCCGAAGGGAAGACGTATGCCTTCAGATACGATCCCTCCGCCCGCACATCCTACAGCTACGAGGACAACAATGACAGCAGGGAGAAATCCGTCCTGTCTATGAACAGATGGGTCTCCCACGACATCGTCCCTCCCAGAACGGACAAGATTTTCACCGGAGACTGGGAATACGACTCTTTCGTGTATCGGAACGTGGACTGTGGAGAATGGGGTAGTTTCAACGTATATGGTGCTAACTATTACGTCGATGAAGACGATTGCACCTACAATTGCTATTCTTCGCAGTTTTCTGTCGAAACCGTTCCAGCTACCGGACGCAACATACACACGTTGGATGTGAATGGCCAGCTCGTCAATCTAGGAAGCACATAGTACAGGTGTCTTTATGACTACACCTCTGCCGGTACAGGTTCAAATGCTCTTCACGACATAAGCGTCTCTGACCATTCTAACAGGAACATCGGCCTCTTCAACCAGGCATTCCATTACAGTAACGACAGCTCCAGCGAGACGCGCACGGTCGAGCCTGGCTTCGCCGCCTTCGTGGATTGCGACAATGGAGAATTCAAAACCGGAACGTTGCTGAACAATGACGATTTCACCGCCGTGTTCAAGAAGAAAGTCAACGATTATTTCCTCGGAATCGTCATAGGCAGCCATTGGGAATACTCGGCGCCGATGTCCGTGTCCATCATCCAGGACATAAAGGCCAATCCCTGCTCCCTGACCATCTACGGAAACGGCGACGACGGCAACTATGATGCCGACGACCACATAATCGAGTACATGCCGTACTGTACGAAGCGTTTCGCTCAAGGCGGCCATGACACCCTGAACACGTATGGTTTCTATAAGAACGGATGCCACATAGCAGGATTCTCCGCCGATCCGTATGCCACGGCGCCGACATATCTCAACGGACAGGATTATAAAATCAACAATGACGCCGTTCTCTACTGCATCTGGGAGCCAGACCGATGAGATTCTCTGCGGTCGCGATCCTGATCTTCCGGCTGCGCTCAAATGGACGTAGCCGGAACGATAATCGCGTCGTCCATTGCCACTTCTACGGCACCGCAGCGTCCGATCTGCGTCTCGTCCTCACCTCTTTAAGGCGCTTCTGATCTTTCTTGTCTGGACTCTTTTTGGTCGTGGCAATCGCCGTAAAGAGTCCGCTTCCCATCATTTCTTCCAAGTCTTCGACTTCTTCTCCAGGCGTCAGGATAATTACTTTTCAAGCCTAAAGTCTGCCGTGTGCAGTAAATTCTGATCTCACATTCCTGCCGTTTTCTGAATGCTGGCTATGCCGCAGTGGAAGGTTTTTTATAGTTTACCTACCATAATATTATAGTAGGTAAATACTATGGGAAGGCCGCG
>JAFYAH010000064.1 GCA_017540825.1 Candidatus Methanomethylophilaceae archaeon | reverse complement strand
CGTCCTCCTTGACGAACTGGACGGGGTAGAAGTAGACGTCGTCCCATCCGGTGGACTGCTCGGACTTCAAGCTGCCGCCGTTGCCGGGCATGCCGTTGACGGAAGTGATGCTCCATCCGTACGTCCCCTTCGTGAGAACGAGGCTGCCCTCTCCGAACTTCTGCTCGCAGGCGAGGGTGAGGGCCTCCCTGGCGGTGGCGGCGGTGACGGTCTCCCAGCTTCCCTCGCCGTAGTCGGCGTCGGTTCCGAGGAAGAACCCCGAGATCGTTCCTCCGAGGTCGATGTAGATGCTGTACTCCTTGGGCTCCACGACCTCGACCTGGATCTCGGCGAAGAACCCGTCGACGGTGGTAGCCGTCATGACGGCGCTGCCGGCAGAGACTCCGAAGACTGCACCGTCCACGACGGTGGCGACGCTCTCGTCCGAAGACGCCCAGACGATGTTCTTGTTGGTGGCGTAGTCGGGCTGGAACTCGACGGCGGCCTGCGCCTCGCTCCCGATGCTAATGGTCAAGGAGGTCTCGGATGCGGTTATGCCGGTGGTCGCGAAGAAGGGCTCGGAAGGATATCCGTAGGTCCACAGGAAGTGCTCCTGGAAGTAGTCGTACATCTTCTGGGCGTCGTCGCCGTCGAGAAGCCCCCCGTACTCGTCGAAGGTGTACTCGATGGGCTCAACATCGAAGGAGACGGGCTGGCAGACGACCGCGAACGTGGTGGCGTCGCCGTCGTAGGCGCCGATGTAGACCTGCATGTCGCTCCACCCGTCATCGGTCTGGACGAACTGTATCGGATAGTAGAATATCCAGTGCTCATTTTCGCTGCTCATTGCCTGGTCAGGGAACAGGTATGTTCCGTTGCCGTCGATCCCATTGATGGTCTTGATGCCTCCGCTGGTGGTGAACTCGATGCTTCCCGCCCCGAACTTCTGCTCGCAGGCGAGCGTCAGGGCCTCCTTGACGGAGTAGGCAGAGACGGTCTCCCAGCTCGGCCCGCCGTAGTCGACGAGGTCGTCCTCGCTCTCGATATCGTAGTAGTCGACGATCCAGCTGGTCATCTTGCCGCCGAGGTCGATGTAGATGCTGTACTCCTTGGGCTCGGGGACCGTTATGCTGACGGCATCCATGTAGGAGCCGTAGTGGGTGAGGTACGAGACGCTCGTGGTTCCATAGCCGACTGCCGTTATGACGCCGTTCGCATCGACTGTCGCGACGGTCTCGTCATTAGAGAACCATACTACAGCCTTGTTGAAAGCGTCCTCGGGAGTGTACAAGATGACAGGCGTGTATGTGTCTCCGAGAGCCACGGTGGCGGACTGTTCTTCGAGCTCAGCCCAAGCCAGGGAGACGTAAGGCTCGCTGAACGTGCCCCATCCGGGCCAGCCGTAGGTGCTCTTGAGCTCGTCGTAGACAGCCCGGTCGCCGCTATCAGCGAAGGTGTGCTCCACAGGCTCGTTGTCGAAGGTGATGGGCTGGAAGGTCAGCGCGAAGGTGGTGGACTCGCCGGTGTAGTTGTGTATGGTGACGCTGCCCTGCTCCCAGACCCCGTCCTCCTTGACGAACTGGACGGGGTAGAAGTAGACGTCGTCCCATCCGGTGGACTGCTCGGACTTCAAGCTGCCGCCGCTCCCGGACATGCCGTTGATGGTGTCGATACCGCCCCAGTCGTTGAATGTGATGCTGCCCTCGCCGAACTTCTGCTCGCAGGCGGCGATCAGGGCGTCTTTAGCGTTGGTAGCCTGAACGGTCTCCCAGCTGGCTTCGCCATAGTCTTCCTCTACACCGAGGAAGTAGGCGGATACTGTGCCTCCGAGGTCGATGTATATGCTGTACTCTTTCTCCGTCTCGTCTGCCGAGGCGTCGTCCGAAACAGCGAACACAGCGACCGCAGAGACCATCATTATCATTGCGGCCATAGCCGCGATAATAGCTGTCTTGCTGTCACTCATTATTCTGATTCCTCCTTCGAAGGATAACGAATCATCATTGGATGTTGAATCCAATAAGATGTAGACCATGTGTGAGTATAATATGGTGATGGTCGGATAATTCCATCCAAAACACGACATTGGATACCAACAGAAAAAAATTGCCGATATGAAAAATGGAATGGGCCGTCCGGCCCGGTTTGGTTTCAGCCTGGCGCTCAGACCAGGCCGTGGAACTCCTTCATGCTCCTGACGCCCAGGCCGCCGGACCTGGCGACCTTGATGGCGCGGACGGCTATGTCGGCGCCCTGGACGGTGGTCATGAAGGGTATCTCGAGCTCTACTGCGAGCCTGCGGATGGTGTATCCGTCGCGTATAGCCCCGGACCTCTGCGAGGGCGTGTTGATGACCAGGTTGATCTTTCCGTCCCTCATCAGGCCGATGGCGTTGGGCTTCTGGCCCTCGTCCAGCTTGAAGACGGTGGTGGTCTCCACGCCGCATCCCCTGAGGTATGTGGAGGTGCCCTTGGTGGCGTAGATGGTGAACCCCATCTCCTTCAGGGCCTTGACCGGCGCGAGGATCTTCTCCTTGTCCTGGTCGTTGACCGTGACGTACACCCCTCCCTCGGTCGGCAGGTTGTTACCCGCTGCGATCAGGGCCTTGTAGCACGCCTTGCTGAAGTCCTCGTCTATTCCCATGACCTCTCCGGTGGACTTCATCTCCGGGGTGAGGATCGAGTCGACGCCGGGAAGCTTCAGGAACGGGAACACGGACGCCTTGATGGCGTAATGGTCTATCGCGCGGTACCCGCTCAGGCCGAAGTCCTTCAGGGTCTTCCCGAGCATCAGCTTGGTGGCTATCTTGGCCAGGGGTATCCCGGTGGCCTTGGATATGAACGGAACCGTCCTGGACGCCCTGGGGTTGGCCTCTATCATGTACACCTGGCCGTTCTTCACGGCGAGCTGCAGGTTCATCAGGCCGTGTATGCGCAGGGCCAGCGCGACCCTCCTGGTTATATCTACGATCTCGTCCACTATCGCCTTGGACAGCGTGAACGGCGGCAGGACCATGGTGGCGTCCCCGGAGTGGCATCCGGCGTACTCCACGTGCTCCATTATGCCTCCCACATAGACGTCCGTCCCGTCGCAGAGGGCGTCCACGTCGATCTCGATGGCCTCGGTGAGGTACTTGTCGACGAGTATGGGGTGGTTCCTGGAGACCTTGACCGCTGTTTCCACGTAGGTCTTGAGCTCCGCGGTGGAGTAGACGATCTCCATGGCCCTCCCTCCCAGCACGTACGAGGGCCTGACCAGCACGGGATAGCCTATGTTCTCCGCGATCGACCTGGCCTCCTCGAAGGAGTACCCGGTCCCGGACTGGGGCTGCTTTATCTGCAGCTCGTCCATCAGCTTGGAGAACCTGCGCCTGTCCTCGGCGACGTCCATCGAGTCGGGGCTGGTCCCGAGTATCCTTGCCTTGGTCCCTGCCAGGGCCTTCTCGAGGTCCACCGCCAGGTTGACCGAGGTCTGCCCGCCGTACTGGACTATGACGCCGTCCGCGTCCTCCGACTCGATGGCGTTGAGCACGTCCTCCAGCGTCAGAGGCTCGAAGTACAGCCTGTCCGAGATGTCGTAGTCGGTGGACACCGTCTCGGGGTTGTTGTTGACGATTATGGCGTCCACGCCTTCCTCCTGGAGGGCCATGACCCCGTGCACGCAGCAGTAGTCGAACTCGATCCCCTGCCCTATCCTGATCGGGCCGCCTCCTATGATGACGACCTTCCTGTTGCTCGAAGGCACGACCTCCGTGGAGCGCCCGTAGGTGGAGTAGAAGTAGGGGGTCTGGGCGGCGAACTCCGCGGAGCAGGTGTCCACCATCTTGTAGACCGGGACGAGGCCGTCCGCCTTGCGCCTTGCGCGGACCTCCAGGGGCTGCATCCCGCACAGCTCCCCTATGGCGTCGTCCGAGAACCCCATGGACTTCGCCTTTAGGAGGACCTCCTTGCTGAGGCCTGACTTGATCTTCTCCTCCATGTCGACGATGTTCTTCAGCTTCTGGACGAAGAAGGCGTCCCATTTGGCGAGGTCGGCCACCTGGTCCACCGTCCATCCCTTCCTGAGGGCCTCGCCCATGACGAATATGCGCTTGTCGGTGGCGTTGACCAGCTCCTCCCTGATGGCGGCGTCGTCGACGTCGACCCTGTCCAGGCCCTTCACGCCGATCTCGAGGGACCTCAGCCCCTTGAGGAGGGCCTCCTCGAAGGTCCTGCCGATGGACATGACCTCCCCGGTGGACTTCATCTGGGTCCCGAGGTGGCGGTCGACGGTGCGGAACTTGTCGAACGGCCAGCGGGGTATCTTTATGACCACGTAGTCTACGGCGGGCTCGAAGGCGGCGTAGGTGGTCCCGGTGATCCTGTTGGGTATCTCGTCCAGCGTGTACCCCACGGCGATCTTGGTGGCCACCCTTGCGATGGGGTATCCGGTGGCCTTCGACGCGAGGGCGGACGAGCGCGACACGCGGGGGTTGACCTCGATCAGGCGGTAGTCGCCGTTGGCGGGGTTGTACGCGAACTGGACGTTGCATCCACCGTCGATGTTGAGGGCGCGTATGACCTTGATGGCGGCGGACCTGAGGCGCTGGTGGTCCTTGTCGGACAGCGTGAGGCAGGGGGCGCAGACTATGCTCTCCCCGGTGTGTATGCCCATCGCGTCCAGGTTCTCCATGTTGCATATTATGATGCAGTTGTCGTCGGAGTCCCTCATGACCTCGTACTCGTACTCCTTCCATCCCAGCACGCTCTCCTCTATCAGGACCTGGTGGATCCTGGAGTATGCCAGCCCGCGGGCGCAGATCTCCTCCAGCTCGGCCTCGTCGTGGGCGATTCCGCCCCCGGTCCCTCCGAGAGTGTAGGCCGGCCTGATGAGGACGGGGTACTTCCCGATGACCTTGACGGCCTCCTTGGCCTCCTCGATGGTGTTGACGCTCCTGGACACGGGGATGGGCTCCCCGATCCTCTCCATTGTCTCCTTGAACAGCTCCCTGTCCTCCGACATGGCTATGGCGTCCGGCTGCGTCCCGACCAGGACCGCGCCCAGCCTCTCCAGCTCCCCGGAGTCGGCGAGCTCGGAGCAGATGTTCAGCGCGGTCTGCCCTCCCATCCCCGAGATGACTCCGTCCACGCCTTCCTTCTCGATAATGCGGGCCACGTTCTCGGCCAGGAGGGGCTCGATGTAGACGCTGTCCGCGGTGTCGGTGTCGGTCTGTATGGTCGCGGGGTTGGAGTTGACGAGGACGGTCTTGTAGCCCTCCTCCCTCAGCGAGCGGCACGCCTGCGTCCCCGAGAAGTCGAACTCCGCGGCCTGGCCTATGACAATGGGCCCGGAGCCTATGACCAGGAGCTTCTTGTAGTCCTTCCTCAAAGCTTTCCCTCCTTTATCATCTTGGCGAACCTGTCGAACAGGAACGCGGTGTCGGTGGGGCCGGGAGACGCTTCCGGATGGTACTGCGAGGTGAATATCGGAAGGTCCCTGTGCCTGACGCCCTCGACGGTCCCGTCGTTCACGTTGATCTGGTCCGCTACGAGCCCGGTTCCGTCGAGGCTGGCCTCGTCCACGGCGTACCCGTGGTTCTGCGAAGTGATGTACACGCGACCCTCGAACTTGACAGGCTGGTTGCATCCGCGGTGGCCGAACTTCATCTTGTACGTCGAGGCCCCCAGCGCGCGGGCGATGACCTGGCTCCCGTAGCATATGCCGTACAGGGGCATCTGCGAGCTGAGGTCCGAGATGGTCTTGACCACCGTCTTCGCTATCGCGGGATGCGACGGGTCCCCCGGGCCGTTGGTGACCAGGATCCCTCTGACCCCGGACTCCTTTATGACGTCGGCGGGCGTGTCGTAAGGGAACTGGACGACGTCGAACCTCGCGCGCATGTCCCTGAGTATGCCAGACTTGGTGCCGCAGTCCAGGACGCCGACCTTGAGCCCCTTGCCGCCGTCGTAGCGCAGGATCTCCTTGCACGAGACCTCCGCCACCAGGTTGCTCTCCGAAGGCAGGGGCATGGACCTCACCTTCCTGATCGCCTCCTCCACGTCGACGTCGCCGACTATGGCCCCCCTGACCGTCCCTTCGGTGCGGAGCTTTATCACCAGGTCGCGGGTGTCTATCCCGGAGATCCCCGGGATCCCGTGCCTCTTCATGTACGAGTCCAGGGTGCCTCCCTTGTACATCGCCGAAGGATGCCTGCAGTACTCCCTGACCACCAGGCCGCGGGTGTGCACCGCCGACGACTGGTCGAACTCGTCCACAGTACCGTAGTCCCCGACAAGAGGATAAGTCGTAACGAGAATCTGGCCCCTGAACGAAGGGTCCGTCAAACTCTCCTGATAACCGTCCATTCCCGTGGAAAAGACGACCTCCCCGAATGCATCTGCCTCCGAACCGAACAGCTCTCCTTTATAGGCTGTCCCGTCTTCGAGGACCAAATAACCGCATGCCATCGGGATTCAATCAGATTCTGCTACCGTATATAATCCCTATGATTTCGGACTGACAACCAAATCGAGAGGTTGTCCAATAGGAGACAAACGCCTGCCATTCATACTGCATGGCCGTCATCGAGTGTGAGGGCGCCGTCCGGATAACCATTATTACAATGACGCCGTTGACGGGCCATGCGCGTTCTGAACGAAGACCCCTCCGGCGACGTCAGGCTCATGGTGGAGAGCGAGGAGGACCTCTGGCACCTCTACAACATCGTCGAGGCCGGAGACCTTGTGACGGCGTCCACCACCCGCCGCGACGAGAAGCCCGCCAACATGACCCGCCCCGAGAGGGCAGAGAAGAAGAGGATGACGCTCGGCGTGCGCATAGAGAAGATAGACTTCTCCGAGGACGACCTCAGGCTGAAGCTCCTCGGGACCATCGAGAACGGCCCGCAGGACATCGGCCAGCACCACACCCTGATCTTCGAGGAGGGCGACTCCCTGACCATATCGAAGAAGAGGTGGAGGGAGACCCAGATAGAGAGGGTCAGAAGGGCGGTCTCCGACTCCAGCAAGCCCCGCATAGCCTTCGTTTCCCTGGACCAGGACGAGGCCACCGTCGCCGTGCTGAGGCAGTTCGGGCTGAAGGAGGTGGCCACGGTCCGCTCCGGGAGGTCCGGGAAGCAGTACTCCGAGAAGCCGCAGGCGGACGGGTACCATGCCGAGATCATCTCCAAGCTGGGCACGGTGCTGGCCCCAGAGATGCCGCTGGTCCTCCTCGGCCCCGGGTTCGAGAAGGAGTCCTTGGCGGAGGACCTCAAGAAGAGCGGCACGAAGGCCTACGTCTACCACACCGGGCAGTCGGGGATGGCGGGCATAAACGAGCTGATGAAGACCGGCATGGGCGCCGAGGTGCTCAGGCAGTCGGCGGTGGGGGAGGAGCTGGAGGCCGTGGAGGAGCTCATGACGGCGATAGGGAAGAACGGCCCTGCCACGTACGGGCCTTCCCAGGTGATGGAGGCCGCCCTCGCCGGAGCGGTGGAGAAGCTGCTCGTCCTCGACAGCAGGCTGAGGGAGCAGGACCTGGACGACATGGTTCGCGCCGTGGAGTCCCAGAAGGGCGAGGTGGTCGTCGTCTCGGGGCAGCACGACGGCGGGAAGGAGCTGGCCGCCCTCGGGGGCGTCGCCGCCCTGCTGAGGTACAAGATGGAGCGACGGGAGCATTCAGCCTGCCACAATCCGCAACTGTTATCATTCCGCCATGCCATACACGCCCTGTTCCGATACCCCGCTCGGAGAGTGGGCGTACTCCGGGGGCTTAATCCATGAAGACTAGAGAAGAAGTCACGAAATGCCTTGACAGAGACATCTGCATATGCGACACCACCATTAGGGATTCCGAGAACGCTTCCGGCGTAGTGCTCTCCAACACGGAGAAGTACAGAATCGCGAAGCTCCTCGACAACGCGGGGATCGCCCAGATAAACGCCGGGATCCCCATGGCCAGCGCGGAGGAGAGGAAGACGGTGAAGCGCATCGCCCGCATGGGCCTCATGGCGTCCATCATGACTTCCAACAGGGCAGAGAAGTCCGACATAGACCTCAGCCTGGACTGCGGAGTGGATTCCGTGTCCATCGCCCTCCCCATCTCCGACATCCAGCTGGAAGCGAGGGGCTGGAACCGCAAATGGGTCATGGACAAGTTCTACGAGTCCATAGAGTACGCCAAGGAGCACGGCCTCTACGTCTCGTACGTCATGGAGGACGCTCCCCGCGCCAGCAACCCGTTCCTCATGAAGTGCGCCCTCGACGCGAAGGACCTGGGGGCGGACCGCGTGGTGTACTGCGACTCCGTGGGCGTCGCCAACCCGGCCGACACGTACGAGAAGATCAAGACCATCGTCAACGCCACCGAGATGGACGTCGGAGTCCAGATGCGCAACGACTTCGGCATGGCCACAGCCAACACCTTCGCCGCCATGAAGGCCGGAGCCAAGTTCGTGGACGCGTCCATCATGGGGATCGGGTCCAGGGCAGGGAACGCCCCCCTCGAGGAGATCGCCCTGACAGCCGAGGAGATGCTGAGGGTGGACACCGGCATCGACCTCCCCACGCTGAAGATCGTCGCCGACAACCTGGCCAAGGCATCCGGGCGCAGGATCTGGGAGTCCAAGCCCGTCTTCGGAAGCGGGTGCTTCGCCCAGGAGGGTGGCGTCGGGTCCGACGGGGAGATGGCCAGCAACGAGGTGCTCGAGCCCTACGACCCCACGATCGTCGGCGGGGTCAGGGAGATCGTCATCGGAAAGCACTCCACCGGAGACAGCATAAGGTACGTCCTGAAGAAGAGGGGGCTGGACATCCACCCCTCCAAGCTCGGGCCCTTCACCGCGCTGGTCAAGCAGAGCGCGTCCGACCTGCACCGCAGCCTCACCCCCGAGGAGCTGGAAGACCTCTACTACGACATGGAGAACGGGGACTTCCTGGACGACGAGGACGCCGACGACGGCAAGAAGGACGACGAGATCATCGACGAATGATCATAAAGCGGTCCTTCGGGGCCGCCCAACCCTTTTTCTGCCGATTTGCTCGCTTGATTCGACAGATTAACATTTTGACGCCTTCTCACAAAGCATTCGAGGACCCTCCCCATATGCGGGTGGTTCCGAAGAGTCTTCTATTGATTCCATATCAGTAAAAAATATACAGTTATGGTATGATTATATCGTAGAAAAATTACGGCAAAATATATACCTGGTTGCACTATTTCTACACCGAAGGCCATGCTGAAATCGTTCAGTGTTCAGAACTACAAGAATTTCCAGAACAGGGTCACCCTTGACTTCACGAAGTCGCGCGACTACCGCTACAACGAATCATGCGTCAAGGACGGAATCTTGAACAAAGTGCTCATAATGGGCCGCAACGCCTCGGGGAAGACCAATCTAGGCTATGCTCTGTTCGATATAGTGTTCACGCTTACCGAGAAAATCACAGAAGAACACCAGAGGGATAGGATCAGCTTCATCAACGGGTCGTCCAACTCGCCCGAAGCCGCATTCCGCTACGAGTTCCAGAACGGTAGCGACGAGATCGTGTATGAGTACCGCAAGACCGAGCCCGCCGTCCTCACATATGAATCTCTGAGACTGAACGACAGGACCGTCTTCGAGTTCGACTACCATACCGGAACTAGGGATGTGAAGGGCCTTTCGGAATACAACGCGAAGAGCCTGAGCTTCGAATCGATAGACGGCTCGCTGTCGGTGCTCAAATACGTGGCCAGGAGCACCCCTCAATCCGATTCGTCGCCCATGCATTTCGTCATGGACTTCGTCAGCCGCATGCTCTATTACAGATGCACATACGACGGCAACAGATTCATCGGATTCTTCGACAACATAAGGTACATCGACGAATACATAATCGGAAACAATCTTGTCCAGGACTTCCAGAGATTCCTGCACGACACGGGCGGAATCGACATGAAGCTCGATGTAGAGTCGAACAGCTTTCAGAAGATCCTGGTCCAGAGGCTGAAATACAAGACGATACCTTTCGACTACAACAAGTCCAGCGGAACACATTCGCTCGAGCTCTACTACTACTGGAGCAGGAGATTCGACGAGGTCTCGTTCCTGTTCATAGACGAGTTCGATGCGTACTACCATTACGAACTGGCCGAGAGAATAGTCCGTCGCACCGTCGAATCCGTCGACGTGCAGGCGGTCTTCACATCCCACAACACAGGATTGGTCGACAACAGCATAATGAGGCCGGACTGCTACCTCATACTCGAAGACGGGAAGCTCAAATCGCTCGTCGACTCGACCACGAGGGAGCTTCGCGAGGCGCACAATCTGGAGAAGATGCTCCGGAACGGAGAGTTCGATGAGTAAGCGCATGCTCCTGATAGTCGAAGGGCCTAGCGACGAAGAAGTACTGATAAAGAAGCTATGGGACAGATTCGATAAAGGCGCTGACTATGAGATCGTGACGTACAAGACCAACGTCTACGTGCTCATGAGGGCGCTGTTCATAGACGGCGTAATCGACGAGGACCTGGATCTCGTCAGGCTGCTCAGATCGGAAGACAATCCCAGCGGCATTCGTCTCGACAGGAGCGAGAAGTTCACGGACGTCTTCATGGTATTCGATCTCGATCCGCAAGATCCGAATGCAGACCTTGACATGCTGGGAAAAATGCTCAGATTCTTCGATGACTCGACCTCCAAGGGCAAACTTTTCATCAACTACCCCATGATGCAGTCGTACAGGCACATAACCGGTCAGAACGATCCAGGTTTCAAGGACCGCATGGTGCCAGCGAATATCGGCAGGAGGTACAAGTCTATGGTAGACAAGGAGGCTTGGAACAGACTGAAGCAGATCAACCGGCTGAACCGCGATACCCTCAGATGGATCATAGAGCTGCATCTGTCCAAGATGAGCTATATCGTCAATGGATCCTTCGAGATCCCATCCTATCGTGCATACAAGAATATGACGGGGGACCTCGTATTGAGGAAACAGCTCGAGGTGATCCGTATTCAAGGGTCTGTCTATGTTCTGAACACATCCATG
This sequence comes from Candidatus Methanomethylophilaceae archaeon, assembly GCA_017540825.1. Taxonomy (GTDB): domain Archaea; phylum Thermoplasmatota; class Thermoplasmata; order Methanomassiliicoccales; family Methanomethylophilaceae; genus Methanoprimaticola. The sequence goes on along the minus strand of JAFYAH010000064.1, from coordinate 790 downwards.
TTCCTGATTGTCGATTACTGTCCATCGTGGTTCTTCCCCGATGTGGAACCTGGACGTTGAACATGATTCCGATGTCTGAATGAATGCAATCATGCAGAAATGAAACATCACCTGCCGGAAGAACGATTTTAGTGTTGTTGCATAAACATGTTCGATTGTTATGACAGCGCGCATCGATGAGTCGAAAGCCCAGGTTTCCATTGTTTGGCATGAAAACCTTCCGAGCCACACATCCGACTCGTACTCACACGATGAAGGCAGGGCCTGGCTTGTCACCGTGGTGGTTTTAACAACCTTATTCCCTGCCATCCCCTGTTTTAACCTGTCCTTAACATCCTTCACCCATGACATCCGAAGCGAACTTCAAGCTGTTCGAGACCAAGCACGTGCTGCGCATACTGGTGTTCCTGCACCTGTGCGGGCCCAAGAGCAAATCAGACATCTACAGGGCCGTGTCCACCAACCCCCGGATGGCGTCGAAGCTGGACCTCATGGAGTCCAGCGGCCTGGTGACCAGGAGGCCGATGGAGAAAGGGTCCAGGAAGGAGATCTACGACCTCACGCCCAGCGGGGAGAGCTGCGCGGCTATGTTCTGCCGCATGGAGGAGGCGGCCGGCGTCCCCGTCTCGGAGCTGAGGTCGGATTTCATAAGCCTAAAGTCTGCCGTGTGCAGTAAATTCTGATCTCACATTCCTGCCGTTTTCTGAATGCTGGCTATGCCGCAGTGGAAGGTTTTTTATAGTTTACCTACCATAATATTATAGTAGGTAAATACTATGGGAAGGCCGCG
>JAFYAH010000007.1 GCA_017540825.1 Candidatus Methanomethylophilaceae archaeon | reverse complement strand
ACGGCCTCGTCGAGCGTCGACGCCCTGCAGCGTGACACGCGGACCTGGGCGTGGCCGGCGAAGTGCCAGCGCTCAACCGCGAACGGCTTGTCCTCGGTCATGCGGACCTGAACTTGGACATGAGGCGCTTGGCGTTGGCCGCGTCGCCGTTCGTCCTGATGTTCTCCAGCGAGACGCCCTCGAAGGTGTCCGCGAGCCTGGTGGCGAAGTCGGCGAACTCCTTCCACCACCTGCCGTTGATCGGGAGGTCCACGTAGTGGCCCCCGAACATGCAGAGCAGCTGGGGCGTGAGGTCCCTGGTCTGGCCGGTGGCCTCGTCGACCGCGGTCACGGCCTTGAGGGCGATGTAGACCTGGCCTCCCCTGAAGTCGAGGATGTTGGTCTTGGTGGTGCCGTCCGTGGGAACGGCCGATCCGGCCTGGGCGGCCTGCCCGAACTGGGACTTGATGTTGTTTGCTAAGCTCTTCTGATTCTGTGCAGTTTCTGCCATGTTGTTTCTCTCCAGTTTCCGAAATGGTTTGCTAAGCGGTTTTCAAAGGGGTTTAAAAGAGGGTTTAGAATGGGTTTGAAGAGCGAGTTACATTGTAGAAACAGCAACGATAGTTGTCAAAACAGGATGATAAAATGAAACGTCATTCACCGCCAATCTAACCTGTATCTTGCAACAGATTACATTGTAAATGAGTGACTATCGGAGGTAGTCGAATTATGGTTTTTTCCGGATTTGATAGGTTACGGCGATAGGTGCTGGCTAAGACCCTTGGTGGGTCTCGCCCTGTCCACCACTTCTAATTAATTCTGATACTTGGAGCCGTTTCATAATCCGCTGTGCGTGCAGATTACGAAGGGCACCAACACGAAGGTCGAGGTCATCGGCTGGAAGGACTTCGAGACCGCCCTGGCCAAGAGGGGGCTCGCTGTCTACGAATCTGGCGGCTGGATGAAGATTATGAGGGCACCCGCGAAGGCATGAATACCAGCAAGGGGATGTCCGTAAGATGTTCGGCAGGCGCAAGACGAAGCCTATGACCCAGGACGAGATGATGGACAGGATAGCGAGCGCTGTCGCACCCCTCCTTCGCTCACATGGCGTCGACAGGGCGTGGCTCTACGGCGATTACTACATCGGGATCGCCGAATGGGGGGACATCCCCTCTATAATGGTCGAGGAGGGGGTCAGATGGCCCAGCGCGCTCATTCAAGAGTGCCACGACGCCCTGGGCTTCTACGTGAGGCTGACCATAGCCCACCCTGGCACCAAGCAGACGGACTATGCGCTCAAACATTCGAGGGTCATTCATGCGCTATGAAATGAAGCGCACGAAGACCGTCTCGGGCAATGCTGATGGAAGGGCCGCCGCACGCTCGATCAGCCAATATAAGAGCGTCGCTGAGATAAGGGAGGGCATGTGCATCTGCATCTAGCGTGCGGACCTTGTTGAGGAACTCATAGAGGGGCTAACCGCCGAGGCCTTCGTCAAGGAGTGGGCCGTGGTCGACCGTTGTGCCATCAGCGTGGTAGTAATCGGCAACGAACTCGGAAGACTGGACAAGAGCCTCCAGCAGAACGAGTCGATGGCCAATGTCCACAGGGCCAGGGACTCGATAGCCCACATCTATGGCACTCACGAATACAGGAACGAAATACTTTGGAGGGACATCCGGGAAGGAATCGAGGACATCAAGCGGGGATGCCAAGCGGCCCTGGAGGCCATCGAGGACCCCAACAACGAGTTCGTCTTCAACGACAACCTCCGCAGAAAAGCACGCCGTTGGAGGATCCCTCATCGTAAACGACATCGCGACAGCGACCCGGACCCTCGCGAAGCTCGGCCAGAAGAAAGAATCTGCTGGGAAATCCAAGATCCTTTTTGCATAGTTCGGTGATTCTCCTTCATTGATCATAGCTTTCGGAGAATATGCCAGGTCGGGCGTCACCTGAGCGCATCTCCGATGATTACTGTTCGGCTTCTTCGGAATCCATCCCCTCCATGACGACCATTATCTACCGACAATCTTCTCCTGATGTCATGAAAGGGAGGCAGGTCATCGCCACAGAGAAGAGCTGGGAATTCGACGAGCTGCTGAGATTCCTCCGCGACCGCTGGGACGAGAGCGTGAGCGTCCTTCCCAAGGAGTTCGACAGCAGGCCGATAATAGGGAGGTACATCGTCCTCCCAGGAACCCCGAAGTTCTGCATAATGGTGTATCCCAACAAGAAAGGCGTGGTGCTGATCACGTACCCTACCGACGACGAGCACAAGGTCGGCCTCGCAGACACCGCGTCAGGACTGTTCAGGCCGAACGTCGGGGGAGCTTTGCGCAGCCGCGCCAGGGAGAAGGAGCGCGCGGGGCCTGCAGAAGACGTCCTCCTCATGTACACGGAGTACGTCAGAGGGCTGCTCGAGTAGGGGCGAGCTCCTCGTTCCGGCTTTAATACGAATCATCCCTTCAGATATCTGGCCGACGTCTCCGTCATCAGCAGGCTGGTCACGGCCACCTTCCCCGAGCGCGCCGACCTCTACAGCAGACGCCTGAGGTCGTCGTCTCCGATCATACCGGTTGATAGGAGCTCTTTGACGGCTTTTACGTCTCCGGACGCGACGGCGCGCTCCGCTCTGGGAACGATCCTCTCGGACACGAAGCGCCCATATCCATCTCTGTCCTCGTCCGAAAGGCAAACAGGGTTGCTCAGCCTCTGGACGGCAGCCTCCATGGTGAGGCCTGAGCCGAAGCCCAGCATGGCCTTGTCGTACGCCGGGAATCCCATGGGCGCTCCGCCCTTGAACTCGAACGAGAAGCCGTCCCCGAAGACCGCGGTGCAGTCGCCGGGAGAGGCGAGGCCGAAGCTCGAGAACATGGCGACGCCGTTCCCGTACTCTATCCTCGTCAGCCCTGCTGCCCCGTCCAGAGCGTCGCTGTCGATGTCGGTGACCGAGGAAGGTATCTTCAGCGTCCTTCCCTGCACCCCTGGGGAGCCGAACAGAAGGCGGGGGCCCAAAGAAACAACAGGCGTCCCGGATATCTCGCTGGGCACCTCTACAATCTTGTCTGCGGACGCTATGGAGGTTATCCTCAGGCCGTCGCCACAAGGCTCGTGGTCTATCCTGAGCGTCATCGCAGACCCTCCAGAGCCTTCTCGATCCTCTTGTCGCCGCCCTCGGACAGGAGCTCGCTGTTGTACCTGTACAGCGGCCCGTCTGGCTTGGAGTACATCACCACAGCGCAGCAGCTTATGAGGCTCGACAGGAGAGGCACCGCTCCGTGGCTTCCGGACGCTTTCGCGAAGGACATGGCGTTCTCCAGATGCCGGTCGAACGCGGCCTGGTGGGACCGGCTCTTCCTTCCGGCCTCGTCCGCGGCTGCCCTAGCCTCGTCGGGGCTCTCCCTCACAGCTTTCAAGGCGTTCAGGCAGAACGACGCGGACCTGGACAGCTCCCCTCCGACGGCGTCTGACTCTATGGAGCTGTAGATGGACGAGATTGACCCCTCGACATCATCCGGGTCTATGCTCGACAGGGCATGGAAAGCATCCTCCAGCATCATGCCTTCCTCGGCCTCGGAGTTCAGCCTTCCCACGATGACGGACATGACGGAGAGCTTCTCCTCCGCATCGGCCGACTCCATGGACGACCCTCTGCTGGTCCCTTCCATGATGGAGTCGATGTCGTGCTCCTCGCTGTATCTCTTATGGAAGTCCATGTACCTCTTGAACTCCGCCGCGATCTCCGGGTCCCTGATGTACTGGGATATGAGGTTGAGGTCCGTGGGGAGCCCCAGCCTGTCGTGCTCCTTCATGACCGTCGAGAGGTCCTCCCAGGAGCGCGGGGTGGCGAACCTGGGGCCTTCCGGGGTGTTCTCCATGGACATGAGCCTCCCCGGCTTCACGCCAAGGTAGTACCGTATGGCGTCGTGCACTCCGGAGCTGGCGGCGTACCTCAGCCATGCGTCCGCATCAGGCTCCACCTCGATCAGCCTTATCCTGTCGGAGGTGGCGACGTCGAACTCTCTGGCGGACGAGTTGTACTCGGGAGGGTTCCCCGCAGCGGCCAGGACCCATCCGTCCGGTATCCTGTGGGGGCCCAGCTTCTTGTTCTGCAGGAGGTCCAGCATGGCGGCGGAGAGGGTCTCGGACACGCAGTTCACCTCGTCGATGAACAGGATCCCCTCTTTCTTCCCGCTCCTCTCCATCTCGTCGTAGACCGAGGCCACGATCTCGCTCATGGTGTAGCGGGTCACAGTCGCCTCGGTTCCGCCGTAGACGGCTTTCTCTATCATGGGGAGGCCGATAGCGGACTGGCGCGTGTGATGGGTCATGGCGTACCCCACGTACCCTATCCCCAGCTCGGACGCTATCTGGGACATTATCGCCGTCTTCCCCAGGCCAGGGGGGCCCATTATCACGAGCGGCCTCTGCTTGGACCTCGGTATGGCGTACGCCCCGCTGGCGTCCTTGCTGAGATACGACGACACGGCGTCCATCACGCAGTCCTTGGCTTCCTGTATGTTCATGCCCTCATCCCTCCTTGGCGAGGTCTTCCGTCTGTATGTCCAGCCGCATCGCCCACGGCGGTATCTCGCGCTCTCTGCAGCGGTCGTCGCAGAAGACGAAGGCCGTGTCGTACCCGGGACGCTTCTCGGGATACGTTCCGATCCCGTCGGTGAAGTACATCAGGCCCTTCAGGCCGCGAAGCTCCCCGCTCCTGACCAGCTCGTCTACATAGCGGAAGACCGGGCGGAAGTCGGTCCCTCCGCCGCCTTCCAGCCTGAAGTCCCTTGCCAGAGCGCTCATGTCCGCCTCCGACCCGATCACGTCGTCCCTGCGGATCATCTCGTCGCATTGGATCACGTGGATGCGGCTCCTCTCCCCGCTTCCGGACTGCCGGAGGGCGGAGAAGGCCTCCTCCAGGAACCTCACGATCTGTCCTCTCATGGTCGATCCGGAGGTGTCTATGGCTATCACGAACTCGTCGAGCATGGGGCGTTCCGACGACTCCAGCGAATCCACCAGGGGGACGTTCCCGTAGGTAGCGAGCCCGTACGAATAGTATATAGGGTCGAACTCGTCCGGATCCTCCCTGACGGTCCCTTTGCGGACCATGAACTTCCTCAGGAACGCGCGGTAGTCGTACCTCCTCCGGTTCCTTATCCTCAGGACGGAGAGCAGCGCGTCCGACCCGTTCCCGGCCTTTCTGACGAACCCTTCCATCTCCGTCATCGCCTGCTGGGCCGTCTCCGCCCATCTCCCGAGGTCTTCCGGGGCGCGTATGCGAGGGTCGTCCCTGCGGTACATGTCCTCGTGCATCGCGCGCTTCCAGCCGGACATGGACAGGACGTGCTCCTCCATCAACCTGGGCATGGGGGAGCCGGCCAGTTTGAAGATCCTCTCGCAGGAGTACATGCGGTCGTCCCGTCCAGGAACGGACGTGTGCGGGGTGTCCAATGAGTCCAATACGTACTCCACGACCATGTCTTCGGCGAGGGACAGGGAATCCGATATCTGCTCCCCGCAGTGCCCCAGGAGCAGATGGAAGGCGCTGTGGGCCATCTGCCTCGCAGGAAGGCTGCGGCAGGCCCTGTAATCGGACACGATACGGTCCTCGCGGAACAGCATCGTCCGGCCGTCGCAGGAAGGAGGTCCGTCTCCAGGAGCTACTTCTATCTTCAGCGACAGGACGACGGAGGCCAGGAAGCGCATGTCCAGGCACAGCATGTCCGCGGCCAGGGATGCGATGCCTTCTCCGACGGATTCGGAATCGTCTGTCATCGCGCAGGAATCATGGTCCGAGGTTATATCCGTGATGCTGCAGGCGCTTCGGCTAATCAAAACGGTTATTTCATTGAACAATATGGCCCAGGCGTCTATGAGCAGGCCGAGCGTCGTATTGGGAAAGACAGCGAAGAGCTCCGTTCCGCTGCTTCAGGCATCCGAAGCCGTCTGGTTAAAGGGGTGCGCAGAGCAGGAATGGGACGGGAAGAGCCCGATTTGCACCGGGGCATATGTTTCCAGCTTCGACGGCATCGACTTCCACATGTGCTTCCACAAGTCCGGATCAGGAAGCAGGAGGATCCTGGTCTCGCTCACTCCCGGGGCATACGGCAACGGTCGCAACGAGGGTCCGCGCTTCAGCAGGTGGAAGTACACTGACGAGACGGATTCCAGCGTCCTGTGCGTGGACGACCCAATGGCCTACCTGTACGGCATAAGATACGGCTGGTTCGGCGGGAAAGCGGGGGGGGGGGACAGACGGCTCGCCCATGTGGGAGTCCCTGGGGAAGCTGATTCTAGCCGTCTGCTCGGCATCGGGGATCGAAGAACCCGACATCGTATTCTATTCGTCATCGTCCGGCGGGACCGCTTCCATATTGGCTTCGTCCGCCATCGGGATCGGCTGCACGGTCGTGGCCATCAATCCTCAGCTCTGCCTCACCCTCTCGACCAGATATCCAGGCTATATGAGGAAAGGGTACCTCTCTCCGCTCCTCAAGGACCCCGACTACATCCTGGACATAATCAAGGAGCATAAGGAGAACAGGTACGTCATAATGGAGAACGTCGCCAGCGCCGTCGACTACAACCGCTATTTCATCAGGCTGTGCAGGCATCTGTCGATAGACCCGATGTACGGGATAACGCATCGCTCCAACCTGGTGACCTGGGTCTATAACGCCCCGTCTCCAGAGCCTCATAAAGCGATGGACTGGAAGACCTTCTTCCCTGCAGTGGAGTTCCTGGTGGACAGGCTCGACGCCCTGGACTCGGTGCCGGGCCACATGCTGGAGATGTTCACCGCCCTTTTGGAGGAGCATCATGCGGCCCAGAGGCGCATCGCCGAGCTGGAAGCGAAAGATCCGGTCTCAGGATCCTCTGTCGCAGTCAACGCCGCGCCGAAGGCAAAGGCTTCCGGTCGCAGGAAGCGCCGCAAGAAGAGACAAAAGCCGCAAGCCCATGGTCCGGACTCTGGCGGTCATCATGAAAAGATTAAAGAAAACTAAACTATGTGCAAGGCGGAGCCGAGCGTCCTGTCTCAGTCGTTCGGAGGTTTCATCAGGGAAGCTTGGAATCATGAACGACCGTCTGCCCATAATCAGGAGTTTCTTCGATGCTCATCCTTTGAAACAGGATCAAGGCACCTACGCGGCGCAGAAGCTGGTATCAGCTTTGCTCGGGGAGCTGAACGAAATATGCGAGAAAGAGGGAATTTCGTATTTTCTTTACGGAGGGTGTCTCATCGGAGCGGTGAGGCACGGCGGCTACATCCCTTGGGACGACGATATAGACATAGTGATGACGTCTGAGGATCTTAAGAAACTGGAGGACGTCATTTCCGGCAGCAAGTATTCTGTCACTGTGCCCAAATGGCTCCATAAGTTCAGGAAATCGGGAGTTCCTGCTCTCATAGACATACTTCCTGCCATAGAGACCCGCAGCAACCTGGACGAGGTTCAATGCAGAAGGCAGTTCTTCATAATGCGCGAGGTCGGCCTGGCTTATCATAAGACCCAGCTGAGCAAGACGATGGAGGCGGTGCTCTTCAAGTCGTACAATCAGCCAGGAGGGGTCAACAGGTACATATCGACGAAAATTTGCAATCCCTATGACGGGAATTACGGTCTATCCGGAATCCCTTATGATCGCATATACCCGCTGAAGAAGGTCAGGCTGGGCGATGTCGACGCATACATACCGAACGATCCTGAATACGTGTTGAGCCTCCAGTTCGGCAGCTCCTACGACATCCCTCTTTTCAGGAGAGGCTCCCATGTCAGCCATAACGAGGCTGTAAGATATTGTACGGCCAAAGGAATCGACATAATCAGGAAGAACAAGGTGAGCATGGAGGCCGAATACGACAGATCTATGTCCCTGCTCTACAAGCACGTCACCTCTAACGAAGGCCTTCATTACGAGATGATCGCTATGCTGATGGAGTTCAGGGGCATAGGCGTCAAGAAGAACTCCGGCATGGCGCTGAAAAGGCTGGAGGAAAGGTTCGACATGGTGTCTAGCGATCCGTTCTATCTCAACACCATGTACGATATCTTGTGCGATCTCGGAGGCAAGAACTGCGAGAGGGCTGACGAGTTGCTGGCACGTTCCGATTCCTCCGATCCTGGCGTCCTGCTGAGGAAAGGAAGGTCGGCTGTAAGACGGAAGGACAACGTCGAATATATGGCGGTCTTGGATGAGCTGCTTTTGACTGATTATAGCAAAGCTGTGGCTCTCGTGGACGATGTCATGAAAGACGTGGACTTGGCTGATGTGCTGAATTCGTACGGATGCTGCTGCAAGATGGCAGAGTCAGGATTCAGGAAGGCGTCGGCGTACAAGCTCATCTTCGAGATATACGGGATCCATTGCAGGCCGCGCATAGACATAGATCGCATCTGCGAGGTGACTTCAATACGCAATATCGCAGCTTTGTTTTATGGCCTCTTATGGTCCTACAGAAGCCGTTCGCCCTCGGCGTTCTTTGCAGTCTGCTCGTGCCTTTACACCAACAGCTCATACCGCTACGGCTATCTGGGCAGGGCGTATCGCGACGGCATAGGCGTCGATCCCAGTCTTGAGATGGCTGCCGAGTGTATGAAGAAGGCTGCAGATCTAGGGTTGGACTGGGCAGGACGGGAGTATTTCGCGATTCTTTGGGATATAGGCACTGTCGAGTCGTTAGAGTCCATGGTCAGGCTCGGAGAAGCGGGGGTCATGTCCAGGGATCCATATCTGACTGCTGGCATGGCCAGAGCGTACCGTCAGGGGAAAGGCGTGGAGAAGGATATGCCTAAGGCCGCAGAGCTTATGAGGAACAGCATCAGGCGCGGGCCTAAGACTTCGAGAGCCGAGTACGTCGAAATATTGCTGGAGATGGACACGCCCGAGAGCAACGAAAAGGCGCTAGAATACATCCGCTCGTTGAAGGGAAGGCCCAGAGCGGCAATGTCCGTCATCGAGGCCCGCATGTATCGCGACGGCATCGGCGTGGATAAGGACCTCGACCAAGCGGCGAAATGTATGAGGCTCGCGGTAAAGAACAAGATTAAGCTCGCTCCTAACAAGCTCTTCGACATACTATGGGAGATCGGCACGCCGGAAGCCGATTCAGAGATGATCGAAGTGGCCAGGAAGTACGCTAATGCCGGCAATGGGGGCGCAATGGGCAGGCTGGGAAGAGCGTATCGCGACGGCAGAGGGGTCGACAGGGACTTGGGCAAATCCAGGATATGGTACAGGAAGGCGGTCGCCAAGAAGGTCCAATGGGCAGAGGAAGAGCTCAGGCAGCTCCCATGAGGCTTTGGCCCTCACATGAAGCGATCCAGGAAGCGCTCTAGACAATACAGCTGCCACTTCTGATTTCCAGTGAACGTTCCCATGTCCAGATCCTCCAGGAATTCCGGCCTGGCAGGCCCTTTCCAGCTCTTGAAATAGCTGTCTACCGGCCGCGGCATCGGGACCTTCTCCGGGACCTCCAGGTCGGGGTATCTGATTCTGAACAGGGCTCTCACCAGGTACTTGCTGTCTCCGCTGCGGATTCTCGCCAGGTCTAAAGGTTCGGCCATCTTCATATGCGCATAAGGGTCGAAGTACTCCATGCCGGCAGTATTGAACGAATTCATGTAGGAGCTGGACGACTCTATGGAGAAGACCTCGTTCATGAATCTGAGGAAATCCATCCTGTCGCCGTTTCTGTAGCGCTCGAAGACATAAGAAAGGTCGACAGGGTCCTTGAGGGCCTTCGATGGATCGGTGAACATATACCTCTGCTGAAACTCTTCAACCGTCCAGTCCCTAGAGAGAAGCTGGTCCATCCCGCCGAACACAAGGTCGCTGGATTCGCCTATCCCCATCAGATTGATGCCATCAGCCTTTGCCTGAAGGGCTGCGGACAGTATCTGAGGCTCGATGGAGTGGACAGGGGCGCATTTCCGCTCCATGACCTTGTCCACATATTTCTCGACCGTTTCCCAGCTTATATCGACGTAATGCAGCCTCATGTCGTAATGGTCGGCGAAAGTCTCCGCCCTCTTCAGCTCCGCATTCTGGAATTCGCCTCCTAGGAACCTGAACGTATACGCATCGGCTCCTGGAAGGTAGGACGCCACTATCGCCGAGTCCATGCCTCCTGACAGCAGCACGCCGGGCCGCTTGCCCTTTGTCACGTCCTTTATGTAGCGGTCCATGAACGCATCCATTTCTTCCGCAGAGCGCACAGGAGTCCGGGATTCGTCAGGGACGGGGGTGATATGAGTATGGTGCATGCCGTCCTTGAAGTCCGCATCGTCGTTCTCTATGAAGCGGAACGCCAGGTAAGAACTCATGCAGTATCTCTTGTCAGCTGTCATCGCAATCCCTGACCACTCCGAGCGTCTTGGATATTATCGTGGACGATACCCCTTTGGTGTACGGGAAGTACACGATCCTTATCCCATTCTCGTTGAACTCCTTCTCATAGTCGGCCCATTTCTCGGTCCCGTACCAGTCGTCGCCGACGAACAGGATCTGGGCGCCCAGCTTCTTGCAGGCTGTTAGCTTGTCCATGTCGTACTGCGGGACGGCGGCATCGACGTACTTTATCGAACGGACTATCTCGATGCGGTCTTCGAAGGGGATCAGCGCGCGCTTGCCTTTGTACGTCACAAGGTCGTCCGTCGTGACCCCGACCACGAGCTTGTCGCACATCCCTTTGGCGTTCTTCAGAAGGTTCAGATGTCCGATATGGAACAGGTCGTAGACGCCTGCGGTATAGCCTATTAACATGACACAACCAGCCTGTCAACGCTCATGTGGTATATTTGACTATTTGTATCCTGGGAGACGAGTCAGGAGCCGGCTTTCTTGGGCTTTTTCTTCGTCTTCGCGACGAGCTTGTTGTAGTCGGCCTTGTATACGGATTTCTTCTTGGCGGCCTCTGCCATGAGCGCCTTGCCTTTCTCGACGTCCTTGCCCACTCCTCTCCCGTACGCGTACATCCTGCCGAGGCGGACCTTCGCCTCCGGCCTGTCGTACTCGACCATCGGCATTATCGTCTCCATGAGCTCGTCGTCCTTCCTCATCTTCCAGAGCATGTCGAAGAGCTTGTACCTGGACTAGAACCCGGCCGCGACGTCCTCTCTGTAGGACTGGAGGCAGTACTCGAGGCACTGCATAGCCTTGTCATGGCTCTTCTTCACCCCTCTTCCGGACTCGTAGGCCTTGGCCATGCGGATGTTCGGCCCCTTGGCGCGGTTCAGGTACGGCATGGCTATCCGCACCGCCTCCTTGTCCGACTCGGGGTCCTCCCTCTCCCACAGCTCGTCGAACCTCTCCATCGCGCCGGCGATCTCGACGACCTCCTTCAGGACCGGGTCCTCGTTCTCCATGAGCTTCTCGAAGACCTTCGTGAAGAACCATTCGTCCTTGTTCTCGTAGACTTTCCACATGTGGTACGCCTTGTGCTCCCTGTAGTGCTTCAGGTCGTACACCTCGGAGAAGTTGTCCAGCTTCCCGAGGGCGTCCAGCGAGGTGAGGTTCCTTATGCACTTCCTGCAGACCCCGCAGTTTTCGATGTCCCATGTGCACGAGTAGAGGTGCTTCCTGGCGATGTCGTAGTCCGCGATGTCCGATATCTTGTCGAGCCTGGACTCTATCTCTCCGACGGAGTAGAACCTCAGCCCGGGGGTGCTCAGCACCCTCAGGAGGAAAGGCTCGTAGGTGGCGGGCTTGTTCTCGTACCATCCTCTTATCGAGAAGTCCGTCACGAAGTCCTCGCCGGCTGAGGCGTAGTAGTAGCATCTCCACAGCTTCCTCATGCAGAGGATGGCGAATGACGACGAGAACGAATGGGTGAAGATGTGGTTGAGGCGGAGCGCCTTGGCGACGTTGGACTCGGTCTCGATCAGCGGCAGGCCGATGTCGGCAGCGGCTTTCCTGGCGCGCTCGTAGGAGTTCCTGCGGACGTTCTCGCCGCCCACCTTCCAGTACAGGTGGTTCCCGAACGCGCCGACGTTGTTGATGCAGAGGTGCGTCAGCCTGTAGTCTTCGATGGGGTAGTCCACGTAGGCATGGACCGCATGGAGGGAGTCCACCCCGCAGGACAGCCCCGTCCCTACGCCTTCGCCGGGGGGAAGAGGGTCGGCGACGTCGACGTCTATCTTGATATCGTACTTTCCGTTCTTGATGAACGGGGGGAGCAGGTACTCCGTGATGTTGTAGTACAGGTCCGAGGACATGGGGATGCTGGAGGTGATGTCGTAGCCCTCGCTCAGCGCGGTGTGCAGCAGGAGCACTACGAAGGCGTCGCACCTCTCCCACACCAGGTACTTCCCGTATTCGCCGGGCACTTCGAAGAAGAGGCTCTTCTCGTCGGCCTCCGTCTCGTTCTTCTTCACGACGGTCCTTTTGAGCTTGCACACCACCCTGGCCTTTCCGTCCTTCTCGATAAAGTCGATGCTCGAGATGTTAAACTTGCCGACTGCCCTCTTCTTCCCGTAATCCATCGCTCGCTCCCCTGTGTCAGATGTGCTGGAACGTGTTCCTCGACCAGCCTGGCTAACATCGCATACTGTTTATTAACCCTATGCAGAACAAAAATGGCATGAGCGCAGGCGCGGTTCCAGCCGGTCGGCGGGCTGCCGATAGGAAGAAAGAAGTATGCAGGGGTCGCCCCCTGTTGAAGTTTCAGCTCAGGACGTCGGACATCTCGTAGACCACGCCCTTCTTCTGGGACACGACCCACTTGGCGGCCAGCACCGCCCCTCCGACGAAGATCTCTCTGGAATGGGCCTGGTGGCGGATCTCGATGCGCTCGGAGTTCCCGATGAACATGACGGTGTGGTCCCCGACGATGTCCCCGCCCCTTATCGCATGGATGCCGATCTCCTTTCCGCGGGGGCAGACGCCCTCCCTTCCGCAGACCAGCTCCTTTCCGCCCATCGCCTTGCTGATTATCTCGGCGGCGGTCATGGCCGTCCCGCTAGGGGCGTCCTTCTTCTGGTTGTGGTGAGCCTCTATGATCTCCACGTCGTAGTCGTTCCCGAGGTACTCCGCGGCGTTCTTGATCAGCTTGAAGAAGACCCCTACGCCTATGGAGTAGTTGGACGATATGACCGCGGCCACCTTGTTCTTGGCCACGGCCTCGGTTATGTTCGTCTTCTGCTCCGCGGACAGCCCTGTGGTCCCTATGATCAGGTTGACCCCTGCCGAGGCTGCGGCAGGCGCATTGACGGCGGTCGCCGCGGCGATGGTGAAGTCCACCAGGACGTCCGTCTTCGAGCTCTTCAGCACATCAACCAGGTTCTTGGAGTCGGACACGGGCACGCCCAAGGCTCCGACGCCTATGACCTCGCCGACGTCCTTCCCGATGTTCACGATGTCGAAGGCGGAGGCGAGCTCCATCCCTTCAGTAGCCAGGACGCGGCGTATGATCAGGCTGCCCATCCTTCCGCAGGCTCCGAGGAGCCCGACCCTAACGTTGCTCAAGGCAGCACCTCCGTGCCCCCGTTTATTCCCGAATGTCCGGAACGCATGATATCGGCTCATAATAGGGGGTGGCGTTTAAACTGTTATCCATGCGCCATCGGTCAAACAGTGTGGTCTGTTTGGACCCGGAGCAGTCCCCGTAGTCGTACAGGTAATAGATGTTCTTCTTCCCGCATCCGGTGCTGAACACGATCCCGTCGGCCTCCATGCGCTTCAGCAGGCGCCTCACGTACTGGGTGGAGAACAGGGTGTTGTCGGCTATGGTCCTCACGGACGCCCCGCGGAATGTACGTATGATGCTGGCCACCTTCTCCGTCCTGACCTCGTACTTGTTGGAGATGGCGCTGATCGCAGGCAGGCGCATGGTGAACGAGCTGTCGTCGAAGCTCACGGTGGGGACCTGCGGCGTCAGCTTGTAGTACTGCTTGATGGTGGTGATGCCGTTCCCGCGGAAGCCGAACCCCTCCATGGCGCGGAAGAATCTCGCCACCTCGCTGTTCCGAATGTTGTACAGGTCCTCGTGGGTGCACGTTTCCGGGACCCATATCCCTCCCGGGGACGATATCTCCACGGTGTCCCTTCCGGCGCTGATGGTCACAGGAGCGCCGTCGGAGTAGTCGCGGTGGACGAAGGCGTTCACCAGGGCCTCTCTGAGTATCTTCGCCGGGTACTTCTCCACCATGTACTTCTTGTCGGGCATGGATCCTCCGAAGCATTTGAGGATCTCCAGCGCGTCGTAGTACTGCTTGATTATCGGGCCGTCCAGAACCAGGGCGTTCCCTTTCGAGGTCAGGACCTCGGTCTTCCAGGGGCACTCGTCGGAGAGCATGAGGCCGAGGTTGGTGTAGCTCCCGTCGTCGGTGCGGGTCCCTTCCAGGCCGGTGTAGCTTATGCGGAGCCTGTTCCATACGGCCTCGTCCAGATATTTGAACGAAATGTCTTGCATCGGAGATTCTTCTTTGTCAAACGTGTTTGCCATGCTTGTCCGAGTACGAATTATAATTTAACATGATTACAGATAGAATAAGGTTATTAATTTAGACAGTACGCAAACAAGACATGTTTTATATTATCTATGTTTAGAAAGCGTTTAATAATGGTTTTTTTAAATATGGATTAATTCATTTTAATATAATAATCCATCGGTGTCAAGGCCATGCTCAAGGTTTCGACAATCCTTATCTATGCAGTCTGCAGATTACAAGCCGATGGAAACGGAACAGATCGTGGGCTGGATAAGCGACAATCTTCCTCAGACCATCCTCCTGGTGGGAGGACTGATCGCCATGTGCGTCGCGATCGCTTATGCCAAGGACAAGGACGGCGGGAAGTACAAGGCGCTGATGGCCGTCGGGTTCCTCTTCGGCGTCGCGATGCTGTATGAAGCGCTGACCATGCACGCCACATGGCGCTCCGTGACGTCCATACTGATAGCCCTGACGGCGTTCACGCTCCTGATCCGTCCGTTCCGCGACGTGAACTTCTCTATAATCGCCGCCATCATGATCATGGCGTTCGTGTACATATGGCTGGCAAGCTTCGACGGCGCGACCCTGTTCGGGCAGGTGGACCTGACCCCGCTGTCCCAGGGATGGGCCCGTCTGATCATATCCTTCGTAGCAGGGGCCATAGTCTACGGGATATGCAGGTTCGCCGAAGCCATAGTCAAGTTCTTCGGGAAGCTTCTGAACTGCTGGCCGATACTGTTCGTCCTCGGGATCGTCTGCATCGCCGAGGCCGGGCTCATGTTCCTGGGCTACGGCTCGATATTCGATTACTTGGATCTGAGCAAGGCGAAGGACGTTCTTGAAGTAAACCTTTAAATCATAGGAGATAATGGCGGGGTTAGAGTGGGCTCGTGGCTTAGCCAGGATATAGCGCTGGCCTTCTAAGCCAGACGCCTCGGGTTCGAATCCCGACGGGCCCGCCAAGGATGCATCACCCCGAGTGATGAAGCATTCAAGGAAGGAAGGTCACATGAAGAGAGGCTCACGCGCCTGGAAGAAACGCGGCAACCAGCGTTGGAAATGGCGCAAGAAGAAAATGAGAAGAAGAAAGAGAGCAGCGAAGATGCGTAAGAAGTGATCGCGACTCGCTATCACACTCAAGGGGGTATAGGCTAACCTGGCAGACTGGTGGGCTCCAGTTATTGAGAGTGATTGTAAATGGGTTTGCTGACAGTTGATGAATAACTGGAGCGATGACTCATTTAATTCCGCGGGGGGTAGCTCCCCCCGTAGTGGAAACCCGCTGACGAGGGTTCAAATCCCTCTGCCCCCACCTACGCATCTTTGTGCTGTCTTTGGCACTTCGTGTGCCGACAACCTTTTTCCTTTTTTCTCGTTCTGTTCTGTGCAATTGCAAGCACACGTCGGCCTGCATCTGTCGCGATCTCTGCGCTACCGATAGAAAAATAATAAGGAGAGGGGCGGCCCCCTCGGTTTTTGAAGCTGTGCACAGGGGCGGGGATCCTTCCGCCGCGGTTCACGAAATCGGAGCATCCGTACTTGTTCACGGGCATGATGCGGGCATCCCCCAGGAGGCCTCCGAACTCGGCGGTGTCGCCCACGCCTTTGCCGACCACGGGGATGACCCTGACGGCGGTGGTCTTCTGGTTGATCATCCCTATGGCCATCTCGTCCGCTATTATGCCGGAAATGGTGGTCGCAGGGGTGTCCCCCGGGATCGCTATCATGTCGAGCCCGACGGAGCACACGCAGGTCATGGCCTCCAGCTTCTCCAATGTCAGCGCCCCTATCTGGGCGGCCTCCGCCATGGACCTGTCCTCGCTCACAGGTATGAACGCCCCGCTGAGCCCTCCCACGTAGGAGGATGCCATGATGCCGCCCTTCTTCACCTGGTCGTTGAGTATGGCCAGAGCGGCGGTGGTGCCGGGAGCCCCGGCGTACTCCATGCCCATCTCGCAGATTATGTCCGCGATGCTGTCGCCGACCGCAGGGGTGGGCGCGAGGGAGAGGTCCACGATCCCGAACGGGACGCCGAGCCTCCTGGACGCCTCCTTGGCGTACAGCTGGCCTATCCTGGTGATCTTGAACGCGGTCTTCTTGATAGTCTCGCACAGCACCTCGAAGCTCTCCCCTCTGACCTTGGAGAGCGCGGTCTTGACGACCCCGGGGCCGCTGACCCCCACGTTCAGGACGCAGTCGGCTTCGGTGACCCCGTGGAATGCCCCGGCCATGAACGGGTTGTCGTCGGCGGGGTTGCAGAACACCACCAGCTTGGCGCATCCCAGGGAGTCGTGCTCCTTGGTGCGCTCCGCGGTCTCCTTGACGACATCCCCCATGAGCCTCACGGCGTCCATGTTGATCCCGGCCTTCGTGGATCCCAGGCTGACGGAGGAGCATACCCTCTCCGTGCGCGCAAGAGCCTCGGGGATGGACGCGATCAGGTCCCTGTCCGCAGGGGTCATCCCTTTCTGGACGAGCGCGGAGAACCCGCCGATGAAGTTGACGCCAACGTCCTTGGCGGCCGAGTCCAGGGTCTCCGCTATCCTGACGAAGTCCTCCGGGCCCCTGCACGCGGCGCCTCCTATGAGGGCGGCGGGCGAGATCGATATTCTCTTGTTGATGACGGGGACCCCGTACTCGAGGCCTATGTCGTCGCCTACGGACACCAGCCTCTCGGCATAGCGGGTTATTTTCCCGTAGACCTTCTCGCAGAGCCTGTCCAGGTCCGGGTCTATGCAGTCGAGGAGGCTTATGCCCATGGTTATGGTCCTGACGTCGAGGTTCTCGTGCAGGACCATCTCGTTGGTCTCGAAGACCTCATTCAGCTCGATCATCGGGGCACCTCAGATCCTGTACATCATGTTGAAGATGTCCTCGCGCTGGGCCTTGATGGTGCAGCCTATGTCCCGGCCGACCTTCTCCAGGCCCTTCTCCATGGACTCGAAGGTGCCGCCGTAGCCGTCCATGTCGACGATCATCATCATGTTGATGAACTCCTGGACGGTGGTCTGCTTGATGTCCAGTATGTTTATGTTGTTGTTCGCGAAGAACGTGCAGACGGAGGCTATCAGCCCCACCCTGTCCTTGCCTACGAGCGTCACTATTACTCTGTTCATTGCCATCACCTGTCAGTTCTCGGCCGCCTCATGAGCGCGTACTGTATAGACTCTTCCAGCGCTGTGAGGCTCGCCTGTATGATATTCACGGACACCCCTACCGTCGTCCAGTCCTCCCTTCCGTCGGTGGAGCGTATTAGGACGCGGACTCCCGTTTCGGTCCCCTCCCCTTCGTCGAGCACGCGGACCTTGTAGTCTACGAGCTTCACGTCGTCCAGCTCGGGGAAGAAGCATGCCAGCCCCTTCCTGAGGGCGTTGTCCAGGGCGTTCACGGGCCCGTTCCCGTCGGCGGCGGTGTGGGCCACGTGCCCCTTGCGGTCGGAGACCTTTATGCTGGCCTCCGAGCGGGTCCCTCCTTCCCGGTCGTCGGTGTAGATCCTGAAGCCGGCGATCTCGAACTTCGGCTCCAGCTCGCCCCTGAGCCTCCTCACTAGGAGCTCGAAGCTGGCGTCCGCCCCCTCGAACTGGTATCCTCTGGACTCCAGCCTCTTGACCATGTCCCTGATCTCGCTGTCGTCGTCGCCTCCCTCCAGCCCCAGCTCGCGCAGCTTCTCCGATATGCTGGTCCTTCCGGCCATGTTGGATACCAGGACGCGGCGGTCGTTCCCGACAGAGGACGGCTCCACGTGCTCGTACGTGCGCGGGTTCTTGGATATGGCCGATATGTGCATCCCGCTCTTGTGCGCGAACGCGCGGCTCCCGACGTAGGGCATGCCGGGGTTGGGGACCATGTTGGCGACCTCCCCCACGAACCTGGACAGGTCCGTCATGGACGCCAGGTCGGCCCTCCCCAGGTCCATCCCCATCTTCAGGGAAAGGTTGGGGGCCACCGTGCACAGGTTCGCGTTGCCGCACCTCTCCCCGATCCCGTTGACCGTTCCCTGGACCATCGTGCATCCGGCGCGGACGGCCGCCAGGGTGCAGGACGTGGCCAGGTCCGAGTCGTTGTGGCAGTGGATGCCGAGGGGGACGTCCACGGCCTTCCTGGCCTCGCGGACCGCCTCCTCGACGGCGTCGGGAAGGGAGCCGCCGTTGGTGTCGCACAGGACCACCCATTCCGCTCCAGCCTCGGCGGCCGCCCTTATCGTGTCCAGGGCGTAGCCCATGTTGAAGGCGAAGCCGTCGAAGAAGTGCTCCGCGTCGAAGATCACCCTCTTCCCGGACCTCCTCAGGAATGACACGCTGTCCCTTACGAGCTTCAGGTTGTCCTCTAAGGTGATCCCCAGGGCGTCGACCACATGGAGGTCCCACGCCTTCCCGAATATGCAGCACCATTCAGCCGAGCAGGACGCCAGGGTCTTCAGGCCGGGGTCCTCGTCCGCGGGCGTCCCGTGCCTCGAGGTGCTCCCGAACGCCACAAGCTTGGAGTTCTTCAGCTCCATCTCCGCGGACGTCTTGAAGAACTCGTCGTCGCAAGGGTTCGAGCCCGGCCATCCTCCCTCCACGAAGTCCATCCCGAAGGCGTCCAGCCTCTTGAGCAGCTCGATCTTGTCCTTGCACAGGAACAGCACGCCCTCGGTCTGGGCGCCGTCCCTCAGCGTGGTATCGTAGAGGAAGACCCTGCCCATCGGCTCCGGCACCTCTTGTCCATTATGGCCATGAGGTCGCTCAGTATGGCCGAGGCGGTCTCCGTGCGGCCGGCTCCGCGCCCTGACACCGTCACCGGCCCGGCAAGGTCGGTGAGGATCTGCGCCGTGTTGAGGGTCCCGGAGATGCTCAGGGGATGCCCCTTCGGTATGAGCCTGGGGCCGACCTCCAGCTTCGTGTCCGTGACCTCCCCTATGAGCCTGATGACCATGTTGCGGGAGGACGCCATCGCGACGGCTTCGTCGGTGATCGACGTTATCCCGGTGATCTTGACGTCGTTGAACGTGACGTCCCTGCCGAAGACGGCGTTGGCCAGTATGGCGACCTTGCATGCGCTGTCGTACCCCTCTATGTCGTTGGTGGGGTCGGTCTCGGCGTATCCGAGCTGCTGGGCCTCCTTGAGGGCCTGGTCGAACGGCTGCCCTTTGTCCATCTTGCTGAGGATGTAGTTGCAGGTCCCGTTGAATATGCCGCGGATGGACGTTATCCTCTCTCCTACGAGGTCCTCGGTGCAGAGGTTTATGATCGGCATCGCCCCTCCCACGGAGCCCTCGAACCGCATGATGCACCCCTTCTCGTCCGCAAGGTCCACCAGCTCCCTGTACCTCAGGGCGAGGGGCCCTTTGTTCACCGTTATGACGTCCTTTCCGTAGCCGAGGGCGCATCTGATGTTCTTCAGCCCTACGCCGCCCGTCTTCACGTCGGTGGGGCTGACCTCCACCAGCACGTCGTAGTCGCAGGACGAGAGCACCTCGGCAGAATCCGAATATCCGGAGCCTCCTACCTTTCCGGACTCCTTCTTCCTGGACACGAGGGCCATGGGGTCGAGGCCAGACGGGTCGTAGGCGTAGCTCCTGGAGTCCATGGCTCCGACTATGGCCGCCTCCTCCTCGAACATGTCGCGGAGCATCGCGCCCCTGTCGTGGAGGACCTCCGCGAACCCTTGCCCTACGGTCCCGAAGCCGCAGACGAATATCTTCAATTCAGACCCCCCTGACGTAGGTTATGCCGGACGTCCTGCATTTCTGGTCGAGGAACCTGTCCAGCATGTCGAGGTCCTCCTCGCTGCGGGTCTTGACGGCTATCATCGCCGTGCGGTTGACCGAAGCCCCGGCCTTGGAGGAGTACCTTATGTCCGTGGCGTCCAGGCTGATCGTCCGCCCCGCCTCCTTCATCATGTCCTCTATCATGCCGCCGTCGAAGCTTCCGATGAGCATGTACTCCATGGAGTAGGTCTGATAGACTGAGCCGAGCTGCGAGATTATGATGTCCTTGGACTTCCACACGTCCTTCAGCCGGCATAGCTGCTCCTTGTCCTCCATCTCGAACGTGACGTTGATGCATATCCTGTGGTTGATGATCCTCTCGCGATTGTGGACTACCTCGACTATGTTCCCGTCCAGCAGGGAGATCGGCTCGAGGGACCCGACCAGCTGGCCAGGCAGGTCTTTGACGAACAGTTCAGCGTTGACGATCATGCTTAGCACCGATATGGCACCCGATTGGCTATTATGTTAATAATCTGTGCCATCGACAGTTGGATAAAGAAGCGCCGA
This sequence comes from Candidatus Methanomethylophilaceae archaeon, assembly GCA_017540825.1. Lineage (GTDB taxonomy): Archaea > Thermoplasmatota > Thermoplasmata > Methanomassiliicoccales > Methanomethylophilaceae > Methanoprimaticola. The sequence continues at coordinate 32,671 of JAFYAH010000007.1, read as the reverse complement.
GGGGGAGATTTGAACTCCCGAGGGAAAATTTCCCACGAGCTTTCCAGGCTCGCGCCTTACCGGGCTGGACCACCTCGGCTTCGAATGGGGGATTTGGTCATCGCATTAATACTTTTTTGTCGATCGCCCAGCAATCCGGTTCTCCCGCGTCGTCTTCCGAGCCACTCCACGTCGGAGCGGTAGTCCTCCAGATGGCGGCGGGTCCTGCGGCATTCGGCCAGGAAGTCCGTGTCGATCTCGGCTGTCGCCACCGTTTCCCCGGTCCCGCACTCGGCGACGGTCCTCCCGAACGGGTCCAGGATCCTCGAGCATCCGTGCATCTCCAGCCCGTTCATGCGGCCCACGTTGTTCGAATACACCAGGTACGAGACGTTCTCCAGCGCCCTGGCGGGAAGCACGGCGTCCAAGAAAGGCTTGGACTGCACTGCCGACGCGGCGCAGCATATGTTCACCGACGCCCCCCTCAGGGAGCATCCGTGCAGGATCTCGGGGAAGAACACGTCGTAGCAGACGCACATGCCGAACAGGATCCCGCGGTACGTGCCCATGCCCGGGCCCTGACCCTCCTCGAAGCCGTCCTCCGAATACACCCCGAACCTGGCCAGATGGGACTTGTCGTAGAACGAGTCCCCGTCCGGAGAGAGGAACAACATGCTGTTGCGGACGGAATCGCCGGACCAGCGTGGGGACCCCACCGACACGGCCTTCCCGGTCTCGCGGCACTTGTCGGAGACCATCGAGATTGCGTTCTCCGTCTCCTCCCTGATCCCGGCGAGGTCCGCCCCGTACCCGGTCATGAAGGATTCGGGGAACACCAGGACCTCGGCATCGCACTCGTCCAGCAGCCGGCAGACGGTCTCAGCGTTCCTGGAGGGGTCTCCCGCGGCCGGCGCCAGCTGGCAGACGCCAAGTCTCATAATCATGGCCGGGAATCGTCCGGGCGGTATAAATCCCGCTCCTGCGGACATCTTATATGACCGTGTTCCGATAACGGTGCGATGGCAGGAGTCAGCATACCAAACATAACCGCGGAGGACGTCCAAGGGATACTGGATTTCATCAGGGAGACCGTGAAGAGGATCGGCTGCGACGGGGTCGTCATAGGCATAAGCGGGGGTATCGACTCCGCCGTGGTGACCAAGCTCTGCGTCGACGCCATCGGCCCGGGGAAGGTCTTGAACGTGTTCATGCCCTCCCGCGTGACGCCTGCCGAGGACTACAAGACCACAGCGGAGCTCTGCAGCGCCTTCGGGACGGAGTACAAGGTCATTGACATCCAGCCGGCCGTGGACGCCCTCATGGCGGTCCTCCTGAGCGGGAAGGAGACCCCTCTCGAGAGAGGCAACGTCTCTGCCAGGTGCAGGATGATCGTCCTCTACAACCTCGCCAAGAAGAGGAACAGCATCGTGATGGGGACGTCCAACCAGAGCGAGATAATGATGGGGTACTTCACTAAATTCGGCGACGGGGCCTGCGACGTGACCCCCTTGGCCAACATGTACAAGACGGAGGTCCGCCAGATCGCCGCCATGATAGGGATCCCGGAGGCCATAATCGCCAAGCCCCCGTCCGCAGGGCTCTGGGAGGGCCAGACGGACGAGTCTGACATGGGGATAAAATACGCAGACCTGGATAGGATACTGTATTCGATGGAGCAGGACAGGACCGACGCGCAGATAGAGGCGGACACGGGGATCCCGAAGGACGTCGTCGCAGGAATCCGCGCGCAGGTCGAGTCGATGGAGCACAAGAGGCTCCAGCCGGTTCGCCCAGACGAGTTCTGACTCAGTCGTGGCGGCCGCAGCTGCAGGAGTGGCTTCCGCCCTCGTGATGGTGGCATTCCGTTTCGGGGTCGTAGTCCAGGCTGCCGTTCAGGAGGGCGTCCACGCATGCGTCCGCGCTTCCGTTGGCGCCGGGGAGCAGCCTTATCCCGTAGCTTTCGATCATCTGCCTGGCGCCTCCTCCGATCCCCCCGCAGATGAAGGTGTCCACCTTGTTCTCCAGGAGCACCTGGACGAGTCCGCCGTGGGACTGCCCCCCGTTCCCGACCACTTTCGAGGAGACGACCTTGCCGTCCTCGACGTCGTATATCTTGAAGCTCTCCGTCCTCCCGAAGTGCTGGAAGACCTCTCCGTTGTCGTAAGCCACAGCTATCTTCATGTTATCGCAGGGGCCATCCTCGGGCCTGACGATATAAATGCATCGCTCAGTCGGCGGATTTGAAGGGGTGTGAACCTCGCTGGATCCTCTTGACGGTCACGTTCCCTTGGGCCTTGGCGGCGCTCCTCTCGACCTCGGCGACCACCTCGTCCACCCTGTCGTCCTCGCAGTCTATGATGAACCTCTTGGTCACCATCATGAGGCAGGCCCCGTTGACCCCCGGGAACCTCTGGATGTGGGCCTCGATCTTGTCGGCGCATTCCTGGCACTCGAGGTCCTTCATGTACAGCACGATCTTCATGCCGCAGCGGATTGCATGCGGGGATATCATATGTCGTATGCCACGCCAGAGAGCATTGGCTGTCATGACAGAATAACACGAATCAAAATAAAGGAAGAATGGTGCTCACGACGGGATTCGAACCCGTGTTGAAGCCTCGAGAGGGCTTCATGATTGGCCGCTACACCACATGAGCAACAAACGTGAGATTGAGTTTTAATATTTAATGATTTCCATTCATCCGGAACGAAGGCCCGCGTCTCACTGCGTCTTGAGAACGATTTTGTGGCGCTCCAGCGTGGAGGTGTCCCCCGAGGCCAAGGCCACCAGCTCCGACACGTGGATCGTGGGCAGCCCTCCGGGGCGGTCGTCGTACCTCACCAGGCACATAGGGCATCCCACAACGATGACGTCCGCGCCCTTGCATTCCGACTCCCGCTCTTCCATCAGGCTGTCCGAGACGTCCGAGTACTTCCCGCAGCATCCGTGCTTGCGGTTGACCACCTCGCATCCGAGCGCTTCCGCCACCTCCCTCATCTCCTTGGCGAAGACTGCGGCGGAGCAGCCCGGCTCCAGCGCGACCTTCAGGGGCCTGTCGAGCTTCGGAAGGGAGCCTTTGTGGCGATGGAGGAACGGGATGATGTGGGTCGCGTCCACTCCCGAAGACTGGAGCTCCTCGCTGCATCCCGCGCACAGGGTCACCAGGTCCCTGCCCTCGGCCGCGCTTCCCATGGAGAGCTTGTACTCGCGGCGGTCCAGCTCGGTCATCTCGCGGAACTGGACGGGGTGCATGCAGCACGTGTTCCCGGGCAGCTCCGAGCATCCCATCCCCATGGCCTTCATGGCCGCCGCGGTGGCGTATTCGACGTACGGCGCCTTGCACTTGACTATGCAGCCCGGCATGACGAGGGCTCCGTCCCCCGTCCATTCCGGGACGAGGTCGTCGCAAGACGGGGGATCCGGCGGCAGCATGGCGTACCCGGTCTTCCTGAAGGCGTCGGAGACGTGGACTCCTCTGACCAGGCACTGCAGGTCCCTCATGACGGTGAAAGGGTCGCTCCTGCGGCACACCCTGGAGCAGTTCCCGCAGCCTATGCAGTGCACTACGCCCTCGTCGTTGCCCACCATTATCTCCATCGGGTCGCATCCCCCATGCTTGAGCGAAGGGCACACCTTGGAGCATTTTCCGCAGCCGATGCATTTCCTGCGGAGAGACTCTATCTCGTCCCGGAGAAGGTCCATGCCGCGTCATGTGTATGGCCGGTATTTATCCGTGACTGGCGCCGTCGCTTTCGGTCGATAGCCGACTCTGGCAGCGCCGTCCGGTCCCCTGGCGTCAGGCCAGGTGCTCGTGCGGGAACACGAGCGAGATCGCCAGCATCAGGAGGATCCCGGCGATTATCGCGGCTATGGTCTTCGCGTCCCTTCCCTCGTGGAGGGCGTCAGGCAGCATGTGCGCTATGGCCACGTACATGAAGGTTCCGGCGGCGAACGAGAGGGGCAGCCCCGAATACTGGTCTATGTCGATGCCGTCCAGGAACAGCATGAACACGAGGCCGGCTATGGGGGTGATCAGAGAGAAGCCGAATAGCTTCTTGAGGATCCTGGATTTGTTGTCTTCGATCATGAGCATGCTCGAGGACAGGGAGAACAGGACGACGAACTTGTGGATGCACATCCCGGCTGTCGCCATGAGCCCTACCTCCTCGCCCGCCAGGAACGTCGCGGCCAGGGCCATGCCGTCGCAGACCGCGTGCACCGAAAGTCCTGCCAGCGACGAGAACGACGCTATGCCGTGGGAATGCCCTTCGGCGCAGTCGCCCTTGACGAAGAAGTCGACGCAGAGGATCAGCACGAACCCTCCGAGGAGCGCGTACATCGCATAATGGGTGTCGAAGCCCCCATGCTCGGTCTCTTCCACGGCTTCCGGGAGCAGCATCAGGAAGAGAAGCCCCAGGAATATCCCCGAGCTGAGCGCCACCAGCAGATGCGCATGCCTTTCGCCGAGATGTCCTACTCTCGGCAGGAGCGCCCCTGCCATAGAACATGAGAGCAGGATGACCGCATAAGCCAAGAATATTACTGTTGAGTCCATGATTCACTGGTTTAGCGGTTTTATTATTAAAATATTGCAGAATGGTTAATAAATAATGACGGATTCAGGCGCGAATGTTAATAAGGTGCGACCATGGGGATAGTGAGCGTGTCGTTGAACGACGACAACATGCAGGCTTTGGCAAAGATACAGAAGACATACGGGCTCAGCGGAAGGTCGGAGGCGATCCGCGCATCGCTGAACGCCGCCATGTCGGACATCAAGGAGGAGGAGTCGTTCGAAGGCCTGGTCGAGGGGGTGCTCATAATAGTCCGCGGCAACCACGACGATCCGTGGATGATACGCCTGCAGGCCAAGCACGAGACTTCCATCAAGACCCAGATGCACACGCATCTCAGGAACCACAAGTGCCTCGAGGTGATGATCGTCTCCTGCGAGGCGCCGGAGCTGCGCGAGATGCTGAACGACGTCAGAGCCGAGGGCAAGGCCGACTACATGAGATTCGTGCGCGGCTGACCTTGTCGCATCAGGAGACCTCAGGAAAGCAGTCGGACATTTTAATAATAATAAGGACGATAGGCTAGCCGGGAAGGGATATCACGAAACAGAAGGGGGATGCAGACAGCCGTCTGATGCGGGGCATTAGCTCTGTAGTGGACAGCATAAAGCGTATTCGTATCTCGTCGGGAAGCCCTAGCGGTCGCGATCTCGGTAACGAGGAGGACTACGAGGTCATCGAGTCCGGCGGCGTCAAGATTTTCGTGGCTCCGGGCATAGACGAGGCGTACTGCTGCAATACAAAGTACGAGCCTCAGATTCCCAACGTGACAAAAAGCGAGACGTCCGTCGACAACAACGGCAACAAATTTGTTCCCGTTCCTGTCGCGGGCGAGGACTACGATCCGGCCGAGGAGCCGTCCAGCTCGGAGCATTCCGGGCCGCTGAAGGACCTCGGGGAAGGCTACGGCACCGCCGGTGGCTTTAGCGGCACCGGGGCCCAGACGAATCTGGAAGAGGTCGCCGCAGACGGCATCGACGTCGACGACGTCATGATAGACACCGGCTTCGACTGTTTCGGCATGGGAACGACAGAGGTCAAGGATTCAGAGCCTGTCGAAGTGAAGAAAGCTCCTGTCACCGTGACGAAGGCCTCTTCGCCTTCTCGGAAGACGGGCGTCTCCGCAATCTATGCGGGCGAGGCCCTGACAGCAGGCCGGACCGCTCGCCCGACAGCCGGCCAGTCCATAAAAGGCATAGGTGCGTCCGAGCCGGGCGTTCCTAACTGGGACGAGACCGTCGTCAAGAAGCTGCCGAAAGCGATCGTACCGGACGAGCCCTCGGACGATGAGCTGGAACAGGTCATTCCGATGGAACGTGCGATCGTCGTCGTCCCGGAGGCCGTGCATGCCGAGCTGTACGACGTCCCTGAGCGCGGAATCGTCATGGAGCTGACGAACGGCAAGGACGTCGTGATCTCCAGAGCCATCGCGGACATCGCGAGGGACGCGGATGCGGCTCCCCAGCAGGCCATGGCGGACGACGTCGCCGTCGCGAAGCCAGAGCCCATAGTCACTGCCAGGATAGACAACGCGGCCGTCGTAGAATCGCTGACCAAGCCGTCGGCCGTCGACATTCCGGAAGGGGCTCTCGACGCCCTGCCCGCCGACGAAGACGTCCCAGCCGTGGGCGGCGCCGTTCCGCCCGGTATCGGCATGATGGGGGCCGCCGGGTCGAAGACCGTGACCGGGGACATGACCGCCACGGTCTCCATGCCCAAGGGCTTGCCTACCTCCGAATCCAAGAGGAAGCCCGTCCTGCTGGACGACAGCTATTCGAGCATAAGCAATCCGACCGTCAGCAGGCCTCTCAGGTTCACCGGCGGAAACCTCGTGAGCGTTCCCGTCGAGCCGGCCCCGAAGAGGAAGCCCCTCCAGAAGAAGAGGGACGTTCCCGGCTACACGGTGACCAAGGAAGCGGAGGAAGGCAAGAAGGAGGCCGGGCCCTCCCTCAACAGCATCATGGCCAACTCGGTCAAGTCCTCCGCGAAGGTGGTCCCCAGGGTCCGCAGGTTCGTCCTGGAGCCGATCCAGATAGTTGACGAGGTCGAGGGCGTCATGCGCCTCACCATCCCCGATCTGATCGACGACGATCCGGTCGAGGAGGACGTGGAAGCCATTCCCGCCGACGGGATCGAGGAGTCCGTGTACGCCAGCATTAAGGACGAATGCCAGGTCGTGTTCCTCTTCGGAGGGGACGGCTACGGCGACGACGGCGTCTTCTTCAACTTCGGACGCTGAAGGCCAAATCGGGCCCGTCCGCTGAGGCGGTGCCCGCTTTTCTTCCATTATGCGGCGGCAGAGGAGCCGAGCACGCATCGCTCTACCGCATTCCGCGGTCCTGCTGCTCCCTGTGCGCCAAAGTCCGAGCATCCGATAAGATATTCTACCTAGGCACGATACGTGGGTCTATGGAAATGTTGCAGCTGCTGTTTACGATGGCGGTGCTGTTCGTTCTCTCGCGTATCGGCTCCATCGTCGTCAGCAGGTTCGGATTGCCGGGGCTGATAGGCGAGATCGTCATAGGCATAGTCATCGCCAATCTGTCGTTCGGCGACTGGTCGCTGATGTCCATCCTCGACATCGCCGTCCCGGAACCTGGGTCGGGGTCGCATGAAGGCAGCGGGACGTACGACGTGATAGAGGCCTTCGCCGAGCTGGGGGTCATATTCCTCCTGTTCTCCGTAGGGCTCGAGACCAAGGTGAAGGACCTTCTGGGATCGGGAAAGGCGGCTCTCATCGCGGCCGTGCTCGGAGTCCTGCTTCCGTTCGTCGCCGGCCTCGCCATCATACTGGTAGCGGACGGGAACATGAACCACGCCCTGTTCCTGGGCGCGGCGATGGTCGCGACCTCCGTCGGAATCACCGCCCGCATAATCAAGGACATGAAGCTGATGGACACCCGCGAGGCCCGCATCATCATCGCCGCCGCGGTCATAGACGACGTCCTCGGCATGATAGTCCTCGCGATCGTCAACGGAGTGGCTGGAGGGACCGGAGAGATCTCCATCGTGGACATAGTCTCGATCACCCTCCAAGCGGTCGTGTTCGTCGTGGCCGTCATCCTGATCTGCAAGCACGTCATACCCAGGCTGTACGGCTACTTCCAGGCGAGGCACGACGCCGCCGTCAACGCAGGCAAGATCCCCCATTCCGCGAACAAGCTCGTTCTGGCGATAATCGTCTGCCTGTCCATGGCTGCCTTCGCGGAGTTCATCGGCCTGGCGGGGATCATAGGGGCCTTCCTCGCAGGCATGCTGTTCGCCGAGTACGCATGGGAGTGGGACCTGGAGCACAAGATCGAGTCGATAACGACGTTCTTCATCTCCTTCTTCTTCATCAACGTAGGTCTGCAGGTGGACATCTCCACGCTCACGGACACGACCGTGATCATGCTGGCCGCGCTGATAATAGTGGTCGCCCTCATAACCAAGTACATAGGATGCGGGTTCGGAGCCAAGATCGGCGACAAGGCCCTCGACAAGCAGGGTATGAACATCATCGGTGTGGGGATGATGCCCAGGGGCGAGGTGGGGATAATCGTCGCCTCGATAGGCCTAGCCAGCGGAGCGATGTCCGCGGAGCTTTACGCGGTGGTCGTCCTGATGTCCGTGGCCACGACGATAATAGCGCCTCCGATCCTCTCCAAGCTGTTCAGGAAGAAGTACCAGGAAGAGTACGTCATCCTCGGCGAAGACCGGATGTGAGGACCAAACATCGGAGGGGGGGGCTCCCCTCCGTTTCATTTTTTTGCCACAGCGGTGTCCGAGTCGCGGCATCCAGGCCGGAACGTCGGGCGCGGAACCGGAACGTGAAAAAGAAAGGAAGAAGAAAGACGGGCAGCGCCCGATGCTTCCAGTTTGAGCTCAGAGAGGAGCCAGGGTGTTGGCGAGGAGCACGATGACCGTGATCGCGATGGCGAGGCCTATTACAGTCCTCGGGCTGACCTTGAGCCCCTTGTCGTCCTCGGTGTCGAAGTACCTCATGAGTCCTGCGGAGGACTGGAAGCCCGTGTCGTTTTTCTTTGCCATAGCACTGCATTCTATGATGCTTATATAATGTTTTGTTGCGGCAGAACCGGGGTATCGGGCCGGCTGCCAGCATTTCTCGATTACTTCACCGAAAACGTCTTTTATAATGTGCAGATAGCCCCCAAGAGGTTAGAATGCACATGCACTGGGCAGATGTTGTGGCAAAGGAAATCGTCGATAGCTGCGACCATCCGCTGATCGCGACCGGCATCAGCCCCACTGGCATCATCCATGTGGGAAGCCTGAGGGAAGCCATCACCGGGGAATCGGTCCGCAGCGCCGTGGAGGCCAAAGGCAAAGAGGTCAGGCTCATCTACCTCATAGATTCCTTCGATCCGCTAAGGAAAAGATACGATTTCCTGCCCAAAGAGTTCGAGAAGTATGTCGGCATGCCCATATCCCGGATTCCTTGCCCCTGCGGGAAGCATCATAACTACGCTCATCACTTCGTTCAGCCCTTCCTCGACGCCGTAGGCAGCCTGGAGGTCAACTGCGAGGTCATCTGGACCCACGACCTCTATGCCAAGGGGGCGTTCACCGAATGCATCGACAAGGCCTTCACGAAGAGGAAGGAGGTCATAGAGATCCTGCACGAGGTCACCGGGAAGGACGCGGACCCCAACTATGCGCCCTACAACCCAGTATGCGAGCACTGCGGCAGGTTCGCCAAGCCCCTGTTCGACACCTACAGCTTCCCTACCGTCGAGTACGAGTGCCAGTGCGGGTACCACGGCGTCTGCGACATCAGGTCCGGGGAGGGGAAGCTGACCTGGAGGATGGAGTGGCCTGCCAAGTGGATGATATTCGGGACCTCCGCGGAGCCTTTCGGGAAGGACCATGCGGCCGCAGGCGGATCATACGATTCCGGCAAGAGGATAGTGTCCGAGATCTACGGCGGAAAGGCGCCCATACCCATCCCCTACGAGTTCGTGCAGCTCAAGGGCGTCGGGCAGATGCACAAGTCGCTGGGCTGCCCAGTCACGGGCCTGGACGCGATAAACATGACGCCTCCGGAGGTCTTGAACTACCTCTTCCTCAGGGTCCAGCCGTCCAGGAGCATAGACTACGACTCCGGGATGGGGATCCTCGACATCGCGGACGAATACGACAGGGTGGAGCAGAAGTACTTCACCAAGGAGTACACCGAATCCGAGATGAACCTGGTCGACGCGTACGTCATCGCCCAGCACAACCACGTCCCGGCCAAGCTGCCCATACAGGTCCCCTACAGGCATCTCGTGAGCATAGTCCAGATGGCTTCCAACTACAAGGAGGTGCTGGAGATCCTGTCCAGGAACATCGACTTCACCGGCGCCACCGACGACGAGCTGAAGAGGCTGTGGCGCAGATGCGAGTGCGTCAGGTACTGGCTCAACGGCTTCGCTCCCGACAACGTCAAGTTCTCGGTCCTCAACACGATCCCCGACAATCTGGACCTGTCCATGAACGAGAAGGTCTTCTTCCAGGCCCTGGTCAGGAGGATGAACGACTGCAACTGGAACGCGGACGAGATCAACGGGATCATAGCCGACATCGCGAAGGAGAGCCCGCTCGGCACCAAGGGGGCCTACAAGTCCCTCTACAGGATCTTCATCGGGAAGAGCGTCGGCCCCAGGCTGGGATTCTTCCTGTCCAGCATGGACCGCAAGTTCGTCATCAACAGGCTGGTCCAGGCCAGCTCCTGAAACTTCCGAGGGGTTCATCCCCTCTTTTAAATCATAGTTATGCGATGGCGGTCCATGCGCAACATCCTGCCTTTGGTCCTGGCCGTCGCAGGCTTCGCGGCAATGCTGGCGGCTACGTGCGACTACGTCCTCAACGTGAGCGGCTACGACACGTACATATTCATCGCCGGCCTGGCCGCCATGATCGCTGGCTATGTCCTGACCATAAAGGCGGCCAAGGAATCCGATGCTGGGGAATCCGCTAGCGGCAGGCGCAGGTGATCCGATTTGCCGGCCCTCAACCCCCATATCCTGTCCCTCTTCTTCGAGTCGGCCAACATGCACAGGTGGAACGACCACATCCGCCCGGTGGACCTCACCGAGCTGGACAAGCAGGCCCACAAGGCGGCCATAGCGTGGCTTCTAGGCAAGTCGGAGGAGCGCGCGGGCAGGAAGGTCGACTGGAGGGCCGTCATCGAGCACACGATGTTCTCGTTCATCCAGAGGTCGGTGCTCACGGACCTGAAGCCCCAGGTGTTCTACAGGATAACCTCGGAGAGGGCGGAGCAGGTCAACGAGTTCGTGCTCTCGGAGGTCGCGCGCCTGGTCCCGGACTTCCATCCCGCCCTCCTCGAACGCTTCAGGAAGTACCTCGAATCGGACGACGGCTCGCTGGAGGACGACATAGTCCGCGCCGCGCACTACCTGGCGACTCGCTGGGAGTTCGAGCTGATATACGAGTCCAACCGCTCGCTGTACGGCATAGACCGCACCCGCAGGGAGATTGCCGAGCAGATAGGGCAGTACATCCACCTGAGGGGAGTGAGCGAGATCATGGCCGCAGGCGGGGCGTTCGACTTCATAGACCTCGTGGGGCAGCTCCGCTTCCAGCAGCGCTGGGCGAGGACCCCCCGCATACCTCGGACCACCGTGCTGGGGCACTCCCTGATGGTGGCCGACGCCGTGTACCTCGCGGACATAGACGACTGCGAGGACGACAGGACCGTCTACAACGACTTCTACACAGCCTTGTTCCACGACCTCCCCGAGGTCCTGACGAAGGACGTGATCTCCCCGATCAAGACGAGCATAGACGGGCTAGAGGGGATACTGGCGGAGTACGAGCACGACCAGATGGAGGCCACCATAATGCCCCTCCTGAGCCCTGAGTTCAGGGACGAGTTCCGCTTCATGGTCTTCGACCCGTTCTCGGACGAGGACGGCGGGTTCGGCAGGCGCAAGGGGTACCAGATAAAGACCTGCGACATGCTGGCGGCGTACATGGAGGCGATGATCTCCCGCCGCTACGGAGTCACGTCCCACTCCCTCACGGAGGGGGAGAAGGCCGTCAGGGAGAAGCTGCTCTCGAGAAAGGGTTTCGATGTAAAGGGTTTGGTGGAAGGCCTGGACGGCCTCGAGATCTGACTCAGCGCCTGCCGATGGTCTCCTGGCCCCTCATGTACGGCCTAAGGACCTCGGGTATGGTCACGGTGCCGTCCTTGTTCTGGTAGTTCTCCAGAACGGCCACCATGGTCCTGGGGAGCGCCAGCCCGGACCCGTTGAGGGTGTGGACGAACTCGCTCTTCAGGTGAGGCTCAGGCCTGTACTTGATCCTGGCCCTCCTGGCCTGGAAGTCGGTGAAGTTGGAGCAGGACGAGGCTTCGAGCCAGGCGTCCTTCCCCGGCGCGTAGAGCTCCAGGTCGTAGCATTTGGAGCAGGAGAAGCTCATGTCGCCGGTGCACAGCAGCAGCACCCTGTAGGGGAGCCCGAGGCCGGTTATGAGGTCCTCCGCGTTCTTCCTCAGCTCCTCCAGCCTGGCGTAGGAGTTCTCAGGCAGGACGAAGTTGACCATCTCGACCTTGTTGAACTCGTGGACCCTGATGATCCCCTTGGTGTCGGCGTGCTTCCCGACCTCGCGCCTGAAGGAAGGCAGGTATGCGGTGTAGTAGATGGGCAGCTGCGACTTCTCCAGGATCTCGTCCTGCAGCAGGTTGGTCACAGGGACCTCCGCCGTGGGGTTGAGGAACATGTCGTCCCTCTCCAGGTAGTACATGTCGTCCTTCAGGTTGGGGTACTGGCCGGTCCCGATCACGGCGTTCTTGTTGACGACCACAGGGGTGAACAGCTCGGTGTAGCCCTGGTCCTGGTGGGTGTCCAGGAAGTAGTTGATCAGGGCCCTCTCCAGCCTGGCTCCGTCGCCCTTCAGGCAGTAGAACCCGCTTCCGGCGACCTTAGCGCCGCGCTCGAAGTCAATGATGTCCAGGTCCTCCGCGATCTCCCAGTGCTCCTTGGGCTTGAAGTCGAACTTCCTCTTGGTCCCTGCCTCGTACACGACCACGTTGTCGTTCTCGTCCTTCCCGATGGGGACGGACTCGTGGGGGATGTTGGGTATGTTGAGGACGCAGTCCTGCCTGATGCCCTCGAGCTCGGCCATCCTCTCGTCGTTCGACTTGATCTTCTCGGACACCTCGCGCATCTCGGCTATCTTGGCGTCCTTATCCTCTCCCTTGGGCATCTTGGATATCTGGAGGGACACCTCGTTCCTGACCTTTCTGAGGCTGTTGTTCTCTCCGGTGAGGGTTCTCCACTCCTCGTCGGCGGCCAGGAACCTGTCCAGTATGGCGGTGTCCTTGTTCCTGTTCTGAAGCATCTTCCTGATCATCTCAGGGTTCGATCTAATCACGTTCACGTCGAGCATATGAGCACCTTCAGAATTTCTTCTGGCACAGGGAGGTCCAGGTACGTTTGTCCGTCAGGACTATGACCCCTCCGCGCACGTCTACCACCACGGATCCCGTGGCCTCGGCTATGGCTGAGGCGGCGTCCTTAGCTCCGTCCTCGGAGTTGGACAGGACCTTGAGCTTTATCAGGCGGTTCTTCTTGAGCTGGTTGTTTATCTCTTCGAAGACGCCGTCGCTCAGGCCTTCCTTCCCGACATGGACAGTAGGGCTGAGCTCGTTGGCTCTCCTCATGAGCTCCTTCTTCGCTTCCTTCTCCGTCATTTCCTCTGCTCCCTTAGATACGGTCTGCGCCGCACCGTTCCGCACATCCCGCACGTCGTCACGACCTTGTGGTCCGACAGCCTGACCGTGCAGCTGACGCCAGGCAGCAGGGGGATCAGGCACGCCTTGCAGTACGGCCTGTCCTTCGGGATGTTCAAGCGGGTCTTCATGCCGATCCTGCGGGCTATCTCCACGTATCTGCGGGCCCTGTCGTGCCTGCCCGAGCGGACGGCCTCCTCCGACAGGTCCATGAGGCGCGATATGCGCGTCCTGCCTATCTCGGACACCGTCTTCTGAGAGAGATGTCTCTTCGACATGGTTACTTAGACTGCCGACAGTGGATAATCTATAAAAACTCTGACTATGGGATCCTATAGGGCGTCTCGGGCCGTCCGCCTCGGGGACAGGGCCGCGCAGAGTCAGATCTTGGGAGGGACGAACGTCATCAGCAGGGCCTGGGCCTTCTTCTCTTCCCCTTCGAAGGTCTTCGACTCCTCGGTGTATATCTCGTACTGCAGGATGAACTCCTCGTGGAACGCGATGACGCACTCGTCCCAGGACGGCTTGCTCACTATTATGTTCAGGGGCTTGTAGGACATCACCCACAGCTTCCTGTCCGCCGCGTAGCCGATGTCGGCGTAGAGCGTGGCGCTGAGCCGGACGTCCCTCTTGGAGGAGATCATCCTCCTGAACGCTATGGTGCTGTGCTCAATGCATTCCTCCGCGTTGTTCACGGACACCACCCTGCCGTCCACAGACTTGCTTATGTTCCCCAGGACGGCCACTATGCCGCTCTTCGCGGCGTTGTCGAGCGTTTCCTTGGGCATCATCTTGGAGGGGCTGATGGTCGCCTGGTATGCGGAGTTGGAGAACGTCCAGTGGCCTTTGAACCTTGGGTCCGCAGATACCTTTCCGATGACTCTGCACCTCTCCGCTCCGTTCCTGACGTACTGCAGGAGCTTCTCGCGGTCCAGCCTGCGGAACTCCCTCTTGTCGGAGGCAGGCCCGAAGATCAGCACGGTTCCGGACAGATGGTCGTTGAGGGCGACCAGGTCTTTGGCTATGTTTATGCGCTCGAACGGGTCCGGGAACTTGTCCTCCATCCATATGCCCACCCTTCCCTGGCCGAAGAACGTCAGGGTCTTGAAGAGCATCCCCAGGGCCTCCTCGAACAGCTCCTCGGACCCGTCGCTCACCTTGGAGCCCACCCCTTTGTCGGAAGAGCCTCCGATCCTCAGGGTGAACTTGTCCGCAAGGCTGTCGGGTATGCTGTTCTGCAGGCTCATCTCGGTCCTCAGCATGCACTTGCCTATGTCAGTGAGAAGGTTCTGGATGTCAACCATGATCTGCCCTGCCGTCGCTACAGGGACTCCTTCCTCTCTGTTCTCAGAGACCACGTTGAAGCCGAAAGGTTTCATCACCACCCCGATAGTCGTAGCACTAATTATCGTTGGCGGTCAGCTGCCCTTTCAGCGGGAATTCCGGTCGAACATCTAGCGTCCTGCGACGGAATAATAACGAAACTCTTATATGGGGGTTGATAATGAGCAGTTTTGTCAGACAGGGTAGCAGTTCTACGTCCCATGAACCGCCTGCCCTCATCGCATTCCGATCAAGGTGGTTTAAATGGTAAGAAAGCCCGCATCAATGTACAGACAGATCAAAGGACAGGCCTACACTCGCCGCGAGTACATGGGCGGAGTTCCCGCAAGCAGGGTTAGCCAGTACGAGATGGGCAACCTCAAGCAGGACTTCCCCGTCGTCCTCACCCTCAGGGTGAAGAACCGCGTCCAGGTCAGGCACATCTCCATCGAGGCCGGCCGTATCGCCGCCAACAAGGTCCTGAACGGACAGGCTGGAACGGCCAACTACCACATGACCGTGAGGGCCTTCCCCCACGTCGTGCTCAGGGAGAACAAGCTCGCCACCGGCGCAGGAGCGGACCGTGTGTCCAGCGGAATGCGTCAGGGGTTCGGCAAGACTGTGGGGACCGCTGCGAGGCTGGAGCGCGACCAGGCTATCCTGACCGTCCGCATCTCCGCCGATAAAGCGGCCATAGCCAAGGACGCCCTCTGGAGAGCTTCCATGAAGTTCCCCTCCCCCTGCTACATCGACGTAGAGAAGGGAGCCGAGCTCATAAGGTAAATGTTCGATTTCGAGCTGGACCGCGTCACAGCGTGGATAAACGACGGGGGCTTCTCCTCCGTCGTCCTCCAGCTGCCCGAGGGCCTGAAGGTCAGGGCGGCCGAGATCTCCGATTTTCTTCATTCTTCTACCGGCGCCGAGATAATCGTGTCGGGGCTCCCGTGCTACGGCGCATGCGACCTCTTCGATTACAAGGGCGTCGCCGATGCCTTGGTGCATTTCGGCCATTCCCCCATACCTTCCATGGGAGATGACCCGAGCGTCCTCTATGTCGAGTCCCGTTCCGACGCGTCCGTCGATCCGGTCGCCATGGGCCTGTTGGATCCCCTCCCGGAGCGCGTCGGGCTCCTTGCCACGGTGCAGTACCTCGGCCTGATCCCTGCGGTCAGGGAGATGCTGGAGGCGTCCGGCAGGAAGGTCTTCGTCGGGAGAGGGGACAGGCGCATATGCCACCCCGGGCAGGTGCTGGGATGCAACTGCACCGCGGCCGAGTCCATATCGGAGGACGTCGACGCCTTCTTGTTCATCGGCGAGGGCGACTTTCATCCCTTGGCGGCCGCCTTCGGCATGCGGAAGCCCGTCCTGGTCCTTAATCCGGTGACCGGAGAGGTCCGCGACATGTCCGAGACGAGGGACAGGATCCTAAGGAAGAGGTTCGCCGCTATCCAGAGGGCGTCGGGCGCGAGCTCCTTCATGGTGATACAGTGCTCCAAGGTCGGCCAGAACAGATCCGTGGAGGCGGACCGCATGGTCAGGCTCCTCCGCGAGCATGGGAAGGCCGCTTTCAAGGTCATTATGGAGGAGGTCACTCCGGCGTCCCTGATGGCGTACAGGGTCGACGCCTTCGTCTGCACCGCATGCCCCCGCATAGCCATGGACGACTCCGCGAGGTACGACCGCCCTATGCTCACGATACCGGAGGCGGAGATCGTGCTCGGGGAGAGGACCTGGGACGGATACGCCTTCGACCAGATACGCTCTGACTGAATGCCTTGCCGACGGCTGTTGCCAGGCGGAATCCCGGTGTTGACTTGTTTTTATATTTGATAATGCATGGGCGACCCATGTTCACTACGGAGACGCTCCTGAGTTCGGACCTGCCCGACGTCCGTGTCGGCATAGGCCGCGGAACCGCCAGCGGCAACGTCGAGAGGAGCGTCCTCGCCATGGAGGGCCACGACATCGTGATCTATGACGACCCGCACGAGCTCGCCAGCGACTTCGCTTCGGGGAAGATAGACGCGGCCGTCCGCGGAGACATGTCCTCGTCCGTGCTTCTGCCGATGATCAAGTCGGGCATCGGCCTCAAGTCCTTGGAGAGGGCCGTGTTCATGGAGCCCCCGGGGAGGAAGATGTTCATCCTGGCCCCCGTCGGGATAGACGAGGGCTGGACCGAGCGCCAGAAGCACGACTTGGCGGTTCGCTCGGCCGCTCTGGCCAAGAGGGTCGGGATGGGCTCGAAGATCGCCATCATGTCGGGAGGCAGATGCGAGGACGTGGGCAGATGCAAGGTCGTCGACAAGTCCATAGACAGCGCCCGCAACCTGGCAAAGAAGCTGTGCGGCGAGGGATACGACGCCTACCACTCGCAGATACTCATAGAGGACGCGGTCAGGGAGGCCGACATCATCATAGCCCCGGAGGGGATCACGGGGAACATAATATTCAGGTCCCTGCATTTCATCGGAGGGGTGGCTGCCCTCGGAGCGCCGGTGATAAACACGGACAAGGTGTTCATAGACACGTCTCGCGCGAAGACCGACTACAGGGACTCCCTGGCTCTCGCGATGATGCTAACGGAGGATTGACAATGCTTCTAGAGATTGACGGAGGATATTCCGGTTTGAGGTTCTCGGCCTGCCACTTCATTCCCAGGCACGAGAAGTGCTCCAGGCTGCACGGGCACTCGTACATAGTCCGCCTCCGCCTGGAAGGGGACATCGGCCAGGACGGGATGATAATGGACTTCGTGGTGCTCAAGAAGGCCCTCAGGGAGATTATAGAGGAGGTCGACCACAGGACGCTGCTCCCGCTCAAGTCGTCCGAGGTCGCCCTGGCGATAGTGGAGGACTCCGTGGAGGTCGTCACCGGATGCAAGAGGTACGTGTTCCCCAGGGAGGACGTGGCCCTGCTGGACGTCCCGACGACCACTGCCGAGGAGATGTCCAAGATGATGGCCCTGCGCATGCTCGCCGACATCGAGTTCCCTCCGAACGTCAGGTCCATATCCATCGGGCTCGACGAGGAGCGCGGCCAGACGGCCTGGCACACGGAGGTCCTCGGATGAAGGCGGTCGCCCTTCTGTCCGGAGGGCTGGACTCCACCACGACCCTTGCCCAGGCCATCGCCGACGGGTGCGAGGTCACCGCGGTCAGTTTCAGGTACGGCCAGAGGCACACCAGGGAGCTGAGGTCGGCCGAGGACGTCTGCAGGCACTACGGGATAGACCATGTGGTGTACGACCTGGACCTGGGCACCTTCCGCTCCGCCCTCACCCGCAAGGACATAGACGTCCCCATGGACCGCGAGGGGAGGCTGGACGAGAAGATCCCCGACACCTACGTCCCTGCCAGGAACATAATATTCCTGAGCATAGCCGCCGGCCTCTGCGAGTCGATCGACGCGGACAGGATCTACATCGGCGCGAACGCGGTCGACTACTCGGGATACCCGGACTGCCGCCCGGAGTTCTTCGAGGCCTACGAGCGCATGATAGGCGTCGGGACGAAGGCCGGCGTGGAAGGGCGCCCGATAAGGATAATGACCCCGATCCTCAACGACTCCAAGGCGGACATAGTCAGACGCGGGAAGGCCCTCGGGGCGCCGCTGCACCTGACCTGGTCGTGCTACAACGGCGGGGAGAAGGCGTGCGGGCACTGCGACTCCTGCAGGCTGAGGCTCAAGGGGTTCGAAGAGGCCGGGTACAAGGACGAGATCGAGTACGAGTGACATGAGGATCTGCGAGTGCTTCAAGTCCATCCAGGGCGAGGGCCTGATGATGGGGGTCCCGACGTTCTTCGTCAGGACGGTGGGATGCAACCTCTCGTGCTCATGGTGCGACACCAGGTACTCCATGGAGGGAGGGACGGAGATGTCCCTGGAGGAGATCATGGGCGCCGTAGGCGACAGCCCTCGCGTGTGCGTCACCGGAGGGGAGCCGATGATACAGCCGGACATGCCGGAGCTTCTCCGCATGCTGGTGTCCGCAGGGAAGCAGGTGGTCCTGGAGACCAACGGCGCCACGGACCTGTCCCAGGTTCCCGACGACCCGCTGGTGATGATAAGCATGGACATCAAGTGCCCCTCTTCGGGCATGGCGGACAGGATGCTCAAGGGGAACCTCAGGCTCCTCTCCCGCAAGGACCAGCTCAAGCTCATAGTGGCGGACGACGCCGATTTCGACTACGCTGTCAGGTTCTTGGATGAGAACCCTGTGGACACGAACATAATATTCGGGCCTGTGGGAGGGACGGGAAAGCTGGACTGGCTGGTCTCCCGCGTGCTGGACTCGGGGCTGGACGCCAGGGTGCTTCCGCAGCTCCACAAGATAATCTGGGGCGACCGCAGGGCCGTGCGAGGTCTTCACGGACATCTACACGGTCGTCTCTGTATTCTGGCGGCTTTAGAGGATATCGTGAATCTGGGCGGGCATCTGTTCATCGCATTCCTCCGAAATGCAAGGATCGATGAACCGTCTGCTGTAATGTGCTTATATCCGCAGTTCACAAAAGCGAAAGGAGGGCCCTCGGAGGAAGGCCCTGTTTGATCACGTCTTCTGCGATTCGAAGGACTTCCTGCGCTCGTATCTTCTCATGAAGTCCCTTATGCAGTCCTCGACGGTCCCGTCCTCGTCCGAGGATATCTCGATCCCGGCCTTGGACAGTATGTCGGAGCCGTGCATCCCTATCCCGCCGGTCAGGACGGCGTCCACGCTCCCTAGGGAGACTATGGCCTCCGCCACGGCTACTCCCGCCCCGGAGAGCGAGTCGGCGTACTCGTTAGATATCACGTGGTAGTCCAGCGTCTCGGAGTCCACCAGCAGGAAGAAGGGGGCATGGCCGAAGTCGTCGGCAATGTACGAGTCCAGCGACTCCCCTTCCGACACGGCGAGGATCTTCATAGGTTATCGACCGTCTTGACGATCCTGTCGACGATGCCGCCGATGGCCTTCGCGGACGCGGAGTCGGGGTGTCCCAGGACTATGGGGATCCCGGAGTCGCCCGCGTCGACGATCCCGGGCTCGATCGGGATGCGCCCGAGGAACTGGACGTTCATCTCCTTGGCGGTGGCCTCCCCTCCTCCGGACTTGAAGATGTTGGTGACCTCTCCGCAGTGGGGGCAGACGAACCCGCTCATGTTTTCGATTATCCCGATGATGGGGACGTGTGCCTCGGCGCCGAACACCAGGGACTTCCTGCTGTCCAGCAGCGCGACGTCCTGGGGCGTGGTGACTATGACCATGCCGTCGGCTTTGGGTATCAGCTGGACGATGGACAGGGCCTCGTCCCCGGTCCCGGGAGGCATGTCTATGACGAGGTAGTCGAGGTCTCCCCAGTTGACGTCCTCTATGAACTGCTTGATGGCTCCCATCTTGACCGGCCCGCGCCAGAGGACGGGGGTGTCCTTGGACTGGAGGAGGAACGCCATCGACATGAGCTTCAGGGAAGGGGGGATGGACACGGGGATGAGCTTCTCGTTCTCGACCATCAGCTGCCTGTCCTCCACGGCGAACATCTTGGGGATGTTGGGGCCGGTGATGTCTATGTCCATCACTCCTGTCTTGAACCCTTTCATCGAGAGGGACATGGCGAGGTTGGAGGACACCGTGCTCTTGCCGACCCCTCCTTTGCCGCTCATCACGATTATGACATGTTTGATGTTCCTGAGCGTGTCCTGGAGCGCAGTCTCTTCCTGGATGCTCTCTTCCGTTAGTAGGGGTCCGGCCATTTCGCTTACCTCAGACCCCTAATGTCCAGCGGTAACGTTTAAGCTTGTCGAATGAACCCTTCGTCGCAGCCAGCGTCCTTGCTCCGAACTGCAGTCACAACGTTTAATTCGCCTTGGGACGATTCGGGGTCGATGGCAGACGCAGTCAAAGATTACATGGTCCCGAGAGAGAAGGTTCGTTTCGTGACGCCGGATATGACCGTCGAAGACGTCAGGCAGGCGCTCATAAACTCGAGCTTCCACGGATTCCCCATAGTGGAGAACGACTACCTCCTGGGGTTCGTGACTGCGAAGGATCTCCTGAGGTACATCGACAAGCCGAACGAGAAGATCAGGAACGTCATCAGGAGCGGGTCGTTCTGCGCCACTCCTTCCATGTCGATAAGCGACGCGACCCGCATACTGTTCCGCTACGGCATCAGGAACCTGCCCGTGGTCGACGAGAGCACGAAGAAGGTGGTGGGCATCATCTCCAACATAGACGTCGTCAGGTCGCACATAGAGAAGACCCGCCAGAGCAAGGTGGACTCGGTCAAGGCGTTCCTGGAGAAGTACAACGACGTGAAGATCAGGGTGATGCCGGGGATAGCCAAGGTCCCTATAGAGGAGGTCATACCCACCCAGAAGGAGGTCTACCTGGACGAGCTGGCCGGGAGGCAGTACGAGCTCAAGAGGGGACTCAACGAGCCTCTGATCATGATAAAGCGCCGCAACGGTTACCTCCTGGTGGACGGCCACCACAGGGTCATGGCGGCCAAGGAGCTGGGGTACAAGGAGCTGAGGGCCACGGTGCTGGTGCCTAACGACCTGGACGTCAAGCTCGGCCTGGAGAAGACCGCCGAGCGCTGGGGGCTGAAGTCCCTGGACGACGTGATCATCAAGAACGACGCCAAGCATCCGTTCATGGAGGCGGCGACGATGCTGCTTCCCAGCGAGCAGGCCGACGGGATAAACCAGAGGCTGATGGAGAGCGAGAACAACTGACCTCGCAAGATCTAGGCCTTGAGATCTTTGATTCTCTCGTGGAGCTCCTTGCGGACGTGGTTCTGCCGCTCTTTGGACATCTTGGATTCCAAGGTCTCGATCTATTTGCGGATCGTCCTGTTGCGGATCTCCGCATCGATCTGCTAGTCAAAGCATCCGCTGTCGGGAATGCCTGCAATGGGCCTGACGATCCCTTTCCACGCGTCGTCGAGGTCAAGGCCGTCCAGGGACAGCTTCAGGGACTCTTCAAGCACCCATTCAGTCGAGAACGGCTCTTTCTCAATAGCGACAAGCCTGCATCTGCTTCCGTATCTGACCAGAAACACAGACCTCTGGCCTATTTTTCCCAAGATGTCGAAGATTATGCGATCCGGTTCTTGGACATTGAGCTGGATTTCGAACACGGATATGGAACCTACCCTTTCCCCTCTTCTCAGGTTCACCGTTTCTGGGGAGATCGCGGCCACCATGGTGACGCTGTGGACCTGGCTGACGAATCTCGAGCGTTCTTTTCCTGTAATCCCCAGCATGTCGAGAAGCTTGCTCTTCTCTATCGCCAGGAAGCATATGAGCTCGAAGTCGTCCATTCCTCCTGTCTTGAGCGTGGAGAAGTCGTCATTCGCCTTTGATGAAAGCTTCGAGATTCGATTGTTCCTTGCTTCCGACTATTGTCTTGATCGACTCGTCCAGCATCGAAGAGAGGACGGACATATCCCTTCCGTCTTTAGTCTTTGCATTGATTCTTGCATAAGATCACGCCTCAGACGAAATTGCCATTCATGTAAATCACGCCTCAGACGAAATTGCCATTCATGTAAATCACGCCTCAGACGAAATTGCCATTCATGCATTGGTTATTAAATTATAAATAAATGCCATGTGATTTGCGCATATGTTCGCCAGGAAGATCTATCAAGAGCTGAAAGCCTGGAAAGACACCAAAGCCGGAGAACATGCGCTGATGATCGAGGGTCCCAGAAGGGTTGGTAAAAGCACTATCCTCGAAGAATTTGTGAAAAATGAGTATAAAACCTATATTTTTATAAGATTCGAGGCAGTCAATGACGAAATTAAGGCGTTGTTCGGTAATCTCTTCAATCTGAATCGCTTTTTTTTGCTCCTTCAGCAGTATTTCCATGTCCGTCTCTACGAGCGCATGAGTGCTATCGTGTTCGACGAGGTGCAGCTTCATCCTCTGGCAAGGCAGGCGATCAAGACACTGGTGAACGACGGTCGCTACGACTATTACGAGACAGGATCGCTCATATCCATCCGGAAGAACGTCAAGGACATCCTGATTCCTTCCGAGGAAGACACTATCCAGATGCATCCGATGGATTTCGAAGAGTTTCTCTGGGCCATGGGAGACGAGATGTCGATGCTCCTGATACGCGATAGCTTCGAGACGCTCACTCCTCTTGGCGACGGTTTGCACGGCCATATGATGGACCTTTACCGCACCTACATGGTGGTGGGCGGGATGCCAAAGGCAGTGGCCAGATTTGTGGAGAGGAATTCTTTCGCAGCCGCGGAGGACGTCAAAAGGTCCATACTCAACCTGTACGTCAAAGATGCAGCCAAGCTCGATGCAGACACAGGCTCGAGCAGGGCGACCGCGGTCTTGCGCGCTCTGCCATCGAATCTGGAGAGGCATGACAAGGCGTTCTCCCCTGGTTCGGTGAAGAAGGATTCCGCTTTCCGCGACTACAGGCGCGCGATATCGGAGCTGCAGGACTCGATGATGGTGAATATATGCTGTCGCATCACCGAGCCGGCTGTGGATCAGGAGAACCATTGCGACCACGACGATCTCAAGATGTATCTGTGCGACACGGGGCTTCTGTTCACGCAGTCCTTCAACGCTCTGAAGCTCGACTCGGATGAGGTCTATCGGAGCATATTGAACGGCGAGATGGGAATCAATCAAGGGATGTATTTCGAGAACATGGTAGCTCAGGAGCTGGTGATGTCCGGTCACAAGCTATTCTTCAGCAAATTTCCTCATGAGGACTCGGAAAAGCTGCAGGAAGTGGATTTCGTGACAGTCAGAGGAAGGTCCACTGTCGTCATAGAGGTGAAATCGGGAAAGAGGCCGAAGATGCACAAGTCCTTGGATCGCTACATGGACAAGTTCGGAGACAGGACAGGAACGGCGTATGTGGTATGCAACAGGGATCTGGAGGTGTGCGGAGACCTGGTGTACTTACCGATCTACATGGCCTCCCTGCTGTGACACGGATTCGGAATCGTCTCGACGCGTCCCGGGTTCCGCCACCTTGCGATACACGGTGCTCTTTCCAGTGCCTTCACGTATCAAGGCCCCTTTCGGATACCAGCCTGTTGAGTTCCACTATCGCTTTTGATCTGCTCAGACCCGTCTTCTTCTCGTATTCTGCTCTGGTGAAGGAGCTAGACTTGCCGTGCCCTACCAGCGGATCGTCCGATAGCTTGAATAACGTGACGCGGAATGTGGAGTTGGATGCTTCGAACACCGGCTTTTTCGAGGCCTTTTCGTAGGGTCTCATGATGCGGGGTATGTCCGTCCCGTATGCCTCCACCAGACCGAGCCTGTAGAAGAGCTCGGAAAGACGCTTGTTCCTGGAGAACGACACCCTTTTTTCTAGGTTCGATATCGTCAGGTCCTCTATCAGGGCTTCTGTAGAGACCACTTCTATCGAATCGTCGAAAAAAGAAATCAGCGTGGTTCCTGAAGAGCTGTAGTCGCGGTGGACTATGGCGTCGTGGACAGTCTCCCTGACGGCTTCTTCTGGATGATCACAAGAGTCCTTGCGGTATACGCCATCTATTCTGGACGAGACCGTCATGTTCCTGCTTATGAAATGCATGCTCTCTTCGAACTGTCTCAGCAGCGATCCAGATATCTCCTGGCGGTCCAGGAATGCAGATCCCCGCCCTTCTGAGAACGACGCCGCCTTTATCTGATAGTCGCATTGGTCCGAAAGCAGGTATCCAAGATTGGTATACTCGGAATCTGCCATAAGCCCCAGTATGCTCTTATGAACATCGTCGAAGGCCAGGTCCTGTTCTAGAGATGGCAGGGATTCGTATGCTGTCGATCTAGGGGATCGTATCAAGCGGTTTAGCTGCGTTTCGGTGGACTGTACCGAAGAAGGTCCACGGCGAAGGAATACGCCCTCTGTTCTGAGGCCTTTCGATCTGAGATAATAGGCTTGCTAGGTCCTTCTGATACGAGTATCTCCACGATCTTTTCCCCATTCGAATCATATCCGTGTCAGCGTTTGGTCGATCGTGATTTCGAGTATAGATCGAGAACTTTCGTCGTCTTATACTGCGAGCGGGGTTCCCTGCGTATACGGAATCGTCCGGTACGTCCTTCGTCACGACGGATCCTGCCCCTATGACGCACCTGTCGCCTATGGTGACTCCGGGGAGAACAGTTACGTTGGCCCCTATCCAGCAGTCGTCTCCGATTGTTATCGGCTCGCCTCTCACGATGCGCGTCCGCCTCTCCATGTGGTCCATCGGATGAATCGCGGTCACCAGGTGGCAGTCGGGACCTATCTTGGTGTAGTCCCCTATAGTGATACACGCGCTGTCCAGGAAGGTGCAGTTGTAGTTCACGAGGACGTCCTTTCCAAGGAATATGTTGAACCCGAAGTCGCACCTGAACGGAAAGACGACTATAGTGCTACCTATAGTCTTACGTCCGGTGACGTCCTCGAAGGCCGACACCATTTCCTCTCTGGACGTCATCGCGGTCGTGTTGTACTTCTGGATCTTCACCGTGCAGTCGATGATCTTCTCCATGTATTCCCCATTCAGCTCGGGGCCTATCCATTCCCCCGCATCCAAAGCCTCCATCAGCGAGCGACCCATGGCTGCGCATCGCATCCTCGCATATAAAATCGGCAGTGGAGGCCGTCGGCGGAGCGCGGGCGCGTCCGGAAGTCGTAGAAGAGAAGAGTAAAAGGAGGGTGGTCCCCTCCTGGAAGGTTTCAGAGCTTGTTCCTCAGGTTCCTCAGGTCCCTGAGGATGATCTTCTGCTCGGCGGAGGCGATGATCCTCTTGGTCTTGACGAACGTGTCGGGGTTTAGGGAGATGCAGTCGATCCCCTGCTCCACCAGGAACTCGGTGAACTCCGGATAGACCGAAGGGCCCTGGCCGCAGATGCTCACGAACTTGCCGTTCTCGTGGGCGACCTTGATCAGGTGGGCGATGGCCCTCTTGACCCCTTCGTTCCTCTCGTCGAAGTATCCCATGCGCCCGAGTATGTCGGAGTCCCTGTCGCAGCCCATGGTGAGCTGGGTCAGGTCGTTGGACCCGATGGAGAACGCATCGCAGTATTTGCAGAACTCGTCCGCCATGAAGATGTTCACGGGGACCTCAGCCATGAAGTAGAGCTTGAAGTCCTTGCTCCTCCTGAGCCCGACGGACCTCATCATCTCGGTGATCTCCTGCACCTCGTCGACGGTCCTGACGAAGGGCAGCATCATGTTGAGGTTCCTGAACCCGAGCTCGTCCCTGACCTTCTTGATGGCCTTGAGCTCGCACATGAACGCCTCGCGGTAGCTTTCGGAGACGTACCTGGAGCACCCTCTCCATCCGATCATGGGGTTGTCCTCGTCGGGCTCGTAGTCCGCTCCTCCCTTCATGTCGTGGTACTCGTTGGTCTTGAAGTCGGAGGTCCTGAGGGTGATGGGCCTGGGGTAGAACGCCTTGGCGACCATGGAGATGCCGTCCACGAGCTTGTCGATGAGCTCCTGGGTCCTTCCCTCCTCGATGACCGCGCAGGGGTGCTCCCCTATGTAGTTGGTGAAGAGGAACTCTATCCTCATCAGCCCGACCCCGTCGCACGGGAGCTGGGCGATCTCCTCGGCCTTCGCGGGCATGGACATGTTGACCATGACCTTGGTCCCGGTGATGGGCACGTACTCCCCGACGGCTGCGGGCGCGGCGGCCTTGGCCTCCTCGTTCTTCTTTATTATTCCCTTGTAGACGGTCCCGGTGGTCCCGTCGACGGTGATCTCCATGCCGTCGGCCAGGAGCTTGGTGGCGTTGCTGGTCCCGACGACGCAGGGGGTCCCGAGCTCCCTGGAGATGATGGCGGCGTGGCAGGTCATCCCGCCCTCGTCGGTGACGATCCCGGCGGCCCTGCTCATGGCGGGGACCATGTCGGGCATGGTCATCTCGGTGACGAGGATGTCCCCGTCCTTGACGACGTCGAGGCTCATCCCGACCTTGTATATGACCACCTTCCCCATGGCGAGGCCGGGGCTGGCTCCGAGCCCGCTGGTGATGATGTCCGCGCTGGAGGTCACCGACTCCACGGACTCGTTGGTGGCGGAGTCCCCGGTGACGGTGATGGGCCTGGCCTGGACTATGTAGACCTTGTCGTTCTCGATGCACCACTCCATGTCCATGGGCTTGTCGTAGTGGATCTCGATCTGGCGCCCGATCTCGGCGATCTCGCTGACGCGCTTGTCGGGGATCTTCTGGGCCTTCACCATATCCTCGGGCATGTCCTCCTTTACGACCCCTCCCTCGGGGCCGCGGACGTACTTCCAGGTCTGGGTGGATACTATCTTCTTTATGATGTTCCTCTTGGCCTTGTCCACGACGTATGTGTCGGGGGTGACCTCTCCGCCGACGATGGCCTCCCCGAGCCCGTATCCGCCCTCGATGATGATCTGGTCGGCTCCGTTGTTGGGGTTCTTGGTGAACATGATGCCGGAGAACTCGGAGTTGACCATCCTCTGGACGACGACGGCCAGCTTGACCTCGCTGTGGGAGTAGCCCTGCTTCTCGCGGTACGCGATGGCCCTCGCGGTGAAAAGGGACGACCAGCACTTCCTGATCTTGTCGAAGAGGTCCGCCTCGTCCTTCACGTTGAGGTAGGTCTCCTGCTGCCCGGCGAAGCTGGCGTCGGGAAGGTCCTCGGCGGTTGCGCTGGACCTGACCGCGACGAAGCCGGTCTTCCCCTTGGGGAACAGCGCCTTGTACTTGGCGACGATCTCGTCCCTCAGGTCGGCGGGGATCTCGTACTTCTCGAAAAGCTCCCTGATCTTGTCGGACGCGGCGGCGAGGCTGTCGTCCGAGTTCCTGTCGATACCGGCGATCTCTTTGTTGATCGCATCGAAAATCCTGCTCGAGTCTATGAAATAGTCGTAAGCGACCGTAGTGAGGACGAAAGCCTCCGGAACGGGGAATCCGGCGTTTGTCAGCTCTCCGAGGTTGGCGCCTTTGCCACCCACGAAGGGCACATCTTCAACGTGTAACTCGTTAACATCGACGATCTTCTTTTCCATTGGGATGACCCCGCGTCTTGGAAGAGTTTTTGCGCGAGGAAGACGGCTTTAAGCGCCTCCCGCCCGTTTACGTCAACTCTAATCGGCTCACTGTTTATATGGTTTCTTTTTCTACGTCAGCATGGAAGGCTCGGGGCCCGGCTCCTTTCCTCCATTTCGGAGCCGTTGGGGCCTCCGGTCGGCATGCTACGATATCAATATCCATGATTTCGAAATTCGTAATATTACTTTATTTTGAATTCTATTTTCGTCGTCAAAGGTACGTTATGGATGGCAAACTCTCGAACTTACGCAAAGGGTTTAAAATAATGCCCCCATATCCCGTCGACAAGAGTGGTACTCATGGACATGGAGATATGTTGGCACGGCAGGGGAGGCCAGGGGCTCGTCACAGCGAACGAGATCCTCGCCGAGACCGCCATCGCCGCCGGAAAGTACGTCAAGGCGTTCCCAGAGTTCGGCCCGGAGAGGATGGGGGCTCCCATCAGGGGGTTCACCAGGATCTCCGAGAAGCCCATCAGGGTCCACAGCCAGGTTTACGAGCCTGACGTCGTGGTCATCATGGACGGGACCCTCGTCGGCAAGGTCGACGTCGCCAAGGGAATCAAGCAGAACTCGATCATCCTCGCCAACTACGCGGGATCGGCCAAAGAGCTCAAGGACGCCCTCGGCGTCGACGTGGAGTGCCACACCCTCGACGCTATCAAGATCTCCATAGAGGAGATCGGGAAGCCCATGGTCAACACGATCATGCTCGGGGCGCTCGTCAAGGTCTGCCCCATAGTTCCCTACGACATGCTGGAGGACCAGATCACCAGCAAGTTCACCGGGAAGCTCTCGGACAAGGTCATAGTCAAGAACCTCTCTGCTCTCAAGAGGGGATATGCGGAGGTGCAGTGAATGGTAATGGCAAACCCCAGCGACCTCGTGGTCGGAGGACGCATTCTGAAGCCCGGCTCGTCCGAGCAGTTCTACACCGGGGACTGGAGGAGCTTCGTTCCCATAGTCGACCAGGACAAGTGCATCGACTGCATGACCTGCTGGATCTACTGCCCCGACAACAGCATCGTGTTCAGGGACAACAAGATGTCGGGCATCAAGCTCACCCACTGCAAGGGATGCGGGATATGCTCCAAGGTCTGCCCCAAGAAGGCGATCACGATGAAGGAGGAGTGAAGATGACAATGGATATCGCTATAAACGGCGACAACGCGGTCGCCCTCGCATGGAAGCAGATCGACCCCGACGTCTGCGCCGCCTACCCCATCACGCCCCAGACCATCATCGTCGAGAAGTTCGCCGAGTACGTGGCCAACGGGGAGGTCACCACCGAGTTCGTCTGCGTGGAGTCCGAGCACTCCGCCCTCACGCTGTGCACCGCTTCCGAGTCCGCGGGCGCCAGGACCTTCACCGCCACGGCTTCCCAGGGCCTCGCGTACATGTGGGAGATGCTCCCCATCACCGCGGCCATGAGGACCCCTCTGATAATGGCTGTAGCCAACAGGGCGGTCAGCGGGCCCATCAACATCAACAACGACCACGGTGACGCCATGTCCGCCCGCGACTGCGGATGGGTCATGCTGTTCTCCGAGAACGTCCAGCAGGCCTACGACATGTCCATCGTCGCTCCCAGGATCGCGGAGCACCACGACGTGCAGCTGCCCTGCATGGTCAACCTGGACGGGTTCATCCTGACCCATGCCATCGAGAGGATGACAATGGTGGACACCGCCGACGTCAAGAAGTTCGTCGGGGAGTTCAAGCCCCTCTATCCGCTGCTCGACATCAAGCACCCCGTGTCCCACGGGAACATGGACGGCCCGGACTTCTACTACCCGCACAAGGTGCAGTCCGCGATGGCCATGGAGAAGGCCTTGAAGGTCTGCGAGGACGTCTTCGCCGAGTTCAAGGAGCTCACCGGGAGGGAGTACCACCTCCTCGACGAGTACCGCTGCGACGACGCCGAGTACGTGGCCATCGTCCTCGGCTCCTCCTTCGGGACCATGAAGGCCACCGTCGACCAGCTCCGCGACGCCGGGATAAAGGCGGGATGCCTGATGCCCCGCGTGTTCAGGCCCTGGCCGGAGGAGGCTCTGGCGAAGGCCCTGGCCGGTAAGAAGGCCGTCGTCGTGTTCGACAAGCATCTCAGCATCGGGGCCTACGGGCCCATGTTCCCCGAGGTCGCCGCCGCATGCACCGGCCTCGACAAGCTGCCCGAGATGCACAACGTGATTTACGGCCTGGGAGGCGCGGACGCCACCGTGGCCGGCTTCGACAAGGTGATGAGGGAGGTCGCCGCCGGCGATGCGCCCAAGATCACCTATCTGGGGGTGAAGATATGACCTCTCTGTCTCTGAAGGATCTCACCAAGATGCCCGTGAGGCTCGCCAGCGGGCACAGGCTCTGCGCCGGGTGCGCCGAGTCCATAATAGCCAAGCAGATACTCATGGGGACCGAGGACCCCGTCATCGTGTCCGGGTCCACGGGATGCTTCGAGGTCTCCACGACCATATTCCCGTACACCTCCTGGAACACCCCGTACATCCACACAGCCTTCGGGAACGGGGCCGCGACCTGCGCAGGGGTGGAGACCGCCTACGTGGCGCTCAGGAAGAAGGGGAAGATCGCGGACAACATCAAGTTCGTGAACTTCGCCGGGGACGGAGCCACCTACGACATAGGCCTGCAGGCGCTCTCCGGAGCCATGGAGAGGGGCCACAAGATGATGTACGTGTGCCTCAACAACGAGGCGTACATGAACACCGGGATCCAGAGGTCCTCCGCCACCGGGATGGGGGCGTCCACCACGACATCCTGGGCAGGCTCCCTGGCGTCCGGGAAGAAGGAGTTCCCCAAGGACCTCACCGCGATCCTCGTGGCGCACAACATACCCTACGTCGCGCAGGTGTCGCCCCACAACTGGAGGGACACCGTGACCAAGGCGTCCAAGGGATTCGCCGCGGACGGGCCCAGCTTCATCAACGCCGTCTCCCCCTGCCCCAGGGGATGGAGGTTCGCCTCCGAGGACACCATCAGCATGGCCAAGCTCGCGGTCGAGACCTGCATCTGGCCCCTGTACGAGGTCGTCGACGGGGAGTACGCCCTGACCGCCGAGAGCGCCAGGATCGCCGACGGGAAGGCGGAGAAGAAGCCCGTGCTGGACTGGATCAAGTCCCAGGGCAGGTTCAAGCACCTCCTGCAGGACAGGTGGGAGCCAGTCGTGGAGTCCATCCAGGACGAGGTCGACAGGCGCTGGGAGAAGCTCATAAAGCTCTCCAAGTTCTGAAAACGTCAAACCCGGGGGACCTCCCCCGGCCCTTATCTTATGTGGATTCTCCTCGCGGCCGCATCCGCGTTCTTCGCAGGGACAACGGCGATACTCGCCAAGCTCGGCCTCAAGGGCGTGGACTCCACCGTGGCGACCGCCCTCCGCACCGCCGTGGTCCTGCTGTTCGCCTGGGCGCTGGTGTTCCTCGCCGGGGCGCAGTCCGGTCTGGGGTCGCTGTCGGCGGAGTCGTGGGCGTTCCTCGTATCGTCGGGGCTGGCCACGGGTGCGTCGTGGCTGTGCTACTTCAAGGCCATCCAGATGGGCGACGTGAACCGCGTCGTACCGATAGACAAGTCGAGCACCGCGATGGCCGTGCTCCTCGCGGTCGTCCTCTTGGGCGAGGGGCTGTCGCTGGCTGGCATCGTCGGAGTCGTTCTCATAGCCGTCGGGACGCTGGCGATGATCGAGCGCAAGGACGTGGAGGAGGCGAGGGAGACCCGCTCAGGGTGGCTCCTGCTCGCCGTGGGCTCCGCCGTGTTCGCCTCGCTGACGTCGATCCTCGGCAAGGCGGGGATGGAAGGCATAGACTCCAATCTGGGGACTGCCATACGCACCGTCGTGGTGCTGGCCATGTCCTGGGGGATGGTCGCGGTGACAGGGAAGCGCCGCGAGGTCCGCTCCGTCGGCCGGAGGGACGCTGGCTTCATAGTCCTGTCCGGCCTGGCCACGGGGGCTTCCTGGCTATGCTTCTTCAAGGCTCTCCAGGAGGGCCCTGCGAGCGTAGTCGTGCCGATAGACAAGCTCAGCATCCTCGTGGCGGTCCTGTTCTCGTACGTGGTCCTGGGCGAGAGGCTCAGCAGGAAGGCGTCCCTGGGCCTTGCCGGAATAGTCGCAGGCACTATGCTGATGCTCCTGCGAAGATCGAGACTGTCGTCCTGAGATGATGGATGAAGAAGTGGCAGACAGCGTGCCTGAGTTCCCGTACGCTTGCGCAGTACAGTACAGACAGGTACGCGGGCGGACTTTACTGCCGGGTTCGGGATGGGACCGGGTGTTGCCCCGCCGCTATGGCCGTCTTGCCAGAAGTGGGCATATATTTGCTATATAAAAATGTAACTGTCGACATTGGGATTATCCGTTCCATGTTTCCAGCGGAACGGCATCCTGGCAGGCGGATCAGTCAAGATGGGCAGGAGGCTGTGCTATTGCCGTCGCGACAGCGGATCGGAAATAGATTTCATCATAAGGTTCAGAGGGGAGCCGACCTTGTTGGAGGTCAAGGCAGGGACAGGAAAGACCAAGGCCGCCGACTACATTTCGTCCAACCCTGACGTGTTCGGCGTGAGGTCATGCGTCAAGCTGGGCGCAAACAACGTCGGCAGGGCAGGGAACAAGCTGGCCCTGCCTTATTACATGGGATTCCTTCTGACCGAAGTGTGAACCACCGATCAAAGAATTGAGAGAAGTGGCAGACAGCGTGCCTGAGTTCCCGTACGCTTGCGCAGTACAGTACAGACAGGTACGCGGGCGGACTTTACTGCCGGGTTCGGGATGGGACCGGGTGTTGCCCCGCCGCTATGGCCGTCTTGCCAGAGTGTGTGATATTGTTATTATATAAAAATATATCTTTTATTTCTTTTGCCGGACGAGCTTCTTGTAGATTCGATGTTCTCCATCCATACGGGTAAACGTCGAATTATCCTCTGGCTATGGGCTTTGGGAAGGTTCCCGTGCCCTTGTCTAGAAGGATACATCCGTCCGGCACGACCGCGATCGTGCCGTCCATGTCGT